>JAIYBU010000012.1 GCA_027488335.1 Cytophagaceae bacterium
AGGTCGTTAAGACTCAACTTTCAAGAAGAATATTAAGTTTTCATAGTTTAATAGGTTAGGGTTGAATAGATGGACGCTTACCCCACTGCTCTCGATAGCGGTGGGGTTAAGTTTTTTTAAAGAGTATCACTTCGGCTGGTCGGAACATTTAAACCGCTAAGAACGTTATTCTTTTAGCATACCGAGCCAAACATAAAAAACACCATCAAATGCGTAAATTGCTATTTATCAGCTTATTTTTAATAGGATGTAACGAATCCGAAAAACAAAATTCTATAAAAACATATTTCGATTTGTCTGGGCTTATCACTCAGCAAATAACAGCTTTAAATAAAAACCAGCCATTTACGCACAAAAACTTAATAATAGTAGATAAAAAGGAAGTGCTTCAAACAAACAAAATTGATTGGCAAAAAGAGCTTGAAATGTTTCTACAAGCTGATTTAAATAAACAATCCTATCAGTTAAGCTACAATAAACAAGAAAATTCCCAAATAGCATTCTACACACTCAAAGATGGGGAAGATTTACCAGTAAAGTCATTAAAGATTATATTTAATGACGATAAATCTACCAAGTACATCGAAGCCTTTCTCCAAACTAAAAATTACTTGTATCAGTCAGAAAAACACCTTTTGATGACACTTGATAAAAATCACCTTACTACTTACAAAATAGAAGGTTGGCAGAAGTTATTTATTGGTGAAAAGAAGAATTTTGAGGTTGATGGAATCATAATGAATAAATAAGAAATCAATAAAAAAGGGGATTTTTATTAAAATCCCCTTTTTTATTGTATTAATAGTCCCCACCAGCACCACCACCACCAAAACTACCACCACCAAAATCACTACTGCTGCTACTACTGCTGCTGCTACTATCATAATCGCTCGACGAGCTACCAGATGAACTACCCCAGCTGGTGTATGTTGTGTTCGATGTACCTCCATCATCACCACCGCTTCTTGGCCTTAAAAGGAGTGCAACCACGACAATAAAGAAAACAACCATCAAAAGCAGGTCTTCCCAACTCCCTGTATTTGTTGTAGATGCAGCTGGAGATGGGTCCGCATCGAATTCGCCCGCTAAATATTTAAAAATACGATTTGTTGCTTCATCAAGGCCTTGATAATAGCGTGATTCCTTAAAATTAGGCTTAATTATTTCCTCAATGATACGTTTGCTATAAGCATCTGTAAGGCCACCTTCAACACCATAGCCTGTGGCAATAAAAACTTTTCTGTCGCTTGGAGCCCATAGAAGTACAATACCATTATTTTTATCCTTCTGACCAACTCCCCATTCTCTACCAAGTTTTACAGCGTATTCACTAATATCGTAGGGCTGGACACTGTTGACAATAACAATGGCGATTTGTGTAGAAGTTGAGTCGTTATAGGCCTTAAGCTTCTGCTCTAATTGGTCTATTTCACCTTGACTTAATAGTCCACCTACCAAGTCATTGACAAACCTGGGCGGATTTGGCTTTTGCGGAATATCTTGTGCAAAAGCAAAACTTTGTATAAAAAAAAGAAGTAAAAAAAATCTGTTAAGCATCGAAAGATTTTAGTGGCCCACCACAATTGTTATTAGTTATTAATTATCAGTTAAGGGCTTTGTCGAATTATAGCCAAAGTCAATTTTAAACGTGTGCGGATAATTAATAGAAAAGTGCTGGAGAAGCTGATGTTTGAGATTAAGGTATTTGCTGAGTTGAAATATCATCTGCAATCTCGTTAATGTCATTAGTTTGGTAAGGAAAATATTTTTTTAGCTGAAAACCTGCCTCTTTTATACCCATTTGAAGGCCACCACTAAAATCGCCTTGAGCAAAATACATACGTAAGGTATCACGAGTACTTTCCCAAAAATTAGGTTGAACAACTTTGTCGATACCAATATCGCCCAAAACTGCAAATTTACGGTCGCCGTGAGCTACGTAAAATAAAACAGCATTTCGTTGAGCGGTAGTATTAAGGCTCAGATATTGAAATATCTGTTTTGCTCGCTCAAATGGGTTTCCTTTAGGGCAATGGTTTTCTACATGAACCTTTATCTCGCCCGAAGTATTAAGTTCTGCTTGCTTGATGGCAGCTATAATCTTTTCTTTTTCAATTTCTGACAAAAACATTGTTAATTTCTTAGAATTTGATGAAATAGCGACTTTGCCCAGGAGGCGACGTCGCTATTAATCTATTTTATCACTTTAAATTAAAACTTAACTGATGGAGCAGCTTGTGCCGAATCAGATGCTTGGAAGAATCCTTTTTCAGCGAAACCGAATATTTTAGCAAAAATTACGGTTGGGAATGATAAAGCCGATGAGTTATAGCCCTGTACAGCCGTATTAAAATCATTACGAGCCACTGCAATACGGTTTTCAGTTCCTTCGAGCTGAGATTGAAGCTCCAAGAAGTTTTGGTTTGCTTTCAAATCTGGGTATTTTTCAACCGAAACCAACAAACGGCTTAATGCACCACTTAATTGGTCTTGGGCAGCCTGAAATTTCTGAATGTTGGCAGGAGTTAAGTCGTCAGCTTTGATATTTACCGCTGTTGCACTCGCACGAGCTTGAATGACAGCAGTAAGCGTACTTTTTTCAAAATCGGCAGCACCTTTTACAGTATTTACCAAGTTCGGAATCAAGTCTGAGCGGCGTTGATATTGTGTTTGTACGTTTGCCCATTTACCTTTCACGTCTTGGTCTTTTCCTACCAAACCGTTATAAGAACTACATCCGTACATCCCGAAAATAAGTAAGATACCAACGATGATGAGTGTGCTTTTGTTCATTGTCTTTAATTCGTTTTTTTTAATTGGTTAAATTTTGATTCAAATGTAATGATTTGAAAATAATATGCAAGTGCCTAAGTGTTATAAATGGATAAAAAACTCAGCAAGCGGATATTTTTAATGTCGATTGTTGATTTTTTTTAAAATTTTAACCATTTTTTCACGTCAATCACTGGGTTTGGATAATCTACACCCAATGTTACCTCATATTTTTTCTGTTCTTCTCTACTTAGAAGTCCTGCAAAATGTACTTTTTCGGCTGGAACTTTTGCTAATTCTGGTAGCCAAAGTTTTACATATTCGCCTTGGCTGTCATACATATTGGCTTGGCGACCAATATTAAAATAACGGTCTTCTCGTGGGTCGTTACCAACACCAGCTACGTAATTCCAATTCCCCCAGTTACTACAAACATCATAATCTATGAGTTGACTCTCGAAATAAGCCGCTCCCCAAGTCCAGTCAATACCCAAATCTTTGGTCAAGAAACTGGCCACATTCTGACGACCACGATTCGACATGAAGCCCGTTTGCTGTAATTCTCGCATATTTGCATCAATAAATGGCACACCCGTTTCGCCATTTATCCACTTTTCAAATCTAACTGTATCACGTTTCCACGGTTTCATTAAATCGTTTCTGATACCACTTTGCTTAAAGATTCGTGTACCAAACTTCAAGGCAATAAAATGAAAATAATCCCGCCAAATAAGCTCAAAAATTAACCAATAGGTTGAATCGTTGGCGGTTACCTCTTTTTCGTATTTTTTTACTTCTTCATAAATTGTTCGTGGCGAAATACAACCCAAACTTAACCACGCCGAAAACTTGGAGGAATAATCAGCTCCAATTAAGCCGTTGCGAGTTTCTTTGTAGCTTTTTAATAAATCATCATCCCAAACGTACTCATCAAGACGATACAAAGCGGCGGTTTCTCCACCTTCAAATGTCAGAACCGAACGTTTATCTGCTTTTAAATTACTGTCGTAGCCGAGTTGTTTTAGCGTAGGAATGACCCCTATTTCGATAGATTTATCAATTTTCGG
The DNA here is from genome assembly GCA_027488335.1 of Cytophagaceae bacterium. Classification (GTDB taxonomy): domain Bacteria; phylum Bacteroidota; class Bacteroidia; order Cytophagales; family Spirosomataceae; genus Emticicia. The sequence continues at coordinate 3,840 of JAIYBU010000012.1, forward strand.
AAGAGCTTTTGGCTTTGCAAAAGTTGAGCGTATTTTGGCAGACCGTTCAACCTTTTTTCGAAACTCAGTAAAAACATCAGGTAAAAAATTTATCTGAAAGGGTAAATCACGGGCGTGATAGAGAGTAGCCATCCAAACCAATTCTATTTCGATATTGAGTGGTTTCAATTTTTTCGATAAACTTGCTTCGATAGTTGTTTCTTCCTGTGTTACCTCCTTACTGGCAAAAACTGCTGAAACATTCAAATCTAACGCCATTTTAGCCAAAATTTCTTCGGGCTTCCCTATTCTCACGATTAAATCTGAACCAATTTGTTGAAGGTTTTTTCGGAGATTTTCGACTGATTCTATTAAAAATTTGACTCTAAGGGCTCCTGAACGCTTAAATCTAAACGCCGTATCAAGAAAATGGCGTTCGTCGAAAACATAAACAGGAATTACATCTCCTGCCTTGGTTGCTTGAATGAGTGCCTCGTTGTCGTGAAGTCGTAAATCGTTTCTGAACCAGAAAAGAATATTTTGCATAAGAGAAATTTAGACTGATAGGAAAATTTGCTGTTGCAAAAGTAACAGTTTTTCCTTCGACTTTGTTTATCTTACCTCAACTCAATTACACATATACTGGTAGGCAACAGTCTGTGTAGTCTTATTTTCGCCTTTGGTGATGGTCTTCGTTGCTTTTGCCGGAATCCCCGTTTTATTGTACTCATAAACTGTTTCTATAGCTTCCTCTACTTTACCATTATCATCATAGATTTTGATAGAAGTTGGGTTGTTTTTACCAAAAAATGCAAAATAGCTATTGGCAATACCGATAAAACCATACGCCATCGTACGGTAGCCATCGGGGTAGAACTGAACTTTGGTGTCGTAGTTAAGGCCTTCGTAAGCCATGATTTCGGGTTCTCCTTCTATTTTAGTATAAACTTTCGAGACATTTTCATTGGTGTATTCAACCCGAGAAATACCTTTTACTTTATAACCAAAAATATCTAAGCTCGTATTGATGGTTATGAGTTTATCGCCCGCATAGACAAATTCGTTTACTTGAAATTCATAATCTTTTACCGAAGTACGGGTTTTAGAAATTTTACCCGTAGTAACATCATAAACGTAGGTTACGCTGTATGATTCCGTGGCATTTCCGTTAGAAATGGTCATTTTTTCGATTTGATTTTTGCTATTATAAGTAAATATGGCGTCAATATCACCATCTTCTTTATTGATAATTCGTTTAATACGATTAAGTGTATATTCAAAAGATGCAATGGGTGTGCCAGCTGCGGAATTAACATTTTTGAGCGGACATTTGGCCAATTGAGAGGTTTGTTGCGGAGTAATTCCTTCGTCACTTATTTTTTTACAGGAAATAACAGCCCCGATAAGAGCCACTAATGCGAAGGAGATGATACGTTTCATTTGTGTAAATTTTGAATATTTCAATAGCCAACTTTCTCAGATTTAAGCAAAAAACGTGCCTGTTTTTAAGCAAAAAGAGGGTCGATTCATTAAGAAAAGACCCTCTTTTGATGAATTTTATTAATAAATCAAACAAGTTTTGTTTTAAGAAACGAAGTCAGAATCGCCAACCCTTTTTCGTATTGCAATTTATTGTTGATAATAATGTCGGCACTGTATTTTGTTGGTTCGATGTATTTCTCGTAAGTCGGAGCTACGTGATTTTCCCAACGATAAAGTACATCGGTGAGGTCATAGCCACGCTCATTGTTGTCTCTAATGATGCGGCGTTTGATTTTGATATGCTCACGGGCATCAATAAAAACTCTCAAATCGAGCAATTTTGATACTTCTTGTGAATGAAAAACAAAAATTCCTTCAACCACAATGATTGGAGCAGGTTTGAAAGTCAAGATTTTTGGAACAACATTCGGGTTATTGAAAACATATTCTTTGTGCTGAACGGTTTTACCTTTTTTGAGGTCGTTGATATGCTGGGCATACAACTCAAAATCAATGGCTTCAGGAAGGTCGTAGTTTTCTATATTGTTTTGGTCTTTCGGTACAAATTCTTGTGTACGATAGTAATTATCTTGCGAAATTAGGCAAACTTCTTCCTCCGAAAAAGCTCCCAATAATTGATGTAAAAAATATGTTTTTCCCGACGCACTTCCGCCCGTGATACCGACAATGTAAGGTTCTGTCATGTTTTTATACTCAGTCTGCTGTAAGTTTTATACTACTTGATGTGTAATTTTAAAGCAAAATTAAGAAAAGGCTCACGAACTTGGGCAAAATATTTTCGGAATTAGTATTTTTTGCAAAAATATGGACATATGTATAAGATAACCATCTAAGGACAATGATTCTAAAATTATGACCAGTCCAAACTAAATATATGACTTGGGTGTTTATATCTGTACGATATGAGTCCAAAAACGCACATTCACTCATCAAAAAATAATGGAAGAACAAAGCAAACTCGACCGAATCATTGAGGCTCGTATGAAACTTAAAGCTCGGTTTGAAGATAAAATGAAAACTACCCCATCAATGGCCGATGATAAGCCGATGGGAAAAGGAGCAACCAACCGACACGGAATGCCACAATTACCTGTTGGTCAGACCCTTACCGTAAAATGGCCTGTACTTGATTTGGGGTATCATCCCGATATTACGACCGACCGTTGGCGATTAACAATCAACGGAGAAGTTGAAAACCCTGTTGTACTAACTTGGGAAGATTTCATGGCGTTGCCACAGATAGAAGACACCAGCGATTTTCACTGCGTCACCACGTGGTCGAAGATGGACATGGTTTGGAAAGGCGTTCGTTTGATTGATTTGGCAGCACTCGTACAGCCCAAAGAAACGGCTACGCACATCATGTGCTACGGCTACGATACCTATACAACTAATGTTTCGCTGGAAGAAGCACTAAAACCCGATGTTTTGATTGCCCACACGGTTTATGACGAACCTTTAGCAAAAGAACACGGTGGCCCCGCTCGCATGATTACGCCTCAACTTTACGCATGGAAAGGCTCTAAATGGATAAAAAGAATTGAGTTTTTACCAAAAAACAAGTTAGGTTTTTGGGAAGAAAGAGGGTATTCAAATACGGCCTATCCGTGGCGAAATGATAGATATAGTTGATTTTTTACCACTAAGGGACTAAGGACCACTAAGTTTTTTTTCTGTCACACTTAGTGTTTCTTAGTGCCTTAATGGTAAGAAATAATATCACCCATTTTTCGTTAAGAAAGAAACGTATTTCGCCCAGATTCAAAAATGCCCAAAATTCTCCTTATTTGTTTCATTTTTAGCTTTACGAAGAGTTTTGGGCAAACCTTCTCTCCTATCGAACTACGAGCCGATTTGGCTTTTTTGAAAGAACGCATCGAAGAAATTCACCCAAATCCTTATAAATTTATTGAGCAAAATCGTTTTCAGCAGATTTATGACTCATTATACAAAGTTGAGCGAACGCTTGCCGTGAAACAAACTTTTGCTCATTTACTCAATCTGACTCGTGCCATTCGGTGCGGACATACTTCGATTTTGGTTGACGAACGCCTCATTAAACCCAATAATGTAAACCCCCAATTTTTGCCAATGGATGTGATAATTTTTGGCGATAAAGTTTATGTTTCAAGAAACTTATCTGAGAATAGTTTACTCATAAAAGGCACAGAAATTACGGCAATCGAAGATATTCCGATGCCCAAACTGCTCAAAAACCTTTCTAAATACACTTTCCAAAACGGTGATGGGCAAAACACCGATGTAGAAACGTATTATCTCCAACGCAATTTCAGACGATTGCTCTATCTTTTTTTTGATGAACAAGACGAACTACATTTAAAAGTAAGAATCAAGAATGAAGAAAAGAAAATTAGTGTAAAAACCCAGCCTTTGGCGTATTTGCGAGAAATGGAAGCCGAGCGAAACCCTATCCGAAATGCTGATTTTTATAAAAACATTTATCTAAGCGAAAACACCGCCAAAACCTCCATTCTGCGTATCAGAAGTTTTGATGGAAACGAATTTGAAAATGGCAATTTTCACAACGAAATTCAGAATATTTTCAAGAAAATTGCTGAAAAACAATCAAAAAACTTACTAATTGATGTCAGAAATAACGCTGGCGGTGGGCTTGATTATGCCGATGAACTACTGAAGTATTTACTGGAAAAGCCATTCACAAAATACCAAATCAGTAGTAGCCCGACTATCAAAGACAAGAAAAAAGCCCTTTCGGTTAATCGGTTTCATGAACCTATCAATGATTTTCAGTTCAGAGGAAATGTCTTTGTTTTGGTTAATGAAGGCACTTTTTCTACGGCAGTTTATTTAGCTGCTCACCTTCAAAATCAAGAAAACGTCAGGCTCATCGGTACAACCTGCGGTGGAGCGGCCGATGGTTCTTCGGCTGGAAAATTCACTTCTTTTACGCTACCAAACACAAAATTTACGGTAAGTTTGCCACTCCTCAAAATCAACTACAACGCCACCAATGAGCTTTATTTAAAACCAAAATATGAAGTTCGACAAAACTATGCTGATTTTCTGGCGGGCGAAGACACCGCTCTCGACTTTGCGAAGAGCTTGATAGGAAAGTGAAAAATATATCATAAATTTGGGCAAACTAATCTCAAAAATGCCTCAGACACTTCCGATAAAGATTGATATTTACGCACTTTTTATATTCCTCGGTGTCATTCAGTCCATATTTTTGACATATTTTTTCGTCTTCAACAAACAAGGAAACCTTTTAGCCAATCGTTATTTGGGAGCATTATTGGTTGCTTTTGCAGCTGCTCTTACTGAGATTTTACTGTGCTACACCAATTATATGTTTTGGGTCATTTGGCTCATTGATTTTGCCGAACCTACCAATTTTTTGTTTGCTCCGCTCATTTATTTATATCATCGAAGTTTCCTGCAAAAACCTTTCAAAAAATCAGATTTACTGCATTTTTTTCCTTTTGTTTTCTATACAATTTATAAAACTATCACTTTTTATGTGGCAAGTTTGCCCGCCAAATACAATGCTTACATTGGTTCATATCATCGGGCGGAGTTAGAGTGGCTACCCGAAAAAGGATATTTGCCCAGCAGTGCTTATCTCCTCAGCAATTATGTCAATGAATTGATGTTAGTGCAAATGTGCATTTATGTAGTTTTAGGGTTTTGGATGTTGAGAAAAGAAGCTGATAATGAACAACTTAGTTTTTGGTCGAATAAAAATTCGGAATTAGCGTGGTGCAGAAAAGGAACAATTTATTCGGTTGTAGCAATCGTTGTTTTTGTGAGTTCAAAACTGCTTTTTGAAAATGATTTAGGCGACCATTTTATAGCAGCTTATATCACACTCATTATTTACGGTATTAGCTTTATTCTAATCAATAAGTCAACGTTTTTTAATCAAAAGCCAATCAAGAAATATGAAAAGTCGTCGTTGACTGATGAAATTCAAGAAAATACGCTCGAAAAATTACAAACTTTAATGAAAACCGAAAAACCTTTTTTGAGTTCAAGTTTTTCATTGCCTTCACTTGCTCAAAAATTGGCAGTTTCGCAACACCATCTTTCACAAATCCTCAACGAATCGCTTGGGCAATCGTTTTTTGAGTTTACTGCTCAATACCGCATCGAAGAAGCCAAAGTTTTACTCAAAAATTCGGCAAATGCACATCTAAAAATTGAAGAAATTGCCGAAATGGTGGGTTATAATTCAAAATCCGCCTTTAATACTGCTTTCAAGAAAATCACAGGAATGACTCCTTCTGAATATAAATCGAGCTAAATCAGCGTTCGAGTTTATCAGAACGAACGTCTTAATGATAAGAAAATACTTCTAAAAACTTCATTTGAGCAGACCTTTGTCGAAAAAACATTATTATGAAAAATCGACAACACTACATTGACTGGATTCGGGTGATTGCCTTCGGAATCTTAATTTTTTATCACAGCGGAATGTTTTTCGTGAGCTGGGACTGGCATGTAAAAAATAACGTCATTGCTAATGGTTTTAAAATTTGGATGGAATTCTTTAATACGTGGCGGCTTTCGCTATTGTTTTTCATTTCGGGCGTAGGCGTAAGTTTTGCCATGAAATCTCGCACGAGTTTACAGTTTATAAGAGAACGCACCAAAAGACTATTACTGCCACTGGCTTTCGGGATGTTCGTAATCGTTCCGCCACAAATCTATTTTGAACGCCTTCAAACGCACGTTTTCACTGGGTCTTATGCCGAATTTTATCCAAGTGTTTTTGAGTTTGTGGCCTATCCCGAAGGTAGTTTCAGTTGGCATCACCTTTGGTTTGTGGCTTATTTGTGGGTATTTTCTATTTTATTAACCCCTCTTTTTGTTTGGATTCGCAAGCGAAATATTCAACTCTTAACCCCCGAAAATACAACTTTTATAAAACTAATTTTGCTCATTATTCCGCTGGCACTTACTTATATTTTTCTTCGACAAGACTGGCCAACTACGCACAATCTGACGGCAGACTGGTATAACTTCACGATTTCTCTGCTTTTCTTTATTTACGGCTATATCGTTAGTAATCAGAACTTTACGTGGAATATTATTGAGCAAAAACGCAAGCTATTTTTATTTTTATCACTTCATATAATTGTCTTTAGCAAAACTTACGACGCAGTTTTTGGAGCAATTCCCGAAGATGGCATTTGGATTTTAATCTTGAATGGTTTCTTAAAAATGACTCACATTTGGTGCATGATTTTGGCGATTTGTGGCTTTGCGAAACATTATCTTAATTATCGAAACCGCTTCGTCGAATACGCCAATCAGGCCGTTTACCCATTCTACATTTTGCACCAAACCATTACGATTACAATTGGTTTTTATATTGCCGATTTAGACATTGACGTAATCTCAAAATTCATTATTTTGATTACAGGCACTTTCGGAGTAGCTTTTATAATTTATCATTTTCTGATTCGACCGTTTTCTTCGATGCGAATGCTATTTGGCCTTAAAAGCAAAACTATCTCCAAAAACGAATAGAATATTAACTGATGTTACGCAGAGCCATCGGCTCGATTCATTTTGTAGCCGTCGATTTTAATCGACGGCTACAAAATGAGACAATCCTACGGATTTTAAAAAAAATTGCGTAACATTAGATATTAATCAATTTTCAGCTGTTTCATGGGTTAATTTTATGAAAAACCGAATGAGTATTTTTACTTATTCAGTATTTTCAAAAATTGCAAAAACACCTTTCTAATGATATTCTAATTTGGATTAAAACGACAAAACTTCAAATTTTGCAGTGAAAAAAATACACAAATTAGTTTTTTAGTCATTGAAGAGTTGATTTTTAGTATTTTAAAGTCTTGATGGTTTGAACAATAATGTCTATACGTTTGTTTGAACTAAGGATGACAAAAATATTTTTTGTTTACTCTAAATCCCGAAAATCGTAGCCTCATGAATGAAGAAGTATTAAGAAAAGTCTTAGATAATTTAGCCTTATATTTTGAGTTTAATAACCTTGCGGGCTTTGGTGGAATTCCATTTAATTCAAACGAAGAATTTATCAGCGAACTTCGCAACAGTATTGAAAAAAAAGGTATTTTACTCATCGAAAATTCGGTTGCGGTAGAGCAAATCAAAGAGTTTGAGAAGAAAACAACCACGCCATTTCTACTTTTTGATGGAAGCGGGCAAGCTTACTTTTTTATTCCGAGTAAAAAAAATAAAGATAGAAAGGTCTTTAAAATTGTTGGTGATAATTTATCACCTATCAATAATATTACCGAAAAGCTGGACATTTCTTCCGAGAAAGTCCAGCTTTTTACATTCTTTCCAGTAGAGTCAATCTCCAATGAGGCGAGTCAAGAAGTCGTTAAACTTTCACCATTCAAGCGTTTGGTTAGTATGCTTCGCATCGAACGCCGAGATATTTACTCCATCTACGTCTATGCAATTCTGATTGGTACAATTAGTTTGGCTTTACCGCTGGGCATTCAGGCAATTATAGGTTTTGTGCAAGGAGGAGTTTATTTTAGCTCCATCTATATCTTGATTGGTTTGGTTATTTTGGCTTTGATTCTTTCGGGAGTCATGCAAGTCATGCAGTTAACCATCGTTGAGTATTTGCAAGAGCGGCTTTTTATCAAATCGGCTTTTGAATACACCTACCGCATTACACACATCAAGACCGAAGCACTCCGAAATTTTTATCCACCTGAACTGATGAATCGTTTTTTCGACATCATAACAGTGCAAAAAACACTACCAAAAATATTGATTGATGTAACGGCCGCTGTTATTCAAATCATTTTTGGACTTTTACTACTTTCGGCTTATCACCCTTTATTTATTGGCTTTGCATTACTCACGGTTTTAATCATTTTTGTAGTAATCCGAATTTATGGTAAAAGCTTGCTCGATGCCAATATCATAAAGTCGAAATACAAATTTAAGATAGCTTATTGGCTACAAGACATGGCACGCATGGTATCGGTGTTTAAGATTGTTGGAGGACAAAATTTTCCGTTGCAAAAAATGGAGTACTTATCGGGTAACTACCTAAAATATCGCAAGAAATACTTTAGTTACTTATTGGTTTTGTTTTACAATGCCGTGTTTTTCAAGGTTTTAGTGGTTGGCGGATTATTGATTTTGGGAACATATTTAGTTGTCAATCTACAAATTACTATCGGGCAATTTGTGGCTTCTGAAATCGTAGTAGTTTTGGTTGTAAGTTCGGTCGAAAAAGTGATTTTATCATTCGATTCAATTTTCGATTTACTCACGGCGGTCGATAAGCTCGGGCAAATTTCTGACCTTCCGCTCGAAAACCACAAAGGAGTTTTGAGACATTTGGATAGTGGCAAACAGGGAATCGGCATTGAACTCAAGGGACTCCGATACAAATTTGAAGATAATCCAGATTATGTCTTGAATAACATCAACTTGAAAGTAAATCCTTCCGAAAAAATTGCGGTTTCGGGCATGAATGGCTCAGGAAAAGAAACTTTTTTGAAAGTTTTAGCAGGAATTTTGGGAAATTATCAAGGACTCATCGCTTACGATGGCATTTCGATACGTGATATTCAACAAGAGCATTTCTTTAAATATGTGAAGAAAAATCAGACTGTTGATGCCATTTTCGATGGTACAATTATGGAAAACATTTCGCTCAATCGAACCGAGCTAACTGGAGTAAGAATCAAGGAAGTGCTTGATGGCCTTCAACTAACCGAAAGCATCGGCAAACTGAAAGAAGGTCTTCAAACTCAAATCTTATCGGGCGGACGACAGTTTTCAGATAGTTTCAAAACCAAACTTATTTTAGCTCGTTGTTTGCTCATGCAGCCACGCCTTTTGATACTCTCAAACTGTTTCGACTCATTTAGTCAAGCCGAGTTGGAAGCCATCATTGCCTTTATTCTTTCATCCGATAAATCAACAACGGTGATAATCGAAACAAAAAAAGAAAGTATTATGCAAAAGTGCGATAAGGTTATTTTGATGGATAAAGGTCAGATTATACAAGAAGGTAAATACGAAATTTTAAAAACAAATCCAGCTTTTCAAAATTATTTACATTGATAGGCTTAATAAACAATGTGTACGTATATCGCTGATAATCACGCACTTGTTTCACAGAAAATCATTTAAAATATTTTAATTGAGCCAAAGAAATATGTTAAACTTATCAAATAATGTAGTGCCAGAATCGGTCAAAGAGTCGAGTAATGCCTACATACAAGAATTAGTAAGCACTCCAAAAAGCACCCATGTGCTGAAACGTTGGCTTTTGGGCTTTTTCATTATTTTTATCATTGTTCTGTTTTTACCGTGGCAACAAAATATCAACGGTAAAGGTACACTTACAGCCTTGAGTCCATCAGAACGCCCGCAGAGTATTCAAAACGTTATTGCAGGAAGAATTGAAAAGTGGAATATTGCCGAAGGACAGCTCGTTAAGAAAGGCGATACACTCGTAATACTTTCCGAATTGAAAGATGAATATTTTGACCCCCAACTCCCACTCCGACTCAACGAACAGCTTCAAGCAAAAAAGGAAGCACTTGACAGTTACGAAGCTAAAGCTGATGCTTTACAGAAACAAATTGATGCGTTATCGCAAAACTGGCAATTGAGCCTCGAAAAAGCCCGAAATAAGGTCAAACAAAACCGAGCTAAAGTAAACGCTGATAGTGCTGATATTCAGGCAGAAAAATTACAAGTAAAAATCGCCCAAGACCGACTCGACCGTGGTCTGACGCAAGAAAAACAAGGAATTGTCTCGCTCAACGAAATCGAAACTCGACGTTTAAAAGTACAAGAAACACAGAATAAACTTATTTCGGTACAAAATAAATTAGCGATTTCGAAGCAAGAACTCATCAATAGTCAAATCGAACTTAACTCAATCAATGCCGAATATGCCGAAAAAATCGCCAAAGCTCGCTCAGATAGAAGTTCGGCTTTGGCATCTATCTCGGATGGGCAATCGGAGATTTCAAAAATTGTCAACAAACAAGCGAGTGTGGATATTCGCCGAAACATGTATGTCGTTAGAGCTCCGCAAGAAGGCTACGTTGTAAAGGCTTTAAAGGCAGGTATTGGCGAAACACTTAAAGAAACCGAGTCGATTTGTACGCTTCAGCCAATCAATCCAGACTTGGCGGTTGAATTATACGTCAATGCAATGGACGTTCCGTTGATTCAGCAAGGCCGCATTGCTCGTTTAGAATTTGAAGGTTGGCCAGCCATTCAGTTTTCGGGTTGGCCGTCGGTTTCGGTCGGAACTTTCGCAGGAAAAGTGAAAGTAATTGATATGATTGACAGCAAAAATGGCCAATATCGCTTACTTGTAACGCCCGACAGTGGTAATTGGCCTAAGCAACTCAGGGTTGGTTCGGGCGTTTATGGTTGGATTATGCTCGATGATGTACCCGTTTGGTACGAAATCTGGCGTCAGTTAAATGCCTTCCCACCGAGCCTCAAAGAAGCTCCTGAAGAAGGAGAAAAAACAAATAAAGAAACGGCTACTAAAAAATAAAATATTTATAAAACACTGGTAGGATGTAAACCCATAGTGGGGTTACCTGCCAACGTTAAAATAAAGTCCATTAACAGAAATGATAAAACCAATAAAACGATATATTTCTCCGCAAACAGTCTTTTTGCTGGTTTTTGTCTTGAATCTGACTACTTTTCGGTCATTTTCACAAAAAACAGAGGTCTTTAGCTTTCAGGATTTTCAAGAAATTATTCTCAAAAATCACCCAGTAATCAAACAGGCAAATTTATATATTGATGATGCCAAAGCCGAAATGATGCAAGCTCGTGGGCAATTTGACCCAAAACTGTCCACGAATTTTGATAGAAAAGCTCTCGATGGCAAAGATTACTATAATCGTTTTGAAAGCACCTTGAAAGTACCAATTTACAGCGGAATTGAGATAAAAGGAGGTTATGAGCAAAACAACGGCACAAGATTACGCAGCGACGAATCAGCTGGTTTAATTTTTAGCGGTGTAAGTGTTCCACTCGGACAAGGTCTTTTGATAGATGCTCGCAGAAATACCTTACTTCAAGCCAAACTCCTCAATAATATTGCCCAAGCCGAACGACAAAAAATCATTAACAAATTTATTTTCTCGGCTGCCAAAGATTATTGGGAGTGGTATTTGAGTTACCAAACACTCAAGCTCAACGAAGAATCTTACCAAATGGCACAAGACCGATTTAAATTAACGAGTGAACGTGCCAGAATAGGAGAAATTGCTTCCATTGATAGCGTAGAAGCGGCCATTACAGTGCAAGATAGACAGGTTATTCTTGAACAATCAAGATTAGAATTTAGAAATGGAGCGTTGGCTATCTCTAATTACCTTTGGAACAAAAACGAACAACCACTCGAATTAGATGCCAATTTTATTCCACAAACTATTAACCCAATGGCAATCGAACGCCAAAAAGTTGATGATATTCTAAAAAATTTGGAACAAAATCACCCTGAAATTGCCAAAATCATTCTGAAACAAAAGCAACTTCAAATCGAAGAGAAGTTTAGAATTGAAATGTTGAAACCCAAATTTGATGTAAATTTCAACTTACTCCGTGTGCCAGCAGGGTATCAGAAAGAAGGTTCAGTAGCGAGTGGTTTCCTACTCAATAACCACAAATTTGGTGTAAATTTTGAAATGCCTATTTTTCTCAGAAAAGAGCGAGGAAAACTACAATCGGTAAGAATTAAGCAATTACAGACAAATTTCGAAAAAGATATTGTTGGAAGAGAATTAAGAATTGCCGTCGAAAGTGCCTACAATGAAGTAGTTAATTTGGCAAAACAAATTGAATTTCAAATCATAGCAAACACCAATCAAGAAAAATTACTGGCAGCCGAAAGACAGAAATTTTTAATCGGTGAAAGTACCTTGTTTTTGATAAATTCGAGAGAAACGAAGTTGATTGATATGAGAACTAAACTTGAAAGTCTCAAATCGAAGTACGAAAAGGCAATTGCTACGCTACAATACTCGGGGGCTGTACAATTTTAAGTAATAAATTAATAAATGAAGGGCGATACACTGAATTATCGCCCTTCTATTTTAGCATATTTATGTTTCAAAACCGAGAGTTAGAACCCTGTTCCGATAGCAAATGCTCTTCCTGAAACGATTAAATCGGCAACTTTTGTTACTACACCTGTCACAAAATTTATCGAATATATAGCTGTTTGAGCTTGGACCAACTTTCAAAGCCATATAAGCCATTCCACTTCTACTACCAATATCAAAGGGCTAAATACCGCCATTCCAATTATTCTTGCTGCTCCAATTTCTTGATTAATTACATACAGACGATTCATGGTACTTACGCTATACAACTCGCCAGTAGTAGGTCGGAAGTCAATAGCTGTGAGGGCATAATTGGTCATTAAAACAGTTGCTGTTGCCTTTTCTGAATTCATATCATTGATTTTCAACAATTGTTTGCCATCAGTAAGTAAGAGCGTAGAATGTGAAATCTGGTTTTACAACACTAACGGTGTCTTTATCGCAAGATGACACCATCCTACCAAAAGCGAGTGCAGATGCTCTGAAAAAAACTTAAATTTTTTTGGATATATATTTATTTGCGTTTAAAATTTGTGCTACGATTTTTACATACGAAACACAATAGCAATGTGAATATATCTCTTAAAATAAAACTACTCAAAAGTTATTTTCAGATGCCTTTATAATCACGGCAGTCAATATCGAATGCCTGACACATTGATTGAATTTCCACTCAGGCTATCTTAAATTTTGTCTTTACTATTAAGTATCTGTTTTTAAGGTAAGTTCTGATTAATACAAGGTGTAATTTGTGCTTTAAAAATACTACCTTGTGTTGACTCAAAGCCAGGCATTAATAAAACTGATTTTTCTCCATTGTAATCAATTCGAGCATTATTTAACAGTTTATTTAATGCCTCTATTTTTCCTGCTTGGTATTTTTTAGCGATGCCATTAATATCATTATTCAAATTTAATTCTAATGGACAAAGTCTTACTGTAATAATCGCTTCCGCAGGATTACCTATATCAGCACCACAAACGGGATGACTGGCAGAAGTTAGTGTAAATGTGGTATCTTTTGTAGGTTTTACAATCATTTCATACGTTTTATCATAAAAGTTATAAGTCCAATTATTAAAAGTAAAGGATGTTCCTTCAACATATTTATCCATGCTGAACATAATAATTGCAGAATCTCCTTTGACAATCGTTTTAGACCCAGTTACTGTTACAATAGGTTTTACGCCCCACAGATTTACTTTAAGAACCTCATTATTGTATAACTTAAAAAAATCGCCTTCAAGTGTAGGAGAAGTACAGACCGCTCTAATCTTATAGGTTTTAGGGTGGTTTTTATCTATCCCACTTGGTAAATATTCAGGAATAGTTACTTCCACAAGGTTTCCTCCTTTTCGTGTGAACGGAACTTCATAAACATTATCAGGTTTATCCAAATTTTCTGAAACAAAATAAAGCTTTGTATTGTTAGGAAAATTTCCAACCCCAACAATGGTAAAATCGACTTTTGAAAGTTTGCACAAATTTTCATAGTAATTTACTTCGGGGTAAGCATCAAAATTTGCCCTTATTAACCTTACCGTTCCTATTGCACTTCCAACCCCACAAGCATTCTTGGCATTATTTAAAACAATTATATGAGAATACTGATTATATCCAGTATTTACCTTTAAATAATAAGGGCTTGTATCGGTTGTAATTTCTTTTCTTTTACCATTAAGGCTATAGTTCAATGTCCAAGGTGCAGAACCTGTAAAATCGACTTTTAGACTAAAATCCTGTATGTCTGTTTTATATGCTAAAGTTTGTGATACAAGCGTTGCTGTTGGTGCTATCGCACTATCGAAAAAAGTAATAAAATTATGCGTAGATGTGCTAAATACAATTTGATTGTCTTTTATACCTTTTATTCGGAAAAAAATTGGTTTATTGGTAGGAATATTTTGTATAGCATTTAAGACTATAGTGTCAGCACCAATAAAAGTATTCAAATCATAGAATACTTTTTCAGTTGGATGATAAAATTGTAAAACAATATTAGAAACTGAATTGTCTTTTTTAAAAGGAAATCTAACAGTTGCCCCTTGACAAACTTCTAATTTATTAGGTGGAAATATGATGATTGGAGCTTGTGTTTTGGGTAAAAAATAATTGCTTGAATAGGTAAAATTAGCGTAAAACGGTTCATAAGAAAGACAATGAGCATCTTCAATAGATTTAATTTTTATTTTGTACCGAGAGTCTTTCAAACTTCTTGTGTTTGAAAAGTTATTGTAGGGTCTAAATAAATAATCATGTGTATTTGCGGTAAATTCCCTTGTGAAATCTCCATCAAAATATTTAATTTTAAAAGGCGGAGTTCCATAGAAATGTAAGTTTTGTTCTACTATTCCCTCTTCAAACAAATCGGCACTTGCAGCGTTATTATTCTCACTTATTTTTGGGTATGCTACTGTATGAATTAAAATTGGTTCACTAATAGCAAAGGGATTTTCTGAGACTAAATACACATAATAATCAGTATCCAATTCAAAAGGAATACCTACACCAGTGCCATAAATACCATAACCCTGTCCCGTTTGAGTATATAAATTTATTGGTTGTGAATATACTATTACAGATGGATTCCCTACTTTAGTATACCGAACTTTATAGGTGTTTGATTTGGTAAATACATTTCCCAAATTATAATTAAAATAAAACATCTTACCTTCACAAACGATTGGATTACTTGTTAATGAAATTTGAATTGGCGAGTTTTGAACAACATTAATTTTTACAGAGCCAGTAAAAGCCACATTTCCGCAACTCCCACCCGATATGCCATTAGCAGCAATAACAAAGTTTTGAAGTGAAGTTAGATTAGGAGGTAATGGTAAAAAAAACTCATTTTTAGCTTCATAACGCAGGGATGGAAATGACCAATTATATCCATTGCTTGTGAATGCAACGGAATAATAATACCCATCAAAACCTCCTTTAGTATTCATTACATAAAATGATGGAGTTTGATTTGGCGTCACAAAAGCTTCTCCTGAAATTTGAAAGACTGGTGGTTGCCCCAAGTTAAATATACTTGCATAATATTTTTGTCCATATAAATTATTAGAAACGGAAACTACTCTGACCTCATAACTATTATAAAGGGTATCAAATGGAAGTACACCTTCCAATGTATTATTTGAGTAAGTTGTTGTTGGAATATCAATAAAAGCACTTTCATCCTCATAGCTTGAGTATAAAGCCTTTAGCTGAATTTTAAAATCAATAGTCGAATTTATACCAATGGGAGCATATTCAACTCTAATTTTACGATTAGAGCAATTATTGCCTAATACATAAGCATAAGTAATATTTATATCTTTTGAGCCTCTATCAAAAACCTCAACAGTTACCTGTCCCTCTAAAATAGAGGATTCACAAAATTCAAACCTCTTGTTCTCTTTCCCTTTTAGCTTAATACTTTCTATAAAAAAAGTTGTTGTTCTTGTTAAGGTATCTATCCTCACATAATTATCCAACAAGTGCATATTTATCTTTATTCGATTACCAAAATTAGTTTTCAGAATAACTTCATAATAATTTATACTTGTAGGATTCAAACCCCTACCATTTAAAGCGACTTTCAAAGAAAAGGCTTCATTTTTATTAATTTTAATATCCCCATTTGAATAAATTAATCCCTTAATCCTTTCCACAATTTCAAATCTATCTTCAAACTCATAACCTAAATCTACACTGTATTTAGAATCATTAGGTTCGAAGGTGAGAATATAGGTGCCTGGCTCAATATTATTCGGCAATTGAATAAGATAAATACCTGCCGAATCAAGAATAACAGGTAAGTTCTGCCAATAACTATTGTAGTATGACCGATATTTAGGTATAAATGTTACATGTGGTGGTACAATTCCCTTAATCTTTAAACGGACTTCCATCACCTCACTTTTACAAAAAAACTTACTTGCATTTAAACCATCTATAACTCTTCGTTCGTTAATTTTAGGAAATACTTGATAATCCGTATAACTTCCAGTATGACTATAATAGTCAATAGTATTAGTACAGCCATTGGCATCAGTCAGAGCATCTAATATATAATGATTCGACGTCTTTCTATTGTACATGTAGGTAAATGTATCAACAGGCATATTTACCTTCAATGTATCATCAATAATATAAGAGAACGGTAATTTCCCCCTCGTTCTTATAAAATTAATTGGGATTAAATCTCCTAATGTCCTATCATCATCAGTTTGAGTTTCTCGAAAATTAAGAGATAGTTTTGGGGTTGGATTTATTATCAATTTTTGGTCTAAAATTACTGTTTCAAGCAAATTATTATAATAACCATAGACCGATAATCGAATTTTATAAATTTGAGTTTGGGTAATTTCTGATAACGTCTTTGTATCGATTCCAAAACGAGTATAAGTTGAAGCAGTTTTAGAAATTATATTTAAATAAGTCACCTCGTTTGTAGTACTATTTATTGCTTCAAATAAATAATTATAAGAATCTGGTGTCGGAGTGAGTGAAATATAAATAGCCTCACCCGCACAAATTAACGAATCACTTAGTCTGATTGAAGGAGATTGTGATTCTATTAAATAGTTTGTTGAAATTTCTTTCGTAGGCCCTAATTGTGCAAAAGAAGATTTATAAAAAAGTAAGAAAAAAAATAATATTTTTAAATATTTATTATTGTCTACATTCATTTGTTTCATTGGGAAAACATACACTTTTTAGATAACAAATTACTCAAATTTACAACCCCCCAAAATGCAAATCACGTTTATCTTAATAGTTAATATTGTTAGGCTGGATTCGTGCATAGTATTCTCAAAATGTAATACTCCTTAGAAATAGTCATTAAAACGACTTATTTCAGAATCAACTTAACTTCTCGACATTTACATATTTTTGATAGACTTTAAAAAATGAACATCATTCCCCTGGATGATAAGTCCGTTCGGCATTTTTCAATACATCTTCTTTATAAAAAAGTACATCTTTGAATTTACCTTTGGTGTACATCTCGAGTTGGTCGTTGAAATGTTTTGAGCTTGGGTTGCCACTTTCGCCACCAGCCAACAATGATTTTGCCTTGATTTTTGGGCCAAATTCTACGGCACAAATAAAACTATTGCCACTCACACCGTAGCGTTTTTGGGTGGATGGATAATAACGACTATTGTACGAAGGCAACATTCCCCACAATGCCGAAGCAAAACCCACGGGAACACTCGGCTGTGCATCATCGTACTTTTGCTGAATATCTGACGAAATTCTTTGGTAACGATTGATTTCGCCCCACGGCATTTGCCATTTGCCAAATTTCTTTTTCAAATCATTAACCACCGTCAATAATGGCGGTAAGACCTGCTCAGGCGTGGCCGATGCCGCAAATCGTTTTACGTTAGCTACTTGGTCGTCTTCACCTTCATCGATATACAATTTTTGTAGAGTCGTACTCAATTTCCCTGCCCATTCTATCGCCAACGTAGTAGCTACTGAAGTTTCTGATGAATGATAATTCCATTTTTTCAGCTCAGCGATTGGCTCGCTCAAAGCAGCATAAAGCGAATCGGTAGGTTTTACATTTTTCTCGAAAACATTAATCAACGACGGAATCAAGACTTCGAAAGCCGCCAAATTTGTATCATAACCTGCTGCAATCACTTTATCAATTGTATAGCTTTTTTCTTTATCCAAAACCTTCACGGCATTTACACCTCTAAAATTCTCTCCATCGGGTGCCATATAGGGAGGGTAATCTGCTTTCTTCGGACTCATCGCTCCTGCTGCTGAAAATGGTGTAGAATTACAATTTTGCAACCAACCATTCGCTGGGTTATACACATGAACTGTTTCGTCAACTGTATGTAAGCCTTTCCATTCGGTGGCCGATGTGCTTCCGTCAATTACTTTTGCCCAATTGAGTTTTTTATCACGTACAGGCACAAAGTTGCCGTGCCAATAAGCAATATTTCCTTTATTATCGGCAAAAACGGTACTGTTTGACGTATTCGCTCGTAAGTCCATTGTCTTTTTGTAATCTTCAAAACCTTTGGCTTTCGTACGTTTCCAACTCTGAATCAGACTCGTCATTGAACGATTATATGATTTTAGGCTAATCCACTGGTCATTACGTTTTGCCATAATCGGTCCATGATGTGTAGCATAAGTTGTGAAAATTTTGGTTTTCAGAGCATCGCCATCTTTATAACTGATTCTTATCTTTTTCTCAGTAACTGGTTTTAATTGTTTATCGTATTCATAGAAATATTTCTCTCCTTTTTTCGTAATTTTCTCGGCATAAACATCAGCTACATCCACATTGCACGAAGTATGCATCCAACCACAATAATCGTTAAAGCCTTGATAAACAAATATCTGTCCCCAAGTTACTGCACCGTAAGCGTTTAACCCCTCTTCGCTCGTTACTTGTACTTCGGGTCTGAAATAAAACGTTACGTGCGGATTGATGTACAAGATAGCATTTCCCGAAGCCGTGATTTTAGGCGAAAAAGCAAAACCATTTGAACCTGTTTGATTTTCGGGGTCTTTAGGTTCGGCGGTGTAAGTAACTTTATCACCTGAGTAGAAATTCTTCAATTCAGCCGTTGTAATATCAGCCGTGCTAATTGCCCCAATGCTCCCATCCGTCCACAAAAGTGGATACCACGGTTTAAAGCGAGTCAGCAAGGCAGGTTTTGTATTGGGGTGCGTGTGTAAATAAAAGTTTATACCATCGGCATAGGCATTAAGTAGTTTTTTCATCCACGGCTCAGCTTTGTTATAGTCGGCAATGGCATCGGTTGTATCAATCAGCAATTTTATTTGTAAATCATCGTAAAGACTGGATTCTCCTTTAATTTCGGACATTCTACCCAATTTTTCGATATAATTCATTTCTACTCGCTTGAAATCATCTTCGCATTGGGCGTAGAGCAAACCAAAAACGGCATCAGCATCGGATTTTCCATAAATGTGCGGAATCCCCCAGTTATCACGAATGATGTTTACTCGCTTAGCTTGCTGTTGAAAACGAGTAATCTCGGTAACCGAAAATTTACTCGAAACCGTTTTTTGGGCAAATATTGGGAAGGACAGTAAAAAAAGTAAACAAAAAGATTTCATAAAAAAGGTTTATGCGTTTGAGTGATGAAAAATGGTTTAGCAAACATACACAAAATTGTAAACAAGATTGAAAAGTAAGACAGGTTTTTAGCCTATTAAATAGCATGAGTTTAAAAATAAACTTCGCACTATTGACAATTTAAAAACTTATCTTGCAGTTTAACAAAAAATTATTGCTAAATTTATTTAAAAAACTTATAATCAATTACTTACAAAAAACAAAGTCCTATTAACAATCAATTAACAAATCAGTTGCAAACCTTTTGATACCTTTCTGCATCTAAAGTATAAATTAACAAATAATTCTATAAGACGATGAGAAACTTCATGATAGCCGCAATGATGGTATTCACAACTATTCTTTCGGCAAATGCACAATACGGTGGTGGTGTTTATGATAACTATGGCAATGGTTACGGCTATGATGATGACCGCTATTATTACGATGATGAGTTTGACTGGCATTGGGATATCCGAGTGCGTATCAGCAATGGTATTCAGAATGGCCTTATCACCCGTAATGAAGCTAACCGTTTATATCGACGTTTGGAAGATGTAGAACGTAAAGAATATGCCTACTTATCGGATGGAATATTTAATCGTTGGGAACAACAGGAAATCTGGGACGATGTAGCATACCTCAACCGCCAGGTTGGTATCGAGCTATATGACTATGACCGTAGATTCTATGGCTTTGATATGGCTTGGAATGACCTTCGTGGCTATCCTCGTTGGTACTATCAAGGTGGATTTGATTTCTATCGTTTCGACCGCCGTGGTTTCGGTAACATCCGTTTAGGTTATGTTCCTCGCCCCAACTACAATGGTTGGTACAGAAACGACCGAAATCGTGTAGGCCGTGAGTATTATAGTGAACGTAGCCGTTATCGCAGCAATAATAATTCTCGTAGTTATGAAGGCGGTCGCTACGACAACCGTACATCAAGAGACTGGAATAACAATGGTCGCTCATCGAGAGATGGCTATGACAATAATCGTAATTCTCGCCCCGACTGGAATAACAATGAGCGTAGCTCAAGAAGCAACGATAATAGCCGAAGCAGTCGCCCAGATTGGAGCAACAATGAGCGTGGTTCGAGGGGTGGAAGCGAAAACTCACCTGTTACGCCAATACCTACCGACCGTAGCCCACGTGAATACGGGAACGATTCAAGAAATAATCGCCCAAACACAGGCGAAAGCCGTTCGGATAATTATGGTCGTGGCAGTGGAATAGAATCAAACCGTAGCGAGCGTAGTATGCCAAATACGTCAGAAGAAAACCGTGAACGTGGAGAGCGTAGCTCGGAAGCTGGCCGTAGCGAACGCAGCGAAAGACCTTCAAACGATGGCAGCAGCCGTAGCGAGGGAAGGGGTAGAAGAAATTAATTATGGTAAATAGTCGTAGTCGATAGAAGAATAAGCAAAAGCGGTCAAAATTTAAAATTTTGACCGCTTTTGCTTCATGCAAATTATAAACTGAGTAACTACCAGCATTACTGTAAACTATAAAAAATTACCTCGCAATTTCAATTTTATACTTTTTCCCTTTCATCTTTTCTTCTCTGATAAGTTGCAAGAGTGTATTTACTTTTGTGCGTTTTACGGCTGCAAACGACGTAAAATCTTTCACTTCGATAAGCCCCAAATCGCCTTTTTCGAGTTGGCCTTTTTGTGATAAAAACCCTACAATATCTATTTTATTGAGTTTATTTTTCTTTCCTCCACTAATGTAAAGTGTCTGATATTCAGGAAGTTGTGGCAACGGATAGCGTCTGGAAAGTACCAATTCCTCCAAGTTTTTATCAACATAAGCAGGGCGTTCTTCATCTCTACTAAAAATCAGATACGACGTTCCCGAAGCGTGCATCCGTGCTGTACGGCCATTGCGATGCACAAATTCGTGAGCTTGCAACGGCAAATGATAATGAATAACGTGCTTCATTTCAGGAATATCCAAACCACGAGCCGCCAAATCGGTCGTGACTAAATAATTTACACTACCATTTCTGAAGCGAATCAACGCACGTTCACGGGCATCCTGCTCCATTCCACCGTGGTAGAATGTTGCTACAATACCCTTTTGGTTCAAAAATTCACTCGTTCGCTCGGCCGCATCTCGATGATTACAGAAAATCAAAGCCGCTTCAGAATTGAGCGAGCAAACCAAATCAAATACCGTATCAAGTTTATCTTTTTCATCCGAAATCACCAACTTCATCGTCAGTTGCTCATTTTCGGCACTTTTTTCTGGTAGAAAATTTAAAACATTCGGTTCGGTCAAACCCGTAAATTCTGGAATTTCAATACCTGCCGTTGCCGAAACCAGTACTCTTTTATTGAGGTTCGGTAAATTTCCGATAATAAAAGACATTTGTTCATGAAAACCCAAATCCAACGATTTATCGAATTCATCAAGCACCAACGTCATGATTCCGTCAAGCTCAAAAGTCTTACGGGTAATATGGTCGGCAATTCGACCAGGGGTTCCTATCAATAAAGCTGGTGGAGTCGATAAGTTTTGTATTTCGGTAGCCATCGGGTGTCCGCCGTAGAAAACATTTACCTTAAAACCTGTTGCCATTTTTCGCCAAACCTGCTCAATCTGCATCGCCAACTCACGAGAAGGTGCCAGTACCAAGCACTGAACTTTTGTTTGCTCTGCTTTAAGTAATTGAAAAACAGGCAATAAAAAACCCAATGTTTTGCCCGAACCAGTAGGTGCAAGAAGAAGCGTATCGCTATTGCGAGCCGTGATAGCTTTTTGTGCCGCAACCTGCATCGGATTGAGGTTCTCGATGCCCAGATTGGCTAATAGTTGCGAATGTTGTTGATGACTATCCATACCACAAAGGTACGGACAATAAATAGGATTTTATCGAAATATTTGTTCACCCATCCCTATACACCTAAAGTAATATTTCAAAAATAACCCAACTCCACCTAATGCTTGTAAATCCTTATTTTGGTCATTTCTTACGATGTTTTTTAAAAATAAATGGTTTTTTCTATACTTTTTAATTATTCAAATGGTTTATTCGAGCGATAAGTTAGCATTTTAGTACTCAAAAATTAGCCTATCAATCCATAAAATTTATAGATTAAAAGATTAAAATTTATGATAAAAATCCTTTTTTTGTAGAATATTAAAATATATAACATTAACTTTGCTTAATATGCCAATAATTAAAATAAAATTTATTATTGGACTTTTAAACGTGAAACATAAATTTCCAGAGATACCTGGACAATCTAACCTAAAGCTTAACTATTGTTTATGACTGCTGAAAAGCCAATGAACGAATTTCCTGTCATGGATACAAGCGACGGAATCGTTCTATTTCATCCAAATATTCCAGCTAAAGCTGCTTTAAACGTAAGCGAAGTTCTAAATACTCGTTGGATTGGTCAAGGTCCGAGAGTTGATGAGTTTGAGCAACGTTTTGAGCAGAAATTTACTGCTCCTTGCAAAAGCCTTGCAGTTGGCTCTGGAACTGACGCCCTACATTTATCATATTTACTGGCTGGCCTCAAAGAAGGCGATGAAGTAATTGCCCCAGTTTTTACTTGTACTGCTACCAATATCCCATTTTTATACATGGGAGTGAAGATTGTTTTTGCTGATATTGATGCCAACCTCAATATTGATGTAAAACATGTAGCACAGCTCATTACCCCAAAAACTAAAGCTATTGTTTGTGTGCATTACGGCGGTTTGCCCTGTGATATGGACGAACTTTGGGAACTTGGCCGTAAACACAATATTGCTATCATCGAAGATGCTGCTCATGCCGTTGGTGCAAAATACAAAGGCGAGTATATCGGTAGCCAAAGCGATTTTACAATGTTTTCGTTTCAGGCAATCAAGCATATCACTACGGGTGATGGCGGAATGTTAGTTGTAAAAGACCACGCTTTAGTAGAAAAAGCCAAACGTTTACGTTGGTTTGGTATCGACCGTAGTAGCAAACAGAAAGGTATCTGGGAAAACGATATTACCGAAGTTGGTTACAAATACCAAATGACTGATATTGCTGCCAGCATTGGCCTTGCCGCTATTGACGAATTTGACGAGCATTTGGCTCATCGTCAGAAACTTTATCGTCTTTACTGCGATTTATTAAAAGATATTAAAGGAGTCCGAGTAATCGGTAGCGAATATACAGACCGTGAACACGCTGCTTGGCTACTTACTGCCGAAGTTGACGACCGTGAAAACCTGATGAGACACCTCCGTGAACACGGCATCGAATCGGGACAAGTACATTATCGTAATGATAAATACAGCATTTTTGGTGGCCGTACAGAAGGTAAATTCCCAAAAATGGATGCCATCGAAGAACGCTATTTAGTATTACCGCTTCACGCCAAAGTAACCGAAGAAGATGTGGCATATATTGCCTACGTCTTACGCAAAGGATGGTGAAAATAATTAAGAATTAAGAATGTAGAATTAAGAATGGTTTTTCAATTCTACATTCTTAATTCTACATCGCACGGGCGACCCCGTTTAATTCCTCCTCATGGATTTTATTCATAAAAAAGTAGCCTTAGACTACTCTCCTGTTTTTTTTTTTTTTTTTCCATCGTAGAATAACCTTGATTATCTGAAATGTGCGGTTAATAGTATCAAAAAAAATAGTCGATATAAACACCAAATCATTGTTCACGTAAATGAAGGTAACGATGGTTCAGAAGATTGGGTAATTGCCCAAGGTGATATAAGTTATACAAAAAGTTCGCAAAATTCGGGTGTTTGTTATGGTTTCAATGCCGCTTCGCATTTGGCCACGGCTGAATATTTGGTTTTCATTGATGATGATATGTACCTCTGCCCCGATTGGGATTTTTACTTGTTTGAAGAGGTAGCCAAACAAAAGGACGATAAATGGTGCATAAGCGGCACCATGATTGAGGGATTTGATAAAGGAAATACCTGCGTAATTGCCGATAAGAACTACGGTACACACCCTTCGGAATTTAATGAAGATAAGTTTTTAGCCGAATACGCTTCCTACCAGAAAGAAGACTGGAATGGAAGTCAGTGGTATCCAATGGTTTTGCCGACTTTTGTTTACCGAGCAGTCGGTGGTTTGAGTGTGGAGTTTTTTCCTGGAATGTACAGCGACCCCGATTTTATGATTAAACTCTGGCATTATGGAGTGCGTTACTACAAGGGTTTGGGTAAAAGCCGTGTTTATCACTTTGCCAGCCGAAGTACAGGTCGAGTAAAACGCAACGATGGTCGCACAGAGTTTATTTTGAAATGGGGCATGAGTAGCAATACATTTTTCAAGAATTATCTAAAAATCGGAACAAAGTTTTTGGGTAAACTACCCGACCCTGAAGAAAACTTTACACTTCGCTTGAAAAAACAAATCGACCGCTGGAAAGTTAAGTTTAAATCAAAACCTATTGATATTGGATAGTCCACTGTCAATAGACCTCAGTCAATAGAGAGAACAAAATTTCTTAGCTAAACACCCCTAATGTCGAAATACAAGTCACAAATCAAACAAGTGCCACACTCAAAGGGAGCTGCTTTGGAGTTTATTCATCGTTTTGTTGAAGAAAAAGACGTGAAATCAAAAACTGTGATTGATGTTTCGGCTGGTTCGGGCTATGTGGCTAATTTGTGGCACAGTTTCGGAGCAAATGTACAGGCTTTTGATATGTATCCTGATATTTTCAAAAGTGATTCGCTAACTTGCCAACCTATTGATTTAAACCAAAAACTACCCATCGAATCAAATTCGGCTGATTACGTGCTTTTGATGGAAACCATCGAACATATTCCGAATCAAACTTTTCTCCTACAAGAACTTTCAAGAATACTCAAAGCTAACGGAATCTTAATCGTAACGAAACCTAATAATAGTAGCCTAAACGGTCGCCTCGGAAATTTGTGGGTAGAAGCAGAGCGAAGCGATATGTTTTTATCGAACGAAGCAAGTGTAATTGGTTACGACGATACGCACGTTTATAATGGTCGAGTGTATCTCTGCACAGCCCAACGCTTACGAACATTGGCGGGTTTGGCAGGTCTGAAATTACAGCAAGTACACGCCAACAAACTTAGTGTTAGTTCTTTAATTTCGTACTTATTTCTTGGAATATTTTTTCATATTCGTTCATATCGCACCCTCAAACGTATGATGCGAAAAGCTTCAAACCCACAAGAAAAAGAGATTTTGGAAGAGCAGCACGCCCTCAACATAAATCAGACTTTGCTTTTACACAAGCATTTATGCGTAACGTTTGAAAAGAAATAATAGAACATAAAAAAGGGGGATATGCTATTAAAAATATCCCCTCTCAATATATTTTGATTGCTACAAAAACTGTACAACCGTCTCCAAGCTAACTCCTCTCGAACCTTTTATCATAACATAAGAATCTGTTAATTGCTTATCAATCAACCAGTTATGTAACGAAAATTTATCAGAAAAATAAAAAGCGTTAGGTAAAAGCTCAAGGGCATTGGTCATCAATTCGCCGAATAAAACCACCAAATCAAAATTCCCTTTAGCTACTAACTCGCCAATCATACGGTGTTCGGCAGGGCCTTCTTCTCCTAACTCAAACATATCGCCCAAAATCACAACTTTCTTTTTATCCGTTTTCAGATTAATAAAGTTCTGAATCGAAGCCGACATTGACGATGGATTGGCATTATAGGCATCAAGCAAAATACTATTTGTACCTTTCTCAACAATCTGCGAGCGGTTATTATCAGGGTTATACTCCGCAACCGCTTGATTCGCTAAATCAGGCGATACACCAAAATATTTTCCGATGGCCAAAGCTGCCGCAATGTTTTCAAAATTATATGACCCAGGTAAATGCGTTTCGTACTGAGTACCATTTGCGGAAAATGTAACCACTGGGGAATCCTGTAACATTACAATCTCATCATCAGCCAAATAGTCGAGTCTTTCTTTAAATTTTCGCTGGGCTGCCATTTCGAGCAATGCCGTACTTTTGCCGCTTACGAAAACTGTTCCGCCCGATTTTGCTAAAAAATCATATAACTCCCCTTTTCCTTTTTTTACCCCTTCGACTCCTCCAAAGCCTTCTAAATGTGCTTTTCCGACATTCGTTATAAAGCCATGCGTAGGTTCGCAAATGTTCGATAAATCTCTGATTTCGCCTTGGTGGTTTGCTCCCATTTCGATTACCGCAATTTCGTAGCTATCGTCAATTCCGAGCAAAGTAAGCGGCACACCAATATGATTATTGAAGTTTCCTTTGGTATAATAAGTTTTGAATTTCTTTGATAAAACCGCTGCAACTAATTCTTTTGAAGTAGTTTTTCCGTTTGAGCCTGTCATACCCACAAACGGAATACTAAGCTGCTGGCGGTGGTAATTAGCCAATTTTTGAAGCGTGTAAAGCACATCTCCCACCACAATACAACGTTCGTCGGTAGCATATTCGGCCTCATCAATAACAACATATTTTGCACCTTTACTGAGTGCTTCTTGGGCAAAAGAGTTAGCATTGAATTTATCGCCTTTCAGAGCAAAGAACATTACTCCTTCGTTGATTTTACGAGTATCGGTTGAAATTCCGTTACTGGCTTTAAATTTTTGATATAATTCGGCAATAGACATGGTTTTCTGTAATAAGTGTCGAAGTTTTTCACAAAGATAAATCAAAAGTCTTTTTCTACTTTAAATCTGCTCGCTATTCAACCATTTTTTATGATAAGATGCCTTAAAATTTGACATTTTTCTCATTAAATCTTCGATATTATCAGACTCTATAACCAAATTTCGATTTTCAGCTTTCAAAAAACCCTCTTCAACCATTACATCCAATTGCTTCAAAAGATGGTCATAAAAACCATTTACATTAAGCAAACCTACTGGTTTTTGGTGCAGCCCCAACTGCGACCACGACAAAATCTCAAAAAGTTCGTCCATACTTCCGTAGCCACCTGGCAACGTAATAATTCCATCACAAAGTGTTTCCATCAAAGCTTTACGCTCGTGCATGGTTTCTACTTTGTGCATTTCGGGCAGATTTTTATGCCCGACTTCCATGCGGTCTAAAAAATGCGGAATAATACCCGTTACTTGTCCGTTATTGGCCAAAACAGAGTCAGCCACCACTCCCATTAGTCCAACGCTTCCTCCACCGTAGATAAGGCGAATATTGTTTTCGGCTAAAACTTTGCCCAGTTTTTCGGCAGTTTCTTTATAAATAGGTTTTGTTCCAGGATTTGCTCCACAGTACACTAATATTGCTTGCATTCTCTTTTTTGTTTTGAAGTTTTTGACCTTTTTCTATTAACACTAAATATTTTTTTCAAAATTAAGAAGCCGAACTTTAATTCTATCAATCCTTTAAAATCGTAGTAAAAATAAAACCCAACGAAACGTCGGGCTTATTTTGTTCGCTAAATTTGTCAGGAAAAAAATCTTTGTTGTATAGTGGATAGTATTTATGAATTTGGTGCAATTTATGGACTTGTACAATACAAAGCAATCTTTTTTTCAGAACAAGCTCCCCTGCACAACCTGCGGAATTATTTTGGGTTCTTGCAGATTTAGGCCAGTTTTCGCATTAATCTTATTTATCCAATATTTTGTGAGTTCGGGAGCAAATTCGTTATCGCCACAATGCACAAAAATATAAGCACTTCTTAATCCCATATCGAGCCAAGTTTTTATACGCTCACACCACGCATTGATGCGTGTGTAATCGGTCGGATGAAGTTCATTGCCTACGAAGCGAAGCGTGAGATTTGGCGTAGTGAGCGTGGCGTGAAGCACATCTCGTCGGCCAGCTACATCAGAAATCACCGTTCCAACGTTCATTTCGGTGAGCATTGCACAGGTGTTTGCCCAAACTTTTGCATCTTTAAACCAATCGGAATGACGAAACTCAACCGAAACAGGAAAATTTGGCGGCAAAGATTTTAAGTAGTTTTCTAAACTTTTTAGTCTTCGTGGGTCAAACATCGGTGAAAGCTGTAAAAAAGTCATTCCTAAATGTTCTTCTAAACCCAAAACTGCTTGACAAAATTGTTCGGTAAGAAATTCACAACCGATTAATTGGCGGTCGTGGCTAATTACTTGCGGAAATTTTGGACAGAATTTAAAACCATCAGCGGCCGACTCTTTCCAACGAATAATCGTTTCTTCGGTAGGAATTTGGTAGTGAGTCACATTCAGCTCAATGGTGTTGAATTGGCGAGTATAGTAATGTAAAAAATCTTTGTCCTTCGCATTTGATGGATAAATCTTGCCCAACCAGCTTTTATTCGCCCAAATCGGTGGCCCCAAATATAGTTTGGGTTGAGAAAGTTTAGGAGATACTGCCGCAAGGGTCAGAGCAGTTAATGGATTATCTGGCGGAAGCGTAAAATCAACATCTGAAATATCTTTAAGTTTTCCGAAATCCATAGTTGTAGTATAACTGAAGTCTCATAGCTGTTGTGAAGGTATGAGACTTTTGTGTGATTTATTAATATTTCTATCAATCTTCCAAACGATAAACTCTACACTCATGCTGCTGGCTATAATGCCCAGTCGTAAAGATTTGGTTAAGTGGATGATTAAATGTCTTTTCTCTGACAAGATTTTCATCAATACCATTGTGTGGGTCGAAATTTACCACAAAAATGTATTTCGGATTATCTTGAAGCGTCCAAATCATCAGTTTTTGCTCTTCGGTTGGTTCTAAAAGCCATTTCACCGAGCGACCTTTGATTTCTTCCCAAATGTTTTCGGCCAATTGGTGCATTTGTTGAAATAAACCAAATTGATAATGATTTTTCCCCCAAATAAATGGCCCATGAGTTACTTTATCTCGGTCGCTGTCATCTCGTATAGCAAAAACGTATAGTTTGGTATATTCTTCATTTAGCCCTCGTTCGAGGTGCATATTTCGTGTTTCAAAACCTAAACCTACATAACTTGGCATATCAGTAAAAAACAACGAAACAAATAAACGCACATAATTGGCTGTTCGATAAAACTCATCAAAACGTGGGTCATCTTTGTCGGCAGTCATGACCGTGAAATTTGGAGCGAATTTACGACTACGAAGTAATTGATTATACTTCACAAACTTCTGCATAAATTCTGCCGAACCCACCACCGAAGATTGTAAATCTCCGAGCGTCGAGTCTGCATCAATCGCCTCTAAGTGGTCATTTTCATCGCCATAACCCATAAAGTCAGCTTCGACCAAGAAAGTTTCGGCAAAGAACGCAAAATATTTTACGCCTTGTTTCTGCACATAGTGTTTTACTGCCATCAATGGGTCATAATATCTATCAGGTTTAGCTGGAACGCCCATTGGTCTTGGTTGTATGTGAGCCATATCACCCCGCATAAAATCTAAATTGTAGGTTTTCTGACATTCATACACTTTCTGACAGAAATATTCCCACGCATATTTATTGGGGTTCTCAAAATCTAATTCCCAATTGACATTATCATCTTTTGAGTGAAAAAACTTATAGCGTGCTAAAGGTCCAAAAACCCTCGACATTGCCTGTGGCTCATCAAATTCATAGGTGTACCAACGGTTTCCGTTTTCATCAATCATAAATTCTTCGGGATTGATGTGCAACCCACGATACGGCGGTGCCATTGTCATTGGAAGCGTTTCGTAGCCTTGGTAAATCAACTCGTGCATTAACTCAACTCGACGACGAAGTCGGCCTTGAGCATCATTTTTATAACCGAATATTATTTCCAACCGCTGCTCATCGTTCAAAATCGGTATTTCGGGCGAAAACAATGTATTTTTTGAGTAAGAAATTGGCGTTCCGTTGGCAGTGCCGTTACGTACTAAATAATGCCAAATAATTTCTTCAACTTCTCTATAAATCGTTTCTGAGTTGCTTATAATTCTTCCTCCAACCCGACGCACCCACTCAAAAAAACGAGGGTAGGCAATGACCATTTCCGAAAAACGGTCGGTGTGCGGAATCACGTCCATGCCCACGCTCTTACCCATCGCGTGCAAGATATTCACAACAAATTTGAGTTGTTTCTCGACCGAATCAAGCGATGGAATGGCCGTAGCTAACTCATGGCTATAAAACTCAGTATTAATATTAAAGCTCGTCATGCCATAGAGGCTACCAACTACTCCTGGCTCCCAAATAGGCAATAAATGTATCGAATCTTGTGATTTTGGAATCGTGAGAGCGTATTTAACAACATTGAAAAAATTTCCAATGGTACGGACATTAATACCCACCATATTTGATTTTTTCAGCCATTGACTATCTCGGTGATAACTCACTGGACTCTCAATGCCACGATTGGGGTCTAAAGCCCTCTGGATAATATCATTGCCTAATCGACGTTGAAGAATGTCTATAATATCATACACATTTAATTGAACGGCAATTTCGGGCAACAGATTTTCGATGTACGACGTCTGGTGCGAAGTATATTTATCTTTGTATAAATAATGATTCTGACGCCACAAGTCAAACATCGACGTTTGTGTATAAGTATCAGTTGTCATCGAATTTCATCATAGGTTATCTACAAAGTTATGAAATACCGATAAAAGATAACAATTTAACTGTAAAAAAATCAGAAAGCCCCAGCTGATTGGCTCATCTGGGGCTTTCTTTCGTAATAAAGAAAAAATATTTGACTATAATTATTTCTGTGATGAAATCAAATCACAAAGAATACGCTCGCTCTCAGTCAGGATAACATCTTTTTCTTTCTCATCTTTATCACCAGAACTTAGTTTATTTACCGCTTTTCTACGTTTTTCGTTTTCATCACGCTCTTGCTTGCGTTTGGCTTCATTTAACGAAATAACCGTAATATCTTTTATCTTACGATATTCAGCCAAATCATCGGTTAATTGCTTCAATTCTTGGTCTGACTTCAAACGAGCTTGATATTTCTCTTGTAATTTGGCAAGTATTTTCTCGTTGATAACCATTGTTTTCTCGTAATCAGAGGTTTTTACTTGGTCGTACGGCAATGCACTTGGTTGCGAGCTTTCTCCCATTTCTTCTGGGTCAAATGGCGTCGGAAGGTCAATATCAGCCACCACGCCTTTGCGTTGAGTGCTATTTCCTGTAATGCGATAAAACTTTTCAGTTGTAAGTTTTAATTGTCCATATCTTTCTTTTTGGTCGAAACCAGCGTTTGTTTTCTTATCCGTTGAAGCTGTGCGAGGAGAAAGTAAAAACTGGTCTAAATCAACCAATTGTTGCACTGTTCCTTTACCAAAAGATTGTTCACCAACAATTACCCCACGCTTATAATCCTGAATTGCTCCTGCAAAAATCTCCGATGCCGAAGCACTAAAACGGTTTTGAAGAATAACTAACGGGCCATTATAAACCAATTCGGCGTCAGTATCGCTTTCTACGTCAATGCTGCCATTATTATCACGACGTTGCACAACAGGGCCTTTTGTAATGAATAAACCTGTAAGGTTAATAGCCTCGGTCAATGAACCGCCACCGTTATTACGAAGGTCTATCACTACGCCATCCACTCCTTTTGCTTTAAATTCATTCAAGAAACGCTTTACATCTTTGGTTGTACTCTGAAAATCTCCACCTTTTCGGGCATCTTCAAAGTCACGGTAAAACATTGGAATATCAATTATGCCCAGTTTATAGTCTTTACCATCTTTTTTCATCGGAACAACCTCCCCTTTGGCTACCGCTTCTTCGAGTTTTACTTTTTCACGTACCAAACGAAGTTCTTTTGTTGGCGAACCAGCAGGGGCATCGCCTGGTAATAATCTTACACGCACAACAGTTCCTTTTGTGCCTCTGATTAGTTTTACAGCATCATCGGTCAACCAACCCACAATATCTTGCCAAGTACCGTTTTCACCCTGAGCAACGGCCACAATCCTATCATTTTTGGTGGCCTGCCCACTTTTAAATAAGGGTCCTCCTGGTATAATCTCAGCAATTTTCACGTAGTCTCCTTCATTTTGCAACGAAGCACCAATTCCTTCTACCGACTGGCTCATTTCGATATTAAACTGAGCAGCCGTACTCGGAATCATATAATTTGTATGGGGGTCTATGGTTTCAGAAAACGCATTCATAAACGACTGAAATACATCATCGGCTCTCCATTTAGCAATACGTCCTTCCCAACGCTTATAGCGGTCTTTTAATGTTGCTATTGTAGCAGAATCTTTGCTTCCACTTAGTTTCAGGTCAAGCACTTGGCTTTTCACAATTTTACGCCAAACGTCATCCAACTCAGCCGTTGATTTCGCCCAAGGGGTTTTCTCTCGGTCAGTTTCATAGCTTTCGTCTGCCGTAAAGTCAAATGGTTTATCAAGCAAAGCCATGATAAACTCGTGACGCTCTTTGTAGCGTTTGCGATAAAGATTGAACACCTCGAATGGAGCAGTTAAATCACCTTCCAATAAATCTTCATCAATAGCATAACGATATTTTTCAAAAGATTTGATATCGCTTTCAATAAAATATGAATGTCCGCCATCAACATCTTTCAAGAAATTATCCCAAACTTTTGCCGAAAAATCATCATCAAGCTTAAATTTTTGGTAATGATGATAGCTCAAAAACTGGGTAGCAAACTGCTCAACTTGCTCTTGCGTACGAGTTGGTTTCAAGTCGTTGTAGCCATACGTTGGCGACGCCGCAGTCTGATTTTGAGCTTTATTTTCAAAGCATCCAAAAAGACCAGTTAAGGTTAATAGAACGATGATTCTTTTCATAATTTGCAACATGACCAACCCAACCCCTAAAGGGGAGTTTAATTTTTTAGTTTATTTAACAATATCGAGCAATTCTACTTCAAAAATCAAAACTTGATTCGGGCCGATGCTTGGTGGACCTTGTGGCCCATAAGCCAAGTTTGAAGGAATAAATAATTTCCATTTTGAGCCAACTGGCATTAGTTGCAGGGCTTCTACCCAACCTTGAATTACTTGAGTTACACCAAATTCGGCTGGTTGTCCACGTTCTACCGAGCTATCAAAAACACTTCCATCTATCAATGTTCCGTGATAATGTACTTTTACTTTATCAGAAGATGCAGGTTTTACGCCAGTACCTTCTTTCATAATCGAATATTGCAAGCCACTTGGCAAAGTTACAACACCAGCTTTCGTTTTATTTTCAGCCAAAAATTTATCACCTACTGCTTTATTTGCAGCACCTTTTTTCATTGATTCATTCTGAAAATATCCTTGAATATAAGCATTCGCTGCATTTGGGTCCATCAATGCTGTTTGCCCATTTAATACATGGTCAATGGCTTTTGCCATCATGGTTGAATTAACTTTCAGGTTTTGTTGTTTTAAATTACCAGCGATATTCATTCCGATAGCATAACTAATCGAATCAACACCGTTTTTCATCCCATCCGATAATGGAGCAACAACTACAGTTTTTGTAGTCGTAACTGGTTTTGCAGCAGGAGTTTTAGTTTTAGCGGCTGACGTCTTTGTGTTTTGTGCAAACGATAATTGTGTTAGTAGAATTAAAGTAGCGAAAGCAATAAATGTTTTTTTCATTTCTCAGATATACTTATTTTGAATTAACTTTTTTACAAATAACAAATAAACGTACTTTTAGTCTAAAAATTAGTATTTCTATAAAAAAACTATGTAATAATTACACATTTACGAGTGAAATGATTCGTCAGCTTGTTGTAAGACTAATTATTTAACATATTTTAAGAAATAGCTTCTTTATTACTCCTTTTTTAACATGCTCACACCTGAAGAATTCCAAAGATATAATCGACAAATGTTAATGCCTGAATTTGGCTTAGCTGGACAAGAGAAACTAAAACAAGCAAAGGTTTTAGTAATTGGTTGTGGCGGGCTCGGTAGTCCTATTTTGCTATACCTTACGGCGGCGGGTATTGGTACAATTGGAATTGTTGAAAACGATAAAATAGATATTAGTAACCTTCAAAGACAAATTTTGTATAGTTCTTCGGCAGTTGGACAAGAGAAAATTAGTGAAAGCATTAACCGACTATCAGCATTAAATCCTTTGGTTAAATTTAATAAATATCCAACCCGATTAAATGCGAACAACGCTTTAGAAATCATCAAAAATTATGATATTGTCATTGATGGAACAGACAATTTTCCGACTCGATATTTAGTAAATGACGCTTGTGTTATCCTCAATAAACCCTTTGTTTATGGGGCAATACACCGCTTTGAAGGACAAGTCGCCGTTTTTAATCATCAAAATTCAGCCACTTATCGAGATTTATTTCCCACACCGCCACCACCCGAACAGGCTCCAAACTGTGCAGAAACAGGAGTTTTGGGCGTTTTACCAGGAATTATTGGTTCGATGCAAGCCCTCGAAGCCATCAAAGTTTTAACTAATATTGGCGACCCTCTTTCTGGAAAATTATTGGTATTGGACACACTTTCGATGCAAAGCCGAATTATTAAAATCCCAAAAATGCCCGAAATATCAAAAATCACCGAATTGATTGATTATGAAAAATTTTGTGGTTTAAAATCAGCGAATGATATTACTTTTGAAGAACTGAAAACCTTAAAAAATTATCAACTAATTGATGTAAGAGAAAAACATGAATACGAAACTCGCAATATTGGAGGGGAATTAATGCCTTTATCAGAATTAGAAAAACATTTACCTAAAATCAATCGAAATAGAACAGTGGTTATACATTGCCAAAGTGGTGTTCGTAGTCAGAAAGCAATACAAATACTACGAGAAAACTTTGGCTTTACGAACTTAATAAATCTTGCTGGTGGAATAAATAAAATTTAGGAAAGTACCTTTTAAACTCTCCCAATACCTTGGATTTTCGATACATGAAACAACAATTATTAGAAAAAGTAAAAGAATTAATAGAAAGTCGTATGCAAACTTCTTTTGAGGCCATGGAAGCGGCAAAAAACTCAGCGAATGAAGAAGGGAAAAGTTCAGTAGGGGACAAATACGAAACAGCCCGAGCAATGGGACAACTCGACCGAGAAATGAATGGACGAATGTACGAACAAGCACGGCAAGAAAGATTATCTCTCGATAAAATAGACCCAGAAATCAATTTTAAGAAAATAGCATTTGGAGCATTAACCGAGACAACGATGGGGCATTTTTTCGTGTCAATCGGAGCAGGAATAGTTGATTTAAACGGAACAAAATTTATGGTAATTTCGCAAGAAGCACCCGTTGGGCAACTAATTTTAGGAAAAACAGTAGGGGAGACCTTTGATTTTAGAGGAAAAACGCATAAAATACTATCTGTTTGCTAATCTCAAGATACACTTAACCCTACCTCATAATTAGTAGGGTTTATTTTTTATATAGATATCTTGAATTAAAGTGCCTAAACGCAAAAAAGTCTCATCATTTCTGATGAGACTTCTGCTCTAATAAAATTCTGGCGTC
>JAIYBU010000212.1 GCA_027488335.1 Cytophagaceae bacterium
CAGCAAATTTTGGTGGTTGGTTTGGAAATAAACACTTTAGTCAAACAAATAACTATCTGAGAAGTAGGGGAATAGCGGAGATTGAGTGGTAGGTGAAGAACCACCGAGTGGCAAATTCCCAAAAGGGTTTTAGTGTTTTCGGAATATTAACAAACAAAGGCACAAAGAACCTAAATCTTTGTGCCTTTGTTTGTTAATAGCTCTATACCTTATTTAATTATTGAGAATAATCTGCTCCAACGAATTTTGTTTAAGAAACTTCCTTCGCTGTCGATTGACATCCATATAAATACTGCTTTTCCTACAATGTGGTCTTCGGGTACAAACCCCCAGAAGCGAGAATCATCCGAACCGTGGCGGTTATCGCCCATCATAAAGAAATAATCTTGTTTGAAAGTATATGAAGTTATTACTTTTCCATCTAAAGTGATTTTACCGTCAGTATATTTGGCGTTATCGTTCCCATCAAAAGTGGTGATTACACCCTTATATAAGGCAATGTTTTTCTCATCTAATGTTATAGTCATTCCCTTTTTAGGAATTGTAATTGGCCCAAAATTATCTCTATTGAATGGGAAAAGTTTCGGGTTATGAGGGAAAGTTGGATAACGCATATCTGCCGAATCGCTTTTTGGCATTATCATCGGCGTTACACTTTTCACGAAATCCAAGTTTTTCATATCGTTCACTGCTTTTGCCGATGCCGTAACATAATAAATAGTTTTATCAGTCATTCGCATATCTTGCTCAAACTCCGTTATTTCGTACTTCTTGAAAATCTTTTCGTTTACTTGGGTATTTGTTTCGATGGCATATTCCATCTGCATTTTTTCTGGGTTGTCCGACATTTTGCCATTGATAAACACCTGACCATCACGTACTTCTAAAACGTCGCCCGCTATACCTACGCAACGTTTGATGTAGTTGGTACGTAAATCAACTGGGTATTTGTCAAATCCGCCAAATTCGTCAGGTCTTTCAGGACAACCTGGGTAATTAAAAACTACCACATCGTTGTTTTTTACGCTCGTAAACCCTGGTAAACGAAATTGAGGAAGCTGAATAAGAGTAGAGTAAGAAGGAATGTCAGTAAACCAAATTTTTTGGTGCGTAAGTGGTACTTGCAAAATGGTTTTTGGCGTGCGTGAGCCATAATGTAGTTTACTAACAAATAAGAAATCATTGATTAATAAACTTTTTTCCATCGAAGCCGTTGGAATGGTATAGGCTTCTAAGAACATCCATCTAATCAGTGTTGCTGCTACAACTGCAAATAACACCGAATCCCACCATTCTCTGATGGCTGATTTTTTCTTTACAGGTTTTGTTTCCTTAGTTTCTACTTCTGCCATTGATTATTAAATTATGCTATTGGCTAATTGCTTTTAGCGATTTTATCTTAATTATGTTTTTTTTATTTTTGATTCACTTCTCAAAAACCCATCAAGTCTTTCATACCGAATATCCCCTCTTTATTATTGACCCATTCGGCAGCGATGACAGCCCCAAGTGCAAAACCATTACGACTATGAGCAATGTGAGTAATTTCTATTTGGTCAACATCCGAAATGTATTTTACAGTATGTGTTCCAGGAACTTTACCTTCTCTCGACGACCAAATTGGTACTTCGTTGGTCTCAGCAATTTGATTGTTTACCCAAGTATTTTTATCAGCAATGTTTTCAATAATTCCCTCGGCCAAAGTAATGGCTGTTCCACTTGGTGCATCTTTCTTTTCTGTATGATGAATCTCATTGGTAGAAACTTTAAATTCTTTGTGAGGATTCATCAAACGAGCCAGCGTTTTGTTTAGCTCAAAGAAAAGGTTTACACCAATGCTGTAATTGGAGGCATAAAAAAATGCCGCTTTGTTTTCTATACAAAGTTTTTCGATTTCAGGTTTGTGTTGAAGCCAACCCGTTGTTCCGCAGACAGTCGGAAGACCAAACTCCATGCAATATTTTAAATTTCCGTAGGCCGATTCTGGCGAACTAAATTCAATAACAACATCTGTGTTTTCACGGCTAAGTGCTAAAATCTCCGTTCGATTACTTACATCAATTTTTGCCGAAATCTCATGACCACGTTGCAAAGCAATCTGTTCGATTACCTTACCCATTTTTCCATACCCTAAAAGTGCAATTCGCATACTTCCAGCTCGTAATTTATTTGATTTATTAAAAATTTAATCTAAGTTTTACACCAGCGGATGTTCCGAATGATGAAGATTCTAACGCAGGTTCAAATTTCATCGAAATGTCTTCGGTCATATCGAAGCCTTTTAAGTGAGCCGACACATTGGCTTGAATGGCTTGTAAAGTCCAACCGACTGCTAAACCTATCCAAGAAAGGTCACGTTGGCGACGGTAGGCTTTGACGGCTGGTTCGATTTGTGTTTTTACAAACGGCCCTCGAAGCTCTCCATTGATAGGAATAAATACCTCAGTTTTTTTATCAATAACAATTTGTGCTAAATAACTCTTATAGAATTTATATTTATTGTTATTCCACCAAATAGTATAAACCCCACCTGCGGCGGCGGCATACACAATCGGAACTACCCAATATTGTTTGTTGGTGGCTTGACCCCAACCTGGAAGTACCAGCGAGCGTAAAAGTACGGTTCGTGGAATACTTCGCTTATTAGAAGAGTCAGTTTTGAGTGCGTTTTTCAGAAGACTTAGCTTCTTTGTTGTATCAATAACTGCTTTTGTGCTACTTAATACTTTGGTTGTATCAAGTTTTTGTGCAAAAGTAGTACTTGAAACCAAGAGAAAGACGATTAAAATCCTAATCATTATGTTTTAAATTTTTGATTTTATAACGCCTACAGTCGTACGTAAGTATCAGAAAATCAAGTATTTAACATTCCTTAACGAATCAATCGTTCACTTTAATTGCATTAAGGATTTTGTCGAGTTCTTCTTTTGATGTAAACGGAATCTTAATTTCGCCTTTGTGTTTATCATCGGCTTTTACCAAAACTTTTGTACCGAAATAACCCTGTAATCTGAACTGTAAAGAAGAAATTTCTTGCTTTATTGTTACTTGGCGGCTGGCTTTCCCTTCTTCAGGAATAATCAACGTCAAACGGCGAACTTCGTCTTCTACTTTTCTAACCGACCAATTTTCTTGTACAATCTTGTTGAAAAGTTTAATTTGCGTTTCGTGATTATCAATATTAATCAAGGCACGAGCATGACCCATCGAAATTTCATTATCTCTGACTGCTGCTTGAATCACATCGGGAAGTTTCAATAACCTCAAATAATTATTTACCGTCGTGCGGTTTTTTCCAACTCTATCGCCGAGCTCTTCTTGTTTTAGTTGAAACTCGCTCAATAATCGATGATAACTTAGGGCAATCTCGATAGCATTCAGGTTTTCACGTTGAATGTTTTCGATGAGTGCCATTTCGAGCATTTGTTGGTCGTTGGCAGTACGAATATAAGCTGGGATTTTGCTAAATCCTGCGAGTTTCGATGCCTGCAAACGTCTTTCTCCCGAAATAAGGGTATATTTTCCTGGGCTTGATTCTTTAACCGTAATGGGCTGAATAATTCCCAAAACTTTTATCGATTCGGCCAATTCTTGCAGTGCTTCTTGGTCGAAGTGTGTACGTGGTTGAAATGGATTTGTTTCGACTGACTCAATCATTATTTCGTGCATCGAACTCATGGCTTCCATTCGGCGTGGAACGGGCGTTTCAAAACTTTTTTCAGTGTCTCTCTCCGAGCCCGAATCCGACAGCAATGCACCTAAACCCCTGCCGAGTCCAGTCATGCTTTTTTTTGTATTTCCTAACTTAGGCTCCATATATCTTTTTTATAAGTAAAGAAGCGAAGTAGCTTTTCACTCACCTGCTAATTTTGATTGATAAATGTTAGTTGTCAACTCCGAGTTTGCCATTTTTGACCAAAATTTCACGAGCTAAATTTAGATAGCTAATTGC
>JAIYBU010000040.1 GCA_027488335.1 Cytophagaceae bacterium
AAATCAATCGTTTTGGTAGAAGCCTTGCTCCAACGACGAATGTTGCAATGGCATGGACACTCTATGATGGGAAACGAATGTATGCAACATTCGACCGTCTTAAAGGACAAGGCCAGTTGAGTCAGCTACAAACTCGCCAAATGATGGAAAATACTGTCGTAAATGTTATGCAGGCATATTATGAAGTAATGCGTCAGAAACAAACAGTAGCATTTTTGCAGACAATTATCAAGTATTATGAAGAGCGACTTACGATTACACAACAACGTTGGGAGTTCGGTAAAGGTTCTAAACTGGATTATTTACAGTCAAAAACTGAATTAAACACTCAGAACACTCTATTGGTTCAAGCTAAGAACTCCCTGAAAAATGCCAAAGTAACGCTCAATAATCTATTAGTAAGACCTGCTGACCAGAACTTCGATGTGCAAGAGGTGGTAGGCATTATGTTTGACCCTACAACTGAGCAACTCAAAAGCCAAGCTCGTGCAGCTAACAAAGGTTTACAAGCCTTGCGTAAATCAACTGATATAAGCTTGATTACTCAAAGAGAGGTTGCCGCTGCAAAACTCCCGAGAGTTACGCTCAACTCTTCGTTTGGTTATTCGTTGAATAAAACGAACGCAGGTTTATTTTTATATAACCAAAACGTAGGTTTAAACGTAGGTTTGGGGGCAACTTGGAATATCTTTAAGGGAGAAATTGTTCGTCGCCAGATTCAGTCTGCTAAAATTAATACTGATATTTTACGTAAGCAAGAAGAAGACCTTTGGATTCAGATTGAGTCAGATTTGATGCGTGCTTATAATCAGTATCA
Organism: Cytophagaceae bacterium; assembly: GCA_027488335.1. Taxonomy (GTDB): domain Bacteria; phylum Bacteroidota; class Bacteroidia; order Cytophagales; family Spirosomataceae; genus Emticicia. Next base: position 818 of record JAIYBU010000040.1, read on the forward strand.
GACCGATAAAGAATTATTGAAACTTGAAGAAGAAAACAACGAAGTAGCAGAAGAAAACTTGAAGATTTCGTTGGAGAAGTTTAAGTTGGGTGGCTCAACAATCTTAGAATTGAACGAAGCACAACGCAGTTTAAATACCTCTTTGAATCGCCTCACGAATGCTCGTTATAATATTAAAATTTCAGAGCTACAAATTATGCGTTTGAGCGGAGAACTTGTGAAGTAATGATAAATGGTGAATGTTTAATGATTGATTATTTTCTTCAATTCAACATCAAACATTCACCATTTATCATCAAGTATTAAACCGCTCTTGTTTTACCAGGCATTGGAATTTGGTAATTTCCATCTTTATCTGGTAAAGTCTTAGGAAGCGTATCCCAAGTATAAGCATCTGGCATAAGGTTAATGTCAGAATTTAAAGCCTCTTCCCACTTCACACGTTTTCCCGAATAAGTAGCCATACGACCCATAATGGCAGTCATTGTACTTTTCGCACCTCTTTCTGCATCGTTGATTGGCTTATTATTTACAATGCAATCAAATAATACATCGTGTTCCACTTGATAAGGGTCGCCATCGCCTTCACCTTTGTGTCGCCAAATATTATTTCCTTTGAGGTCAAAAATTTTGCCTTCGGTAGCTTTGCCTTTTGTTCCAATCAAATGTTCTGAAACATCCGAAACCGTACCTGGTTGGTGGCGGCATGAACTTGATAAAATCATACCATCGGCATACTTAAACTCAACATAGTGGTGGTCATAGATTTCACCATATTTCTTGTCAGTTCTTACCTGACGACCACCCATTCCGAGAGCTTCCGTTGGATAACCTCCTTTAAACCAGTTGATTACGTCAATGTTATGAATGTGTTGCTCATTGATGTGGTCGCCGCAGAGCCATACAAAATAATACCAGTTACGCATTTGGTATTCCATCTCAGTTTGGTTTGCTTGGCGTTCTTTCACCCAAACACCATCATTATTCCAGTAACAACGAGCTGCTACAATATCGCCGATTGCACCTTCATCAATTACTTTTTTGTAAGTCTCCAAATACGATTTTTGATAATGGCGTTGTAGGCCAACCACCACTTTCAAGTTTTTCTTTTTCGATTCTTCGGCTGCGGCCAAAACTCTACGAATGCCTGGAGCGTCGGTTGCCACTGGTTTTTCCATGAAAACGTGCTTTCCTTGACGAACAGCTTCTTCAAAATGAATCGGACGGAAACCTGGAGGAGTTGTAAGGAGTACAACATCGGCCAATGCGATTGCCTGTTTGTAACCATCAAAACCTACAAATTTACGTTCTTCTGGTACATCGACACGGTCTTTAACCTTTCCTTTTGTTAAATTTTGGTAGCTTGAGTCAATTCTATCACGAAAAGCATCGGCCATTGCTACCAGTTTTACATTTTGTTTAACCGAAAGAGCCTGCATGGCAGCACCTGTACCACGGCCGCCACAACCAATTAGGGCAACTTTTATGGTATCTTCGACCGAAGAATTAGCGAATGTTTCGATGGGTAAAGAAGACATCGAGATGCCGCCCACTGCGGCTGCCGAAGCCTTTACGAAATCACGACGAGAGAAATTTGAGTTCATTATCTGTACGGTTATAGAGTTGAATAATTAAATAACAAATTTAGTTTAATTCTCGAAACCATTGCTATCATTTCTTAAAAAGTATCATTATTTTATTAAAATTTTATATAAATTTGACTATTAATACAAAACTAATCTTCTCTATTCAACCTTACAAAATGAAACCTTTTCTTACTTTTTTATTACTTTGTTTAGGTATTATTGCTCATGCACAAAGCAAATTTGTGGCTCGCCCGCAAGCAATTCCAGCTCAAGAAACGCCAACACTGACAATTGGTGCAAAAGCACCCGATTTTCGCCTTCCAAATTATGATGGTAAATTCTACTCGCTAAAAGATTTTGCGGCTGCAAAAGTTCTCGTTATCGTCTTTACTTGTACGCATTGTCCAACAGCACAAGCCTACGAAGACCGAATCAAGAGAATTGTGGACGATTATAAAAGCAAAGGGGTAGCAGTAGTTGCTATTTCCCCCAATAGCCCGAACGGGCTTTTGCTGGAAGAGTTGGGTTATACCGACCTAAACGATGATTATGAGAACATGAAAATCAGAGCAAAAGAAAAGCAATTTAATTTTCCGTACCTCTACGATGGTGATAATGAGGCTGTTTCGATAAAATATGGACCAGTGGCTACACCTCATGCGTATGTATTTGATAAGCAGCGTGTTTTAAAATATAATGGTCGCCTTGATGCGGTTGAAAATCCAAGTAAAGGAGCAAATGCGGAAGATTTACGCAAAGCAATTGACGAAGTTTTAGCAGGAAAAGAAGTAACAACGCCCACAACCAAAACCTTCGGATGTTCAATAAAATGGGCTTGGAAAACTGAATATAATGTAAAAAATGAGAAAAACTGGACATCTCGCCCCGTGACGCTCGAAGAACTGGATACCGATGGCATAAAAAAACTGGTAAAAAATGCCGATTCGGATAAACTTCGTCTAATAAATGTTTGGGCTACGTGGTGCGGCCCTTGTGTAATGGAATACCCCGATTTTTTGAATATTCACCGAATGTACGGAGCAAGAGATTTTGAATTTGTGTCAGTTTCGGCCGATAAATTGGATAAAAAAGAAAAGGCCTTGAAGTTTTTGAAAGAAAAACATTCGGGCGTAAAAAACTATATTTTTAAAGACGAAGATATTTATAAACTTATAGAAGCCATTGACCCAAAATGGAATGGTGCTTTGCCTTATACGCTTTTGGTTGAGCCAAATGGAAAAGTGGTTTACAGCATTCAAGGAAGCATCGACAACCAAAAACTTAAAAAAATGATTGTTGACCACCCAAAAATTGGTCGTTATTTTTGATTGAGCAAACATCAACTTTATGGCACAATTTATTATCTTTCGATGATATTTGTGCCATTTCTTTTTTAACCGTACATACTTTTGAATTTTATCAATAAACATAGAGAAACCATTCTCTACGGAATCTCGTTGGCTTTTCTGCTTTTCTTTCTGAAATGGATTGAGCTACGCTTCATTATCATCAATTATACGCTTGAAATTTATATCGGACTTATCGCTTTGCTTTTCACTGGTTTAGGAATATGGCTTGCTCTGAAATTGACAAAACCTAAAATCGAAATGCAGATTATTGAGAAAGAAATTACGGCGAAAAATACTTATTTTATCATCAATGAAGAAGCGATGAATGAGCTTGGAATAAGCAAGCGTGAACTCGAAGTTTTGCAACTAATGGCCGTAGGTCTGAGCAACCAAGAAATTGCCGAAAGGCTTTTTGTTTCGCTCAATACCATCAAAACTCACATATCAAATCTGTTTGAAAAATTAGATGTAAAACGCCGTACGCAGGCCGTAGAAAAGGCAAAAAGATTGAATTTGATTGCCTAATTGGCATAGTACTTTCGTATGAAAAGTTCGATTAGTATAAAAATCACTCAAAAGTATGACTTGAAATTATGCTAAAACGCTCAGATTTGTGGCATAAACCAAATCAAACAATATGAAAAAAATCATACTTATCAACGGCTTAATTTCGGGGCTTATTGTTTCAGTTTTTCTGCTTGGCTCAATGGCTTATTGCTATTCAACCAACAATTTTAATGGCAGTATAGTGGTGGGTTATTCCGCCATGATTTTAGCATTTTCGCTTGTTTTTGTGGGCGTAAAAAGTTTCAGAGATAAAGAAAATGACGGAATAATTTCGTTCGGGAAAGCCTTTCAAGTTGGGTTTTTAATTGCGTTGATTGGCTCAACGATGTATGTCATTACGTGGTTGGTGGACTATTATTTTTTCATTCCTGATTTTATGGATAAGTTCTGTTCGCAAGCCCTTGCAACCGCCAAAGCCAATGGAGCAAGCATCGCAGAAATTAAGGCACAAACAGCCGAAATGGAAACGTATAAAGAAATGTACAAAAATCCACTGGGCGTAATTTTCTTGACTTATATGGAAATTCTACCCGTAGGTTTGGTTGTTTCACTAATCAGTGCGTTGATTTTGAAAAGGAAATAAAAATTTTCAAACCTAAGCAAGAAGTCCTCGAAAATTATAGTTTTCGAGGACTTCTTGCTTATAAAATATCAAAACGAAACAATATCATCCCGCCTCATTGATGGCATAATAGTTATAGTCGTTGAGTAGTTGTCGTAGAAAATCTACATCGTTTTTATCGCTTTCTATTTTTAAAATATTTTTGATGTGAGCAGCAAGTTTGTTAGCAATATCAAAATTGAAGGTTTCATTTCCTGTCTCAAACAACGACTTTATGAGCGTAATATCTTTATCCGAAAGTCGCATTATTTCGGGATATTTTGGCTCGTATCCTTTTCGAGTATTGGCATAGGCATAGATGGTATCGTAGATATAAACTTCTTTTTGTTTGGTTGTGATAACAATCGTATGGGCGGCCATATCGCCGAGACGCTGGTGTTTTTCTGTGAAAATAATGAGTAATCCACCAATCAAAGGGCTAAAAATAGCAAAAAAAGAAAAACTTGGGTGAACAAAAATAAAGATATAAATAAGCCAAATATCGGCCGAGAGGAAAATCCAGCGAGTAGCACACTGATAAATTGACGGATAATTGCCATCAATGCCCACTACTCGGCATTTAAACAAAAGTTTTCCGAGGGTTTGGCCTTTATTGAGCCATTCAAACAAAAACGAATAAAAAATAAATGGACTATAAACGATAAACGTAATTAGTAGAAAATTGCCAAAAAAAGTCACCCCCAGTGTCGTAGAAACCACGAACATATACGCCCACTTAATTATCCAGTCAACAATAAAAGCTCCCAAACGGCTCCCTGTGGTGGTTAATTCAAAACTTAAATCAATATTTAGATAAGTTGGTATGGAAATGGCTTTCATAAGAAATAATATATTTTTGATAAAATTATTTTTTTTGTTTTAAAATATATAATTTTCAGCGTAAATTTTTTAGTCAAGTTTTTTGTAAAACTACAATCCCTCAATCTTACTATGCGTGAAGGCACTTTTATTGATAGAAATGTAAAGCGGTGGGAAGACATAGAAAGCGATGTAAAAACCGACCCCGACGAAATTTCTTCCGACTTTATTGATTTGATGAATGACCTTTCGTATGCTCAGACGCATTATCCGCATAGCAAAATCAATGAATACGTAAACTCTTTATCATCAAGAGTTTACAAAAAGATTTTTCTTCACCAAAAGCAAGGTAAAAACCCCATTTATTATTTTTGGGTAAGAGATTTTCCCGCAGTTTTGGGTCATAACGCAAAAATCCTTTGGGTAGCTACTATTTCGTTTTTTATTTTCTGTATTTTGGGCTATATCTGCTCAACGATTGATACCAATTTCATCGAATCAATTTTGGGAGCTGATTATGTAAAAATGACTGAAGAAAACATCAAAAAAGGAGAACCTTTTGGCGTTTATTCTTCTACTTCTCTACTTGATATGTTTCTCCGAATCTTCTCAAATAACCTTTGGGTGGGTTTAGTCTTATTTGTTTCGGGCATTGGTTTGGGTATCGGTACTTTCTATTTTACGTTTTCTAATGGTGTAATGGTAGGGGCATTTTTATCCTTATTTATTGCCAATAATTTAGGTACAGATGCCGTCTTTGTAATTATGTTACACGGTACTTTCGAGCTAATGGGTTTAGTTTTGGAGTGCATGGCAGGGCTGATTTTAGGTTTGAGTTTCATCTTCCCAGGTACACTCACACGCAAGCAAGCGTTTTATAAAGGACTAACCGAAAGCGTAAAAATCTATTTAGGCACAGTTCCATTCACGATTTTGGCGGCTTTAATCGAAAGTTACGTGACTTATTTAGGCAAAAGTGGCTTTCAAAATAGCAATCCACTGACAATGATTTTTCTTTCCATCGTGTTTGTTGGCAGTTGGGCAATTGTGATTTGGTACTTTTTTATTTATTCAAAAAAACAGGCTGAAAATTATCCTTATGCAAAATATCTCGAAGATATTGTCAATAAATAAATTCATTCTTTTTTGGTCGGTTCTGTTTTTGTCATGTCAAACTTCATTGGCAAATATTGAGTTTCCCGTTGCGAAGCCCGAGGTCGATTCTCTGAAACGAACAGAGGAAAGCCTGTGGTATGTTGATGGCCCGATGAAAACCAAAGCGGAGCAAGCAAAAGAGAAAAAAGTAAGAAAACAATCGAAAGATATTCCCATTGAATCGCAACAGATAAGCTCAGTGTTTTCAACCATTGGATTTATTTTTCAAATACTGGTTTGGCTCATTGTGGGTGCGGCTATTTTGGGGGCTATTTATCTGATTGTCAGTAATCTGAAAGGGTTTTCTTTCAAAAGTAACCCAAAGGTAGAGGTAAAGTCAGAAAAAATAATCGAAGAGCCCGATGTTAAAGACTTAGAAAACATTGATTTTAGTTCGCAAATTGATAAATGTATCCGAGAGAAAAACTATAAACTCGCTACTCGTTATTATTATCTGTGGGTGATGAAAACCCTCAGCGAAGCCAATCTGATAGTTTTTAATATTGATAAAACCAACCAAGATTATGCCCAAGAACTAAGCCGAAAAGGTTTTTCGGGCAAAGATAAATTCATACAATGCACCAATTATTATGAATACCTTTGGTTTGGCGATTTTGCTATTTCAGAATCGGTTTTTGAGCGTATAGAAAACACATTTAAAGAATTTATTAACAAAAAAGCATGAATAAAAGACTCCTA
>JAIYBU010000119.1 GCA_027488335.1 Cytophagaceae bacterium
AACGGGCTATCAATCAGGCAGACCCAAAGAAGGTAATGATACGGTTAGACTCATGCAAACGGAGGTAGCCAATAAATTGAAGCATGTATTTATTGCTTACGACGAAACGAACCTGTTTTTTGAAAAAAAATGGATGAAAGACAACGTACACTATAATCAAGACGGATTGAATGACATAGGTGTAGTTGTTGGTAAGTTCATAGCTGGGCAGGAAACACAGCGTTCTAAAAATACCCAATTAGTGGCTAATGAAATTCAGCAACAAACCCTTTGGTACAATTCGCCCGCAACACATTGGTTGGAGGCCTTACCATTAGGAAATGGTTCGTTAGGAGCTATGATATTTGGAGGCACTGATGTTGAGCGTATTCAGTTTAATGAACACTCATTGAGTACGGGTACTACCGAAACCGTAGGTGCTTATCAACCCTTTGGCGATATTTATTTTCATTGGCAACACAAAAATGCAACTAATTATAGACGAACATTAAGTTTGAATAATGCCGTTCATACGATTACATACTCTGTTGGAGATGTTGACTACAAGCATGAATATTATATCAGCTACCCAAATAAAGCGTTGATAATGCAGGTTACTGCCAGCAAACCACATGTTTTATCAGCAAATATTACATTAAAAGATGCACATAAAACGCATACCTTTACTGATGGAAGTAGGCTATCTTTTTCAGGTACTTTAGAAAATAAGATGGCGTATGAAGCTATTTTAGACATAAAGAATATTGGTGGAACAATCAGCCGAAGTGATTCTTCGCTAATTGTTCAAAATGCAGATACACTGACTTGTTATTTGGTAGCAGGTACTTCTTTTCTACCTTTTTCAAGACGAAATTATTTGGGTGTTCATCCACACGAGAATCTTGATAAACAATTAAATGAAACGGCTAATATACCTTTTGAGCAATTAAAAAAAACGCATATTCAAGATGTAGAGAGCTTATTTAATAGGGTAAGTTTTTCGTTGGGGAAAACAAATGATAACGAGTTGCCTACAAACGAACGTTTAATGGCTTATAGTAAAGGTTCTAAAGACCTTGACTTTGAAGCCTTACTTTTTCACTATGGTCGCTATCTATTAATTGCCTCTTCACGCAGAGGTGGATTGCCAGCTAATTTACAAGGAATATGGAACAATGACTTTAAACCTGCGTGGTATTCGCAATACACCACAAATATTAATGTTCAGATGAACTATTGGTTGGCAGAGCAGACTAACTTGTCCGAATGTCATTTCCCCTTATTCAACTGGATAGAGAATTTAGCGGCTGTTAATAAATCATCAACCGATAGTTTATTAAATGTACCGTTTGGTTGGGTTGCATACAGCACTAATAACCTTATGGGTGGACCCAGTAAATGGCGTTTACATCGCCCTGGAAGTGCTTGGCTGAGCCAACATTTTTGGGAGCATTATGCCTTTACGGGTGATGTCAATTTTTTGAGAGAAAGAGCTTATCCCATGCTAAAAGACCTTGTTCAATACTGGGAAAATCATTTAATTGAAACCAAAGAAGGCAAGCTCGTTACACCCGATGGCTGGAGTCCAGAGCATGGGCCTTTTAAAAATGAAGAAGACAAAAAACCTTATATGGGTGCTTCTTATGACCAACAGATAGTGTTCGATTTATTTAGCAATTATATAGATGCCGCTAAGGTGCTAAAGGTTGATGAAAAATATAGAAATAAAATTGAAACAATGCGTTCAAAATTATTGGGGCCTCAGATAGGCAATTGGGGGCAACTACAAGAGTGGATGGAAGATTTAGACGATTCAACCGACCACCACCGACACAACTCGCATCTATTTGCCGTTCACCCAGGACGGCAAATCAGCCCTTTAAAAACACCCGATTTGGCAAAAGCTGCTATTGTTTCGCTCGATGCAAGAGGCGATAAAAGCACAGGTTGGAGTTCGGCTTGGAAAATGAATCTTTTTGCTCGATTACACCAAGCCAATCGTGCTTACAAATTTATCAAAACTTTATTACGCCCCATAGCCCCAACAGAAAAGGGGTTTTCCTACAATGGCGGCACATATCCCAATCTTTTTGGTGCACATCCGCCGTTTCAAATGGATAGCAATTTCGGTTATACCTCGGGCGTAACAGAAATGTTATTACAAAGTCATTTGGGTGAAATTCATCTTTTGCCAGCCTTGCCTGTTGCGTGGCAAAATGGCTCAATTACAGGGTTGAAAGCAAGAGGCGGGGTAGAAGTATCTATTTCTTGGAAAAATGGACAATTAGAAAAAGCAGTTTTAAAAGCCTCAAAGAGTGGCGTTTATACAATTCGTTATGGCTCTTTGATTAAAAATGTACAACTTAGGGCAGGAAAAATATTCATTCTTTAAAATGATAGAAAAATGAAAAAAGTAATTCTTTATATCTGCTTTATGCTGTTAGGAAAAGTTGCAATAGCGAATGTAATACCGAATCCTCTATTCAGCGACAATGCTGTATTTCAACAAAATGTCGCTGTACCTATTTGGGGAATTGCCGATAGAAATGAACGTATAACTGTCTCGTTTGCAGGACAAACGTTTAGCACTATTGCCATAAATGGGCATTGGATGGTAAAATTGAATCCACTTAAAGCGGGTGGCCCTTTTGATTTGGTTATTCAAGGGAAAAATACGGTTACATTTTCTAATATTTTAGTGGGCGAAGTGTGGATTTGTAGCGGACAGAGCAATATGGAACGGCAATTAGGTTTACGAGGCGGTCAAAAACCGATTGATAATTGGAAAGCCGAAGCTGCTGCCGCCAACTATCCCCAAATTAGAGAATTTGCCGTTGGACGTAATCCTTCCCCCTTTCCCATGTCAAATTTAAAAGGCAAATGGACGGTATGTGATACCGCTACGGTTATTCAATTTTCTGCCGTTGGGTATTTTTTTGGTAGCGAATTGCATAAAAAACTCAATGTGCCAATAGGGTTGATACATACGTCATGGGGCGGTACACCTGCCGAAAAATGGACAAGCCGTGCCGCCTTAGAAACCAATGATGAATTAAAACGCTTGGTTGATGCCTACGATGAAGCGGTGTTTAAATATCCTGAAGTACTTCACAAGTACCGACAATCAGAACCTGTTTTATTACAAAAATGGGTAGCGGATACTTTATCGGCTTCTGAAAATAAAAAACCGTTGCCTCAAAAACCCATGCCCCCTGCCGACCCCTTGCGGTCAGGCGATTGCGGTGGCCTTTTCAATAGTATGATATATCCGTTAATTCCCTACGCTTTCAAAGGGGTAATTTGGTATCAAGGTGAATCCAATTCAGGGCGTGCCAAACAATACCAAACTTTGTTTCCAACCATGATAGGGGATTGGCGAAAACAATGGAATATAGGCGATTTTCCATTTTTATTCGTACAAATTGCTCCTCATGTAAATATGACGCCTGAAATAAGGGAAGCCCAACTTTTAACTTCTCAAAAAATACCCAATACAGCCATGATTGTTACCATAGATTGTGGCGATACAACCGACATTCATCCCACCCATAAAAGACCCGTTGGCGAGCGTTTGGCATTGGCGGCGAGGGCATTGGCCTATGGTGAAAAAGAGGTAATGTATTCAGGACCTGTTTATAATGCGTTTAAAATTAAGGGCAACAAAGCAGAAATTAGCTTTACGCATACAGCCAATGGTTTGATGGCAAAAGATGGTCATTTGTTTGGTTTCACTATTTCAGAAGATGGTAAAAACTTTGTCTCTGCTAAAGCGGAAATTAAGGGTAAAATAGTGGTTGTTTATAGCGAAATGGTAAAAATACCGAGAGCTGTACGCTATGCTTTTACCAATAATGCCAATGGCAATTTATTCAACAGTGCAGGGTTACCTGCGTCGCCGTTTAGGACGGATATTGATTGAAAATCCAATTCCTTTTCTTGTGTTTTTATTGGGATGAACAGTCAGAAACACTTTTATGAACCATCAAATAGATGAGCAAACGTGATATGGCTAATAAATATTTTGATTGGTTTAAAATTGTAAAATAGCGTATGAAAATAAAACTAACGATTAGTTTCTTGCTTTGTGCTACATGTTTATTGGCACAAAAACCGAAATTAACCAAAGATGGCTCGCTGGATAACGTTGACCTATTTGCTATGGTTCAACCAGTACCCACTACCCATATTTTTAGTGATAGCGTTTATAATATTTGGTGTGGTTCGGTAACGAGAGCAAGCAATGGAAAGTTTTACATGTTTTATAGTCGTTGGCAAAAAGAATTGGGGCATGAAGCGTGGATTACACATTCCGAAATTGCCTTAGCAAAGGCCGATAAACCAGAAGGTCCTTACCAACATCTGAAAGTAGTTTTGCCCGCCCGTGGCTCACAATTTTGGGACGGTACAACGACCCATAATCCTGCCATTTTACAATACAAAGGCAAGTTTTATCTATATTATATGGGTTCGACAGGTAAATCTTATGTGCAACCACATACATCTTACGATAATCCGAATTGGTGGGAATACCGCAACAATCAACGCATTGGAGTAGCTGTTGCCAATGACCCCGAGGGCGATTGGCAACGATTTGATACACCTATTTTGGATGTAGGTTCAGATTCAACGGCAGCAGATGCTTTAATGGTTTCAAACCCTGCAATTACGGTTGATAAAAACGGACGGTTTATCTTAGTATTTAAACAAGTTGAAAAAAAGACAGGCGTACTACGAGGAGGGAAAGTCCGTTTTGGGGTGGCATTTTCTACATTACCGAATAGCAATTTCGTAAAACACAATAAGCCTATTTTTGAGGTAAAAGATAGCGAGAATGAATGGATGGTGGCAGAAGACCCCTTTATTTGGCATCAAAAAGACGTAAATTATGCCATTGTGCGTGATGTTGTTGGCAAATTTACAGGCGAGAGTGGAGCATTGGCGTTGATGGTTTCTACAAATGGTGTGGATTGGCAACCTTCCAAACACCCCAAAGTTTTAGCTAATAAAGTCTATCAGGTGAATGGCAAAACATTCGATGATAAATTAGAACGTCCTTGTTTGTATCTCGAAAATGGTATACCCAAATTTTTGTTTGGGGCGATGGGTTTTGAAAAAAGAAAATATTCGGCCAATGTGGCTGTACCTTTAAAATAAAAATTATAAAAATTTAAAAAAATGAATAAATATAAACTGCTGATAATCATTTTTCTATGCTTTTATGGGAATCTAAAAGCACAAGACTTAGACGTGTCTAAATGGATTCAACCAATGCCTGATAATGCTATTTTTCAAGAAAAAGACTACCTTGTTTGGTGTGGGTCGATGGTAAAAGGTGATGACAACAAATATTATCTATTTTATAGTCGCTGGCCTAAAAGCAAAAAACATCAAGCTTGGGTTACTGATAGCGAAGTAGCGGTTGCCGTTTCAGATTTTCCTACTGGACCTTACAAGTTTGTAAAAGTCATATTACCCAAGAGAGATAAAAAATATTGGGATGCGGACGTTACTCATAATCCAACCATTCACAAATTCGGTAAAAAATACTATCTCTACTACATGGGTAATTACGGAAATGGCGAATGGTGGAATCATCGTAATCACCAACGCATTGGAGTTGCGGTTGCCAATTCACCAACAGGAAAGTGGAAACGTTGTAAAAAACCTTTGATTGACACCACCACTAATAGTTTCGACCACCTGCTAACAAGTAACCCCTCAGTAACTCAACGTCCTGATGGAAAATTTTTAATGGTTTACAAGGCGGTAAGTAATGGAAAAATGCCTTTTGGTGGACGTGTGTTGCATGGTGTGGCGATTGCCGACAAACCCGAAGGCCCTTTTATCAAGCAGCCCAAACCCATTTTTGTAAAAGATACTGTCAAATTTGCTGCTGAAGACCCTTATATCTGGTTTCAAGAAGGCAAATATTGGGCTATCGTAAAGGATATGAAAGGCGTCTTCACGAATGCGGGAACAAGTCTTGCATTGTTTGAATCTCCGAATGGTTTAGACTGGCAACCCGCTAAAAATATCTTAGTTTCAACGCTAAAAATACCAATAAACCAAGGATTTAAAACTGTTGTAAAATTGGAACGCCCACAATTATACTTCGAAAATGGTAAACCCAAAATTTTATTTTGTGCTGTTTATGAAAGCGATACCGTAAATTATAATGTGGCAATTCCACTCAAATATTAGTCGTAGAATCTATTACATATTTGAAAATGAACGCTATTTCATTAAAAATGAATTAATTAGAATAGAAAATTTTATGATAAAAGATAATCCAACATACAGTAGAAATTTTCGAAATCAGCATATAAAATCTGATTTAGTCATAGTTGGTGGTGGCCTGTCGGGTGTATGTTGTGCGATTACGGCTGCACGCCAAGGAATAAAGGTTGTTTTGGTACAAGATAGACCAGTTTTAGGTGGTAATGCCTCAAGCGAAGTACGTTTATGGGTTTTAGGGGCAACTTCGCACATGGGCAACAATAACCGTTGGGCAAGAGAAGGTGGCGTAATTGATGAGTTATTGGTCGAAAATATGTATCGAAATCCAGAAGGTAATCCACTGATTTTTGATACAATTATGCTTGAAAAAGTCATAGAGGAAAAGAATATTACTTTACTTTTAAACACTGCTGTCTATGAAGTCGCTAAAGTAAATGCAGATATTATCGAATCTGCAACAGCCTTTTGTTCACAAAATCAGACCACCTATACGCTTGAGGCACCTTTATTTTGTGATGCTTCGGGCGATGGAGTTATTGGTTTTTTATCAGGTGCGGCATTCCGTATGGGAGCTGAGAAACAAGAAGAGTTTGGCGAAAAATTCGCTCCAACAGAGGAATATGGCGAGTTATTAGGTCATTCTCTTTATTTTTATTCAAAAGATATAGGTAAACCTGTTAAGTTCATTGCCCCAAGTTATGCCATAGATGTAGCAGAGCAAATACCTCGCTTTCGCAGTTTTAATACCCAGGATTACGGTTGTCGCCTGTGGTGGCTCGAATATGGCGGACGATTGGACACGGTGCATGATACCGAATTGATTAAATGGGAATTGTGGCGTGTAGCGTATGGTGTTTGGGACTATATCAAAAATTCGGGTAATTTCCCCGAGTCTGAAAACCTTACACTTGAGTGGGTGGGTACTATCCCAGGTAAGCGGGAAAGTCGCCGTTTTGAAGGAGACTATATGCTTATTCAACAAGATGTTGTTGAGCAACGCACCCATTTTGATGCCGTTGCTTTTGGTGGCTGGTCTATTGATTTACACCCTGCCGATGGTGTTTTTAGTGATAAACCAGGCTGTAATCAGTGGCACAGTAAAGGTATTTATGATATTCCGTATCGTACGATGTATTCTCGGAATATTAAAAATTTATTTCTCACAGGGCGTATTATTTCAGCAAGCCACGTGGCTTTTGGTTCATCAAGGGTGATGGCAACTTCTGCTTATTGCGGGCAAGCGGTTGGGGTAGCAGCGGCATTGGCACATCGTGAAGGTGTTCTACCCAGCGGACTTTTAGAAAAGAATCTTTTAGAAAAACTTCAAACACAACTTATTCAGTCGGGTCAGTTTTTACCGAATATTGTCTTAAAAGATAATGCAGATTTAGTACAAACTGCCCAAATTAACGCTTCGAGCGAATTGAGAATCTATGAGTTTGAAGAGAGTGATGATTTATTACAACCGCTCAGTATTTCAGTTGCTCAGATGATTCCTCTAAACGATGGTCGGGTTCCAACTTTGATTGTTCATGCTTACGGTGAAACTGAAACAACGTTGGAAATTGAATTACGGATAAGTGATAAAGCGACCAATCAAACACCTAATGTCATTTTGGCTAAAAAATCCATAGAAATTAGAAAAGGACGCAATTGTTTGAATTTGGACTGGGAAGGGCTGTCGATAGATACCCCTCAATATATTTACGTTTGTTTTATGAAAAATGAACGAATCAGTATTTCACGGACCGAAAAACGTGTAACTGGGATTTTGTCAGTTTTCAATACCGTCAATAAAGCCGTTTCAAACTACGGCAAACAAGAACCCACTGAAGATATAGGCGTTGACACTTTTGAATTTTGGACACCCAAACGCCGTCCAGAAGGACATAACTTATCTTTTAAAATAGATAGTCCGATTGCATTATTTTCAGCTGAAAATATCAAAAATGGCATCGCTCGTCCCACATCACGCCCGAATGCTTGGGTGGCTGACTTTGAAGATAAAGCTCCCGTTTTAACGTTAAATTGGGCTAATGAGCAAAGCATCTCACGCATCGAAATAAGTTTTGATACTGACTTTGACCATCCAATGGAATCGGTTTTAATGACTCATCCCGAAAATGTGATGCCATTCTGTGTAAGAAACTACCATATTTTAGATGATAAAAACCAAACTATTTTTGAGAAAAAAGGGAATTATCAAACTCGGAATATCATCAATTTAGAAAAGACTATTTCAACAAAAAGAATAACAATAGCATTGGAACACCCCACTGTCAATACCCCAGCCAGTGTCTTTGAGGTGCGTTGTTATTAACCAGTTAACCAGTAAATAATAATGGTACAATTAGATTTTATAGTGATGGCAGTTTTTGCCTTATTGATACTGTCAATCGGAATGGCTTTTACCCGTATGGGAAGTAAAAACTCACAATCATTTTTTGAGGGTGGAGGTGCAATTCCTTGGTGGATAAACGGTTTGTCGCTCTTTGTGAGTTACTTTTCGGCGGGTACATTTGTAGTGTGGGGTTCCATTGCTTACAAACACGGGTTGGTTGCCAACGGTATTCAACTAACAATGGTTTTAGGTGGGTTAATAACGGCAATTTTTCTCGCTAAAAAATGGAAACAAATAGGCGTCGTGACGGCTGCCGAATATATCGGGCAACGATTTGGTGTTAAAACTCAGCAATTTTACACCTATCTTATTATGTTGCATGGCTTGTTTATGACCGCCTCAGTTTTATATCCTGTGGGTAAAATGGTACATGTCGCCACGCCACTATCGCTCGAAACATGTATTATCATTATTGGTGCGATGATTGTTTTATACACGGCGGCAGGCGGATTATGGGCCGTTTTGGTGACAGATGTGGTACAATTTGTGGTGTTAGCATCGGCTGTTTTAATAGTCATACCCATAGCTCTTGGCTATGTGGGTGGAGTTACTAATTTTATCAATCAAGCACCACACGGTTTTTTTAATTTTTTCAACGAAGAATATTCCCTTGGTTTTGCCTTAGCTTTCTTAGCCTACCAAACAACCTACATTGGGGGAAATTGGGCGTATGTTCAACGTTATACAAGTGTGGCAAACGAACGAGATTCGCAAAAAGTGGCGTATTTATTTTCGGGGTTATACCTCATCAGCCCTTTTATTTGGATGTTGCCACCTATGATATATCGTATTATTAACCCTAATTTGCAAGGATTAGAACCCGAAGGAGCGTACATGATGCTTTGCCAAAAAGTTCTACCTGCGGGCTTAATCGGCTTAATCTTAGCAGGAATGGTTTCGGCAACTGCCAGTAAAGCAAATACAACAATTAACTTAGTTGCTACAGTGTTTGCCCATGATGTATATAGAAATCTTTTTAATCCAAAGGCTTCTGAAAAAACGTTGATTTTTTCTGCTCGTATTTTTACAGTATTATTTGGAGCAATGACGGTCATTATTGCTATACTTGTTCCCAAAGTAGGTGGCATAGTAGAGTTGGTTTTGAGTACGGCATCTATTGCTGGGGGAGCCTTATTTGCCCCCATAATTTGGTCGCTATTTTCAAAACGACAAACGAGTACATCGGTTGTTACAATCTCGGTTATCGCTTTAGTTGTGAGTTTATTTTTCAAAATATTTAGTGTATCTGTTTTAGGATTTAAACTTAATCGCACCTATGAAACAACGTTGGGTGTAGGTTTGCCGCTCTTGTTATTGGCATTATTTGACATCTATCAAATCATTAGAGGGGTTGAACATGAACCAATTTCAAGTCAAACCAAAAATAAACAAGTAGGTTCAAGCCTTCCTGTTCATAATACTGAGGAAGCGAATCAACAAAATCGTTTTGGTGTACAGGTGATTGCTTTATCTATGGGTTTCGTGGGGCTTGGGGTTTCAATATTAGGCTTATTTGCCAATCAAAATATACCTGCAATCGTAGTTGGATTGTTGATATTTTGCTTAGCGGTATTGATTGGGTGGCGAACCAAAAAAATGTAATTCAAAAACAAGCAAAATGACACAGAATAACTGTAAATTAGTAAATGATAAAAAAACAAAACAATATGAAAAGAAGAAATTTTATCGGAGCATTGGGTAATACCAGTTTGATGCTTTTGGCTGGAGGTTTATCAGAGACATTAGCATCATCAAATAAAAATATAAATAACGAATTTGTTTTTCTTGAAGCAGAACAATTTGCCAATTTTGGTGGCTGGAATATTGACCAACAGTCTATGGATAAAATGGGTAGTCCATATTTATTGGCTCACGGATTAGGAATCCCTGTAGAAGATGCTACTACTGAAATCACGTTTCCATCGGCCGGCAATTACCGTGTTTGGGTACGAACAAAAGATTGGGTGGCTCATTGGAATGCCCCAGGAGCTCCAGGGAAGTTTCAATTATTAGTTAATGATAAACCATTGAAAGAAACTTTTGGAACAAAAGGGGCCGATTGGCATTGGCATGATGGTGGAACTGTAAAAGTTGGAAAAAAGACAAAAATCGCATTACACGATTTAACAGGTTTTGAGGGGAGATGTGAAGCAATTTTATTTTGCAAGGATACCAATTTTCAACCAACAAATAATATTGCTGCTTTAACCAAATTTAGACGTAAACTTTTAGGATTGCCTGATAAACCTACCGATGGAGGAACATTCGATTTGATAGTGGTTGGAGGTGGTTTGGCTGGTACTTGTGCCGCCATTTCTGCAGCAAGAAACGGAGTCAAAGTGGCATTGGTGCAAGATAGACCAGTGTTGGGAGGAAATGGTAGCTCTGAAGTGCGGGTATGGCCAGAAGGGCATACCAACAAAGAGCCTTACCCACACATTGGCGATATTGTGACCGAGATTTTACCAAATATCACTAAAGGCTCTGGACAGGTTTTCAATGGGGTAAGTGCCGATTATTACGACGATAATCTAAAATTGGAAGTGGTTAAGCGTGAACCCAATATTAAACTATTTATTGAAAATAGAGCAATAGAGGTATTCGTAAAAGATAACACTATCAGTGGAGTTATTATTCAAAACATAAAAACCTCCAAACAGATACAGCTCAAAGCTAAGTTTTTTGCAGATTGTACGGGCGATGCCGTGGTAGGTTTCAAAGCAGGAGCAGACCACGAATATAAAGTTGAAAATCT
>JAIYBU010000180.1 GCA_027488335.1 Cytophagaceae bacterium
ATGGTGCGTGATTTGGTAGAGCAGGCCGTAAATATGGTAAAACTTGCCAAGAAAGAAGACGTTAAAGCCAAAGCACTCGAAGTGGTTGAAGACCAACTGCTCGATATTCTGATTCCGCCCGTAAAAGACCAAAAAGAGACAGGATTTGTTATCGAAGAAAATAAAAAAGAAATCGAAGATTATACGGAGTCATTATTAAATGAGAAAACCCGCGAAGCCTTTCGCTCGAAATTGCGTAATGGAGACCTCGACCACCGTAAAGTAGAAATTGATGTGCAAGGTAGCGGAATGCCAAACATTGGTGTAATGGGTGGCCCGATTGATGATATGTCGATGGTGAATATTCAAGAAATGTTGGGTGGAATGATGCCAAAAAGAGGCAAAAAGCGTAAACTAACGATTGCCGAAGCCCGAAAAGTTTTGTTGGAGGAAGAAGCCTCAAAACTTATCGACATGGACGAAGTAAAGGAAGAAGCCATCTGGAAAGCTGAAAACCTTGGAATTATTTTCATTGATGAAATAGATAAAATTGCTAATAGTGGAGCAAAATCGGGTGGGGGAGCCGATGTAAGCCGTGAGGGTGTACAACGTGATTTACTGCCAATCGTAGAAGGAAGTGCCGTAAATACCAAACATGGAACCGTAAAAACCGACCATATTTTATTTGTGGCTGCAGGAGCATTTCATGTTTCAAAACCGTCTGATTTGATTCCTGAATTACAAGGGCGTTTCCCAATCAGAGTCGAGCTGGAGAGCCTGACCGAAGATAATTTCTATCAAATTCTGCAAGCACCTAAAAATGCCCTTACGAAACAATATATTGCCATGCTCGAAGCCGAAGGCGTAACGCTATCGTTTGAGGATGAAGCACTGCGTGAGTTGGCAAGAATTGCATTTGAGGCCAATAGTGAGGTCGAAAATATTGGTGCAAGAAGACTCCAGACGGTGATGAGTCATTTACTCAACGAAATTATGTTTGATGTACCCGATAATATTGTTATGGATTCGACAATCACTATCACTAAAGAATTAGTTGCTCAACGTCTTTCAGGTTTAGTCAAAAACCGAGATTTGAGCCAGTATATTTTGTAAATGTTAAAAAGAAATAGCACTTCGTTTAAATACAAAAAAGCGTGAAAGCCTCCTTTCACGCTTTTTTGTATTTATTAGCAAATCAGATTATTTCGATACTACCTTAATATCTATGCCATTACTCGCTCCATTCACACCAATTGCATCGATTCTTGTATCAAAAATTCCTTTTACTAATAATTTCTTTTTAATAACAAATGCTCTTTTTGTAGCCATTGTTTTATTATCCATACCAACGGCATTGTTTGAATGACCCTGTAATTGAATCTGCATTTTTGGATACTTCGTCATCAAATCGGCTAATTCGTCGATTATCAAATCTGATTCAGTATCAAGTGCTTGCGACCCCCTGATAAATGCTACATTTACCATCGGGAAAATCTGACCAACTGGCTTAGATTTATCGTTCAAATAAGCATTTAAACCTTCGCCAAAGGTGCTGTATTGCTCAGTTGAAGTCAATGATGGTGCCGTTGTAGTGGCTGCAACTGTGTCTTTCACCGCTACCGAATCTACGATTGCTTTGGTGATAGTATCAGTTTGAATAGCAGTCGAATCAACCACTAATTCTTCGCCAGTTGATGGTGTTGGTTTGTAGAAATTCATGTACCAATAAACACCACCAGCAATAACTGCAGCACCAAGTAAGCCAATCAATAACCATTTTATTGGAAATGAAGAACTGCTTGTTTCTTCTTCATAATCTTCATTTGTCGAAATGCTTTTAGAGGCTGAAACAGGGTTTTCATCGGTCGATATAATATTTTTACCTTTGATAGAAACAGGTTTCGCAGAAACAGCTTTTTTTGCTGTGACAAACTTTGGTGAAAGTAATTCCTGCAAGCCTAATTGCGGAATCATTTTTTCCAGCAAATCTTCTGGAACTAATTTGAAAAGTGGCTCATGGTGGTCACTTAGATAAGTAATCAAACCATCAACATCTAATCTATTTGTATCAATTTCTTTACTGACTGCATCAATCAAGATAGGTGCCGCAAGGCTCGAATACATCGTCGAAGAGTTTTTCTTAACACCAGCATAGATACCAATCATACTCACCAACGGACTTTTGTAGGCAGGAAAAATCTGACTAATTAGGCCATCGCCCACTTTTAGTATATTATCTAATTTATCTTTTTTATTTAGATAAGACATCACATCCCCGATGAGTTCGCCACCTTGATTGCCTTTTTGAATTTGATTGAAAAGCATACTTACACTCATCATACTACCTGTCCGACGAACCAACCCCGCAACTAATGTATAAAAAATACCATCTAAGGCTTTTCGTGTTTTTTCTGGCTCTTCATCAGAAAGTTTGGCAATCTTTGATACCACATCATCACTCAGAGCCTCGTTCAACGTATCAAATAAGTTCATAAGTTTATTTTTATTTAAATAATTGTCAATTGTTTCCTGCAAAATTTATAATTTGGTGCAAAACAACACAAAAGTACGGAATTTTGGTGGAAATTTCTTGCCTTTTTATTGATATTCGTAATTAAGTGGCACAAAAATAATATGTTTGAATAATTAACATCATTTTTCAAAGAATTGATAATCAGTTAGTAAGAGTAAGAATACCTCAATCATAAATTTTATCTATCGACCTTAGTCAGTATTTTGACTAACAAAACTATAACACAAATTATGCCTAATCAGGAAAACGAAAATTTACGTAGCCAAGATTGGTTCG
Organism: Cytophagaceae bacterium; assembly: GCA_027488335.1. GTDB lineage: Bacteria > Bacteroidota > Bacteroidia > Cytophagales > Spirosomataceae > Emticicia. Next base: position 2,789 of record JAIYBU010000180.1, read on the forward strand.
GGAAAGAAGGAAAAGATGGTTTTATCTACCGTAGTTGGATAAAAAATCAAGGCTATCCAGCACACCAGTTCAAAGGAAAACCTGTTATCGGAATCTGTAATACATGGTCAGAGGTTACGCCTTGTAATGGGCATTTCAGAGAGTTGGCTCAAGTTGTAAAAAATGGCGTTTATGAAGCAGGAGGTTTTCCGTTGGAATTTCCTGTGATGTCGCTTGGTGAAACTATCATTCGTCCTACAGCCATGCTTTACCGCAATTTGGCGGCCATGACTGTCGAAGAAAGTATCAGAGGAAATCCTTTTGATGCGATTGTATTACTCACGGGTTGCGATAAAACCACGCCATCGCTCGTCATGGGTGCTGCCAGTTGCGGACTCCCTACCATTGTAGTGCCAGGCGGCCCGATGCTCAATGGGCGTTTTCAAGGAAAAGCTATTGGTTCGGGTACGGATGTATGGCGTTTTGCCGATGACTTGAAAACGGGTAAAATGACTCCCGAAGAATTTGAAGAAGCAGAATCGTGCATGAGTCGAAGTATAGGGCATTGCTCTACAATGGGAACCGCCTCAACAATGGCAGTTATGGTTGAATCTTTGGGACTTACCTTGCCAGGGGCATCGGCTATTCCAGCGGCCGATTCTCGCAAAAAAGTATTGGCTCACATGTCGGGTATGCGAGCAGTAGAGATGGTAAAAGAAAACCTAACGCTTTCAAAAGTACTTACTCGCGAAGCCTTTGAAAATGCTATTATGATGAATGCCGCTGTTGGCGGTTCTACTAATTTGGTTCTTCATCTTTTGGCAATTGCTGGACGTATTGGAGTTGAAGTAAACCTCGAAGACTTTGATGAAATAGGTAGTAAAATGCCATTTTTATTGAATCTAATGCCTTCAGGAAAATATCTGATGGAAGATTTTTACTATGCGGGTGGTCTTCCTGCCGTAATCAAAGAAATGGAGAAATATCTTCACCGTGATGCTATAACTGTTAATGGCAAAAGTTTGGTAGAAAACTCGAAAGGAGCGAAGATTTGGAATGAGGATGTAATTGCAAGAATAGATAACCCAATTTTGCATGAGGGCGGAATTGCCGTAGTGAAAGGAAATCTTTGTGAAAACGGTGCTGTTATTAAACCTTCGGCGGCTTCGCCGCATTTGATGCAACACCGAGGAAAAGCCGTAGTTTTTGAAACAATTGAAGATTATCACGCACGAATCGACGACCCAAATCTCGAAATCGACGAAACTTCGGTGATGGTTTTAAAAAATGTTGGACCGAAAGGCTATCCAGGAATGCCTGAAGTAGGCAATATGCAATTGCCGAAAAAAATCCTTGAAAAAGGAATAACCGACATGGTACGTATCTCGGATGCTCGTATGAGTGGAACGGCCTACGGAACGGTATTTTTGCACGCATCGCCCGAATCGGCAGTGGGAGGAACGCTCGGACTGGTTCAGAATGGCGATGAAATCGAAGTAGATGTACCAAACCGTAAAATTCACTTGCACGTATCGGACGAAGAATTGGCCGAACGCCGAAAAAATTGGACACCGATTGATTTGGGTTATGACCGTGGTTACACTAAAATGTATATCAATACCGTAATGCAAGCCGATAAAGGTGCTGACTTAGACTTTTTAGTCGGAAAATCTGGTCATGAAGTGAAGCGAGAGTCGCATTAATATTGACTATAAACGACGATAAAGGGGCTTTTCGAGCTGTAAAACCCCCTTTATCGTATAAAAGTCTTCAACGAATCTATGAAAATAAACTTTTTGTTTATTAGTGCAATCTTAATTGTACTAATTATAGAATGCTTTGCACATGACCAAATTGATAAAGACCGAGCTGAGTTATGGAGCAATCATTTAAGAATTACCTCATGGACGTTGATGGGAATCTGGTTTTATCAATTACAAAAATGTGCTTTTAAACTTCAACAAAAACTGTTTTTATTAAGTGTCCTCTTCCCCATTGTTGTTTCTTTAACCTCTTATTTGCTTCCCGAACGCCTGGCCATTATTATTAATATTGGAGTTAATACCATCGTTTTTTTGCTATGGATTTATTGTTTTCATGAAATGGGTGCGAGAATTAGCTTGAGAGATTCAGATAATAATTTTAAGAGAATTGTTCCTGCGTTTTTGTTTTTTCCTCTTTGTTTTTATTTTTTGAGTTTATATCAATCTCTTACGGGGATTTATGTCGTTATTGTATTTATTTATGTAATCGTATTTTCCTATACAGGAATTTTAGCAGTTTTTTTACCAGTTGGCGACGAACGCCGATTGTATATTATCTTAGGGATTGCACTACTGGCTGTGGCTAACATAATGAATGCTTATCATACATTTTTAGATAAACTTATGTGGGTTTATCCTGTTATTAGAACAATCACAGTGACCTCAAAGTGTATGCTCATATATGGTATTGTAGATTGTAGCGTGAAAACAAACGAGTTTAAATCAACTGATTACTAATGTCTAAATTTAACGTATATAGTTCATCAGCTGGTTCGGGAAAAACCTATACACTTACCCGTGAATACCTCAAATTAGCTCTTGGTAGCGATAAAGCTTATTATTACAAGCGAATTTTGGCCATTACTTTTACCAACGATGCCGCCTCCGAAATGAAAGAACGTATCTTAGCGGCCTTGAAAGAAATAGCTGATATACAGAACTTTAACGAAAAATCGAAGTTTTGGGGAATGTTTCGGGAAATAGCCAATGAATTAAAACTTTCCGACGATACGATACAGTTTAGAGCGGCTGCGGTTTTTAGTCATATCATTCAAGAGTATTCTGATTTTGCCGTTAAGACTATTGATAGTTTTGTCAATCAGCTCGTCAATGCTTTCACCGAAGATTTAGGGCTGCCGTATAATTACGAAATCGTACTCGATTCTAAGACCGTTATGACCGAAGCCGTCGAACGCTTGATTGAAAAAGCGGGACTCGACGAACACCAAGACGTAACTCGGATTTTAGAACATTTCGTAGAAGAAAAAGTATCAGACGGAAAATATTGGAATTTTATAACCGACGAACTGGCCAATTTCGGAAACCACCTTATCAATGACCAATTTTATTCGTCGCTTATTAAGCTCGATACCCTTGACCCGAAAGATTTTTGGCATATTTCAAACAATATTTATTCATACCTAAAATCGTTCGAAGAAGGCATAAAAGCTTTAGCTGAAAGAGCCATTCAATACATTGAAAATCAAGGACTAAGTGTCGATGATTTTACGCAAAAAGCCAAAGGTATCGGTGGGTATTTTTATAATATGCGAGAAGATTTTGAAGATGAATATTTCAGAAAAAAAGATAAATCTCCAAACTCGTACCAATGGGCGGCCATCAACGAAGATAAATGGTACAGTGCCAAAACACCAACACCTGTAAAAGTAGCTATTGATGCAATCAAGGAAGATTTAACGGCAATTTTCAACGAAATGCAGGAATTTAAAACCCAGCATTTGCCAAAATATGCCTTGTTTACGATGATTAAACCGAACCTACGCAAATTATCCTTGTTGAAAAAAATCAAAGCCGAATTTGATGCCGTTTTAGAAGATAAAAACCAAGTTTTTATATCGGAATTTAACCGAAAAATTCTGCAAATTATTTTATCCGAACCCGTGCCGTTTATTTATGAACGCATCGGCGAACGTTACAATCATTTGCTCGTTGATGAGTTTCAGGATACATCGGATATGCAGTTTTATAACCTGCTGCCGCTCATCGAAAACTCGCTGGCAAACAATCACTTCAACCTCATCGTGGGCGACGCTAAACAGGCAATTTACCGCTGGCGAGGTGGAAAAATGGACTTAATCGTGCATTTATTCAAAAATGAAGTAGAAATGCTGATGAATAATTCGCTTATTCAAGATTTTCAGATTGAGCAATTTATGACTATTTCTAATTATATAAAACCTGAAAATTTGACTAAAAATTACCGAAGTAGCCGAGAAGTGATTGATTTCAATAATCGTTTTTTTTTTTTTTTTTTGAACGAAAACGAGAATATTTTTCCGTTTTTGAAAGATGTTTATGCTGGTTTTGTGCAGGAAATTCCCGATAATGCTAAAAATGGGGGGCATGTACAGATTGAATTTTTAGATTATGTAAAAGGCGAAAATCTGATGCTGGGCCGTACGGTTGAGATAATCCAACAAGTACTTGATGAAGGCTATTCGATGGGCGATATTGCAGTTTTATGTAGAAAAAACAAAGATTCTGCCGAAGTTGCCAATTTTTTAGTTGAGGCCAATTATAACATTATTTCTCGTGATTCGCTTTTGCTCAAAAACTCGCCAATAGTGCGGCTTTTGGTAGCGTTTATGCGAGTGGTTAATCAGCCCGATAATCGTTTGGTAAAATCGGAAGTTGCATATTTGTTTTACCAAACCATTCTCGGGCAAATACCTGATAATAAGGCAAATGACTTAATTTCGGAAGCTGTTGATGCCGCACAAATTGCTGATTTTTATTTGTTTTTTGCCCAGCATGGTTTCACACTTGATTCAATCACACTCAACAAAGCGGGTATTTATGAATTGGCCGAAAAAATTATTCACGTTTTTCAGCTTTTCGAACGCACCGACCGGAAATCGTATCTTTTTAGATTTTTGGATGTCGTCTTAAATTACAGCCTCAAAGAAAGCAATCACTTACAAGATTTCTTAAAGTTTTGGGACGAGAAAAAGGATAGTTCTACACTTTCGGTTAAGTCTCCTGCTGAGCAAGATGCCATTACCATAACGACCATTCACCGCTCAAAAGGGCTTGAGTATCCTATCGTGATTATTCCGTATGCTCAGTGGGATATTGAGCCAAATAATTATTCCGAGCTATGGGCTGATTTGGAGAGGCTTGATTATGAGGAACTTAGCTATGCAAAACAAGAGGATGTTGTAAAACTCTTATCGGCACCGATAAAGACAAATAGTAAAATGATAATGACTGATTTAGCGGGACAATATGCCAAGGAGTTTGAAGCAATTTTTCTCGAAAACCTCAACATGCTTTATGTGGCTTTTACGAGGGCAGTCGATAAACTTTTTGTACTTTCGGGCAAAAACTACCACAATAAAGTGCAAGGAGTAGGAGGGCTGATGCAAGGCTTTTTACTGGCCGAAGAATTGTATCAAGCCGACCAAAATATGTACGAAATAAGTCAGGGACGTTTCATAAAAAAAGAAAAACCTGTACCCGAAGAGCGTGATGAAATTTTTCTGCCAAAAGTAGTGAGCGAAGACCGCAGTGATAAATTACGTTTACGCCGAATTTCAGAGAAAATCTTCGACCCCGAAACGCTTGATAAAACCAAAGACCGAGTCAATAAACTGCATGAAGCTTTCATAAAAATTAAATCTCGAAAAGATATACCAAAAGCGATTCAATTGCTTGAATTTGAGGGAGTTATAAGTCCAAAAGAAAGTAATGAAATCATCGAATCGGTTGAGAAAATTATCGCTTTACCAGAGCTAAACTTACTTTTTGAAGAAGGCTTGCAGGTAGATAACCAACGAGAAATTTTGCTCAATGGAGCCGATGCTCAATGTCCCGACCGAGTAGTATTGAAAGACGGAATTGTGCACATCATTGATTATAAAACAGGCACAAGTAATGACCAAAATAAGCACGAACGCAACGCTCGACAAGTGCGTAATTATGGAAAATTATACCGCCAAATGGGCTACGAAAAGATAGAAATGATGCTGGTTTATTTAGAGACAAGTGAAGTGGTGAGAGTGGCGTAGGTTGGCAAATTTTCAAATCAAAACTTCCCGAAAGTTTGTATCTTTCGGGAAGTTGAAAATTAGGGCTTTAGTCTGCACTTTCCTCAGCCCATTTACCCCAACGATTTTGCATTTTTGCTCTGAAATGTTCTTTTTCTTCGTCAGTCATGTTGGCCATACGTGCGGCCATTTTTTGTTTCCAAAACTGGTGGCGATTTCCGCCGTAACCGCCTCCCCAGCCACCAACACCACGGAAACCGCCAAACAAAATTTTAGATAAAAGCAATAGACCAAGGGCTTGTAACCAAGTGATACTTACCAGTCCGAAAATACTTGGAATCAGCCAATTCCATAAACTCATAACGGCAAAGCCACCAATAAAAATGAATGCTGCCACCAGGGCAAAACCTTTTAAAAACCAAAACTTTTTCATGCGTTATTAATCTTTTAACTTGTTTATAATTAATTTGTTAGTTGTTTTAAACGATTGCCTTACTCAAATAAATCTTCGTACAGATACCGAAGTTTATCTCTCAAATACAAAATTGCTTGGCGTTTTTCCGAAATCAAACTATTGATTTTTACACCTGTTATTTCCGAAATTTCTTTAAACGATTTATCTTCTAATTCGTGCAACTCAAAGACCAATCTTTGGTGAGGGGGTAGCTCTGAGAGTGCTTCTGAAAGTGCTTCTAAGATGGTTTCTTGCATCATCGGGTCTTGGTTCGAGCCGTCGGGCAGAATATCAAACAAGGATAGTTTTTCGTCTTCGTCATTGGAACTTCTCGTCAATTCTTCGAGTGCATCCACTTTCTTTTTTCGATAAAAATCATTGATTTTATTGCGTGCTACGGTAAACATCCAAGCCACTGTTTGGTCGAGAGGTTTGGTTAATCTGTACATTTCTACCAACTCATAAAAAACTTCTTGTAACACATCTTCGGCATCGTGTAGCGAGGGTACCCGCTGTCGGATAAAGCCCAACAGTCGCTGACGTTCGCCGCTGACGGTTTGTTGAATTTGTTTATTTTGTTCGGTAGTATTCATTAAATTTCAAACATTCGCTGTTTGATTTGAAGACGTGAAAGTGGTATTATTATTGAAAAATAGGGAAGGACGGCCGAAAATATACTTAAATGGTAAAATAGAAGGTGTTTTGAAGTGTAGAAAATTCGATACATTTGTTGAAATATTCTACAATCAATTATCAAACAACCATGAAAAAACTCGCTTTTATTTTATTCGTAGCCTTAACTGCTTGCCAATCAAAAAAGACTGAAACCGAGATGACTGATACTACTTCGGTGATGTCAGCCGATACCGTTGCTACAGCTACCAAACCAAGCACCGACGAAACACTTTGCTTTGAACTAAAAGAAGGCAAAGACCTAACGACCGTAAAACTAATAATGAAAGGCGATGAAATAAGAGGCGAAATGAATTGGGCTCCTTGGGAAAAAGATGGAGCAGTTGGCACACTAAAGGGCAAAAAAGTAGGCAATGAAATTGTGGCTGATTATGATTACGTTATTGAAGGAAGTAACCAATCAGAAGAAAAAATATTCAAAATTGAAGGTGATAAATTGCTTATAAAAGAAGGTGAATTGATAGAAGGAAAAGATGGAAAGTTAATAATGAAAGACCCCGCAAAAGCAACGTTTAAGGAGACTTTGGTGAAAGTGAATTGTAAGTAGATAGATATGAGTGATGAGATATTAATTATAAAATTTAGATTTTAACCAAGGTATGGTAGCAAAACATAATTCTTATCACTCATATCTAAGGAAATCACCCAAACAAATTACTCGATAAATATCTGTCACCACGGTCGCAGCAGATAAAAACGATTATGCCTGATTCTAATTCTTGTGCTAATCTGATAGCTGCTGCTGCTGCTCCACCCGAACTCATTCCTGAAAAAATCCCTTCGGTTTTTGCCAGTTTTTGTGCCATTTCGGTTGCTTCGGCTTCGGCAATATCCATGACTTTATCTACTCGACGTGCATCAAATATTTTGGGTAAATATGCCGCGGGCCAACGTCTAATACCTGGAATTGATGAGCCTTCGGTTGGCTGACAACCCACAATCTGAATATCAGGATTTACTTCTTTCAAAAACATCGAAGTTCCCATGATTGTTCCAGTAGTACCCATCGAACTCACAAAGTGTGTCACTTTTTGCTCGGTATCTCGCCAAATTTCAGGGCCTGTGGTTTTATAATGAGCTAAATAATTATCGGGGTTTGCAAATTGGTCGAGCATATAATATTGCCCTGTTTTTTTTTTTTTTTCGGCATAATCTCGGCATTTTTCGATGTTTTCGAGTAGCACAACTTTGGCTCCAAATGCTTCCATCGTAAGTGTACGCTCACGCGTAGAGTTTGCGGGCATAACTAACTCAATTTCTAAGTCGAACAAACGAGCAATCATCGCCAAAGCAATCCCTGTATTTCCGCTCGTGGCTTCAATTAATTTCATGCCGTGTTTAATGTCGCCACGCTCAACTGCACTCCGAATCATATTCAAGGCAGGGCGGTCTTTTACGCTTCCCGCAGGATTATTGCCTTCGAGTTTGCCGTAAATCTTCACGTTTGGATTCGGATTGAGCTTAGTTAATTCAACAAGTGGTGTATTTCCTACAAGGTCAATGATTGTGGCCATTTTTATGGATAATGAATAATGTAAAAAGATTAACTACCAGTGGACTGTAAATTGAAAGCTGTTGACTGAAATCTATTCCATCACTCGTTCAACAACTTTTATTTCGGGTTTGTGATAAACCGTTGAGTACGAAGGTACTGACTTCGTGAGCCAAACGTTTCCTCCAATAATTGAATGTTCGCCAATGATTGTTTTTCCGCCTAAAATCGTTGCTCCTGAGTAAATAACTACGTTATTTTCTACCGTTGGATGACGTTTGGTATTAGCCAAAGTTTTCTCAACACTCAATGCTCCGAGTGTAACGCCTTGATAAAGTTTTACGTGTTTGCCAATAACGCAACTTTCGCCAATAACAATGCCTGTGCCGTGGTCGATGAAAAAATATTCGTCGATTTGAGCGGCAGGGTGAATATCAATGCCAGTTTTTGAGTGAGCGTATTCGGTCAAGATTCTTGGGAGGAGCGGAATAGCTAATTTGTGCAATTCGTGAGCAATTCTATAAAACGTAATGGCATAAAACCCTGGGTAGGCACGAATGACTTCAAATTCGCTTTTAGCTGCTGGGTCGCCTTCTATAATCGCCTTAATATCAGTCTTTAAAAGTCGGTAAACTTCAGGGATTCGTTGAAAAAAAACGTTTGCTTCGCTTTCTGGATTGCAATTTTTGCATTGGTAAGTCGAAATCAGGATATTTCTTAAATCTAATTCGAGGTTTTTAAACTGAATCTCAATTTCTTCTTCCGAACGAAAATATTCTTTTGTTTGCTCAGGAAATAACAAACGAATGATACGTAATGCCCATGCCGCAATTTCTTTAGTTGGTGGAACTGGCTCTGCTTGCTGATGTTTATCAAAAATATGCTGAAAAAAATCTTTATTCATGAGATTACGCTATTGATTTTTTAGATAACACCTAAAATTATACCACCGTTCAACACAAAAAGAAATTTATTTGACGAACGCCTTAATTCACCCGATGAAAGTATTGGAAACAAAAGTATTTTCCAATTAACGAGTAAACATAACAAGATAGTAGTGATGCAAAAAAATAAAAGTTGGAGCTAATCTTGAATGAAGTTTGAAATCTTTTTCTGCCAGCCTTCGTATCCTTTTTTTACCAATTCATTCGTTAAATCGGGTAAGATTTCTTCTGTTTTAGATTGATTTAATTGTTTTAGTTGCTCAATACTTTCATAAACACCACTTTTTAAACCAGCCAAATAACCTGCTCCTAAAGCAGAAACATCAGTATTATGTTGTTTTTTTAGTGGTAAACCTAATAAATCTACCAAAAATTTGATAACAAATTGATTATGAGTAAGTCCACCATTGACCGAAATAGATTTCAAGTCAGAACCCATATCGTTTTGCATGGCAGTTATCACATCTTTTATTTGGTAAGGAATACTTTCCAAAGCTGCTCTTACAATATGGTTTCGTGTTGTTCCGAAGGTCATGCCTTCGATAGAAGCTCTACGATTCATTTGCCAGTGTGGGCCGCCTAAACCACTAAAAGCAGGAATTAGATAAACGCCAGCATTATCATTGACAGAAAGAGCCATTGCTTCGGTTTCAGCTACTTCTTTGAAGAATCCTAATTCATTTTTCACCCATTCTATGGTTGAGCCACAAGCCACTATTGCACCTTCGAGGGCGTAATCAACTCGGTTTTCGGTACTCCAACAAATTGTTGCGAGCATTCCATTGTCGGAGTTTACTGGTTTATCGCCAATATTCATCATTATCGAGCTACCAGTTCCCATCGTAACTTTGGCAGTGCCTTGCTCGAAACATCCTTCTCCAAAGGTAGCAGCGTGGGAATCACCAATCATTGAGTGAATTGAGATTTTACTAAATAATTCCCAATTCCACATTCCAAATTCCGAACTCGAAGGGCATACTTCTGGCAAGTTTAGTTTTTCTAATCCCCAAAGTTTTAAGATTTCTTTGTCCCACTTGAGGGTATGAATATTGAAAAGGAGCGTACGGTGGGCATTTGTATAATCTGTTTTATAGGATTTTCCGTTAGTCATTTTCCATAAAAGCCAACAATCTACCGTCCCGAAATATACTTCACTGTTTTCTAATTTTTCTCTTAAGTCAGCGTCGTTTTCGAGTAACCATAGAAGCTTTGTTGCCGAAAAATACGGGTCGATGATGAGGCCAGTTTTTTGCTTTATTAGTTCGTTTTGTCCTTTTAAAATCAAATTTTGGCAAATATTAATCGAACGTTTACATGCCCAAACAACGGCAGGTGCAAGCGACTTCCCCGATTTATCCCAAAGAATAAAAGTTTCTCGTTGGTTGCTGATTCCGCAAGATGCTATGTTTTCGATGGCAAAACCTTTACTTTCAAAATCTTTTATGCAAAGCGAAACCGACTCTAACACATTTTGGTAAATGCCTTCGGGGTTTTGCTCAACAAAGCCATTGTCGAAATAGTCAGTGTGTAAATCTGCATGACCTTTGGCAACAGCATTGCCTTTTTTATCAAAAATAATAGATTTTGTACTGGACGTGCCTTGGTCGATTGCGAGAATAAATTTCATTCTATTTAAAATTACCCTTTATGGGGTAGGGGTCTTATTTCTTACTCTTTTTATCAATAATTACTGCTAATAAAATCACTAAGCCTTTTACTACTTGCTGCCAAAATGGCGAAACATTGAGCAACACCAAACCATTGTTCAATACCCCGATAATGGCTGCTCCAATGACTGTTCCTGTAACAGAACCAACACCACCCGAAAGTGAAGTCCCGCCAATCACAACGGCTGCAATAGAATCTAATTCATAGCTTGTTCCTGCATTGGGTTGGGCAGAGTTTAGGCGTGAAGTAACTAAAATTCCGCCAACGGCTGCCATCATACCTGCAATCCCGTAAACTGCTAACTTGGCATTATTGATATTGATTCCTGATAAAAAAGCGGCTTTTTCGTTGCCACCGATGGCATAAATGTATCGTCCGAAGGTGGTTTTTTTGCTGATAAAAACTACCGACAGAACCACAATGAGTGAAATCCAAACAGGCACTGGAATACCTAAAAGCCAGCCAGAACCAATAAACTCAAAACTTGCTCCGAGGTTTGAAATAGGCATACCTTGTGTGTAAAGCATGGTTGCTCCACGAGCAATGGTAAGCATGGCAAGTGTTGTAACAAATGGGGGGAGAGTGAATTTTGTAATGACCCAACCATTGAATAAACCCAACGATAAACCGATAAGAAGAGCTGCCAAAACACCTCCCAAAGTGGTAAATCCAAGAAATAAATCAAGCGATGGAATGGCGATGCCGTTTTTTAGTAAACCTGCACAAACTGCCGAAGTAAATGCCAAGACCGAACCCACAGAAAGGTCAATTCCTGCCATTAATACTACCAAAGTCATGCCTGTGGAAATACAAATGTTTACTGAAATTTGTCGGAGAACATTCCATAAGTTGTTGGTTGTAAGGAATTTATCCGATAAAAGGCTAATCACTAAGCACAGAATAAAAAGTGCAATTAATGACTGTGATTTTTTGAGTAATTCTTTGTTCATCTTGCGATTGACGATTTATATTTTTTGAATAGACCTACGAATTCGTAAATCAGATTGCTGCTTTCAATAATTTATCTTCATTGGCTTCTTCTGCCGAGAATTCTGCGGTAATACGACCTTCTGACATGACTAAAATTCTATCTGATAATGCTAAAATTTCAGGAATTTCCGACGAAACTATAATAATACTTTTGCCTTCGTTGGCTAAATTTTTTATGAGTTCGTATATTTCGTTTTTAGCGTTGATGTCAATTCCACGAGTGGGTTCGTCGAGCATCAAAATTTTGGGATTCGTTGCCAGCCATTTTGCCAAAACCACTTTTTGCTGATTACCACCACTAAGGTTTTCGCATAGTTGCTTTTCTGATGGTGTTTTGATGCTAAGAGCCTCAATGTAGCTTTGAGCTAAATCGGCTTCTTGTTTTTTGTTAAGTAAAGAGTTTGGTTTGAGCGTTGTAAGGCTGATATTCGTTGATATGTCCATTGCTAAAACTAAGCCTTCGGTTTTTCGGTCTTCGGTCAGAAACGCAATGCCTTGTTCAATTGCCTCTTTTGGCGAGTTAATTTCTTCGTTTTTACCTTTAATTTTTATGTTTTTATTACTTTTAGAAACATTGAGACCAAAAATTGTTTCTAAAAGTTCGGTTCTGCCCGCACCCATCAGACCAAAAATGCCGAGAACTTCGCCTTTCTTTAACTCAAAAGAAATATCATTTAGGAAGTTTTTGTTTTTAATAGAGGGGTGTTTTAAATGGAGGTTTTCGACCTTTAAAATTGTTTCTTCTGTAAAATTGCCTATACTTTTTTTATCAATTTGAACCTCTCTTCCTACCATTTCTCTAATCAACTCTTGCTCGGTGGTTTGGCTCATTTCGCCCGCATTAATCGAAATACCATCTCGCATAACACAATAAGTTTCAGCAATTCTGAACAATTCGTCCATTTTGTGCGAGATATAAACGATGGTTTTTCCTTCAGTTTTTAGTTCGGCAATGATGCGGTGAAGATTATCAATTTCTTTATCGCTCAAGGCTGAGGTTGGTTCATCCATTAAAATTACTTGGGCATCTGAAAGTAGTACTTTGGCAATTTCAACTAATTGCTGTTCGCCTACTTTTAGGTTTTGAATTAAAGTTTTGGGCGAATGATTGAGTTGCAGTTTTTGGAGTAAAATTATGGCTTTTTGCTCCATTTGCTGGCTATCCAATAGTCCCCATTGATTGATAATTTCTTGCCCTAAAAATAGATTTTCGACAATACTCAGTTGAGGAATAAGGTTTAATTCTTGGTGAATGATGCCAATTCCTGCTTGTTGGGCATCTTTAATATTTTTGAATTTTAGTACTTGACCGTTTTGTCTGATTTCTCCTTCATAATCTGTGTAAACACCCGTAAGAAT
>JAIYBU010000219.1 GCA_027488335.1 Cytophagaceae bacterium
AAAGCTTCTCTATCTACTACGCTCAAATCCCAGCCACCTTCTTCCATTGAATGTTTGAATTTGTCACCGTATTTAACGATACCCGACTCAATCATCTCACGGAGTAAGTCATTACCCTCACGAGTACGCTCACCTACACCCGCAAATACCGAAAGACCAGCATAAGCCTTGGCAATATTATTAATCAACTCTTGAATCAATACGGTTTTACCTACACCCGCACCACCGAAGAGACCGATTTTACCACCTTTTACATAAGGAGCCAAAAGGTCAATTACTTTGATACCAGTGAAAAGTACTTCGGTTGCAGTAGCTAAGTCCTCAAACTTAGGAGCAGCACGGTGAATCGACATACCTTTGGTAGTCACTTCGCCCAAACCATCAATCGCTTCACCAACAACGTTGAACAAACGACCTTTGATTTCTTCGCCCGTAGGCATGGTGATTGGAGTTCCTAAGTGAAGTACTTCCATTCCACGTTGTAAACCTTCCGTTCCTTCCATCGCAATGGCACGAACTCGGTCTTCACCAAGGTGTTGTTGAACTTCAAGAATTACTTTCTGACCGTTTGCCTTTGTTACAGACAACGCATCGAGAATTGGAGGAATTTGAGAATTTTCGCCTTCAAAACTTACGTCCACTACGGGTCCGATAATCTGTGAGACTTTACCGATATTTGCCATTTATTGAGAATTTTAAATTAAAATCTGAAACGTTGATTTTAGTGTACTCGCATTTCAGCGTGCAAAATTAGACAATCAAGTTCTGAAAAGCAAAACTTGTAGCAGAGTTTTTGTATTTTTTTTAGAGAAAAGTTCTTTTTCTGCCTTATTTGTTGGAGTAAAAGAGGAAAATGAGTTTATTATACAAGTAAGGGTGAAAAATTTTAGTAATAATCAAGTTATTAAAAGTAAAATATTAAGCAGGAAAAACGCACAAATAAGCCTTTACTGTTTCAAATTCATACACTTTGTCGGCTTGCTTACCTTGGTGTATGTAGAAAAAGCCTAAATTGCAGTCGAAATATAATTTTAATGAAAATAATCGTCATCATTCCTGCTTTCAACGAAGCAAAATCTATTGATAAAGTAATTGCCGAGATTCCACAAGATATTGTTGATGAGGTAGTTGTGGTAAATAATAATTCGAGCGATGAAACCTCAAAAGTAGCTCAACAAGCAGGAGCAACGGTTTTAGATGAATTTCAGCAAGGCTACGGTTTTGCGTGTTTGAAGGGAATTGAGTATGCAAAAAAACAAAAGCCCGATATTGTGGTTTTCTTAGATGCCGATTATTCAGATTTCCCAGAAGAAATGCGAGCGTTAATAAAACCCATCACTGAGCAAAATTATGATATGGTGATTGGTTCACGAGCTTTGGGTGAGCGTCAGGCGGGGTCAATGACTATTCCACAGATTTTTGGTAATTGGTTGGCAACTAATCTCCTGCGTTTGTTCTACGGCGTACGTTATACCGATTTAGGTCCTTTCAGAGCAATAAAGTTTGATTCGCTTTTGGCTTTGAATATGCAAGATACTACCTACGGCTGGACGGTAGAAATGCAGTTAAAAGCCGCCAAAATGAAAATGAAGACTACGGAAATGGCAGTTAATTACCGTCGTAGAGTTGGAAAATCAAAAATTTCGGGAACGGTGAAAGGAACTATTTTGGCAGGTTATAAGATTATTACTACTATTTTTAAATATTTGTAAAGGTCAATGGAGCTATTTATTCTTGTCATTTATGCCATTCCGTTGGTTTTTGTTTTTTCTTATAGCTTGGTTCAGTTGAGTTTGATTATTAATTATTTAGGTAGTCGGCGGTCAGCAATCGGTGGACGACAGTCAGCAATGGTCGAAAAAGCCCCTTTCGTAACAATTCAACTTCCTATATATAATGAGCTCTATGTCGTTGAACGATTAATTGACGCCGTAGCGGCTTTTGATTACCCGAAAGAACGTTTTGAGATTCAAGTTTTAGATGATTCGACTGATGAAACAGTGGGGATTATTACTCGAAAATTAAAACAAATACACGCATTAGGTATTAATATTCAGCATATTAGGCGAGAAGATAGAAAAGGTTTTAAAGCTGGTGCTTTGGCTTTTGGCATGAAGATTTGCAAAGGTGAGTTTATTGCTATTTTTGATGCTGATTTTATTCCGCCAGTTGACTTTCTTCAACAAACTATCCCTCATTTTGCTGCACCAAATGTGGGCGTAGTACAAACTCGCTGGCAGCACCTCAACGAAAACTATTCTTTGCTAACTCAATTGCAAGCGTTTGGTTTAGATGCTCATTTTACGATTGAACAAGGCGGCCGAAATAGTAAAAATCACTTCATTAATTTCAATGGTACAGCAGGAGTTTGGCGAAAAAGCACGATTGAAGATGCAGGTGGCTGGGAGGCCGATACGCTAACCGAAGATTTGGATTTGAGCTATCGAGCTCAGATGCGAGATTGGAAATTTGTGTATTTAGAGAATGTTGGATGCCCTGCCGAGCTACCCGTGACTATGAGTGCGGTGAAATCGCAACAATATCGCTGGACGAAGGGTGCAGCCGAATGTGTCGTAAAAAACCTACGTAAAGTAGTGTCTGATAACCATTTAAGCATTTCTACGAGGCTACACGGCTTCTATCATTTGATGAATAGTGCAGTTTTTGTGGCAGTTTTTTTCTTATCAATTTTGAGTTTGCCGGTTATGCTTATTACTTCGAATTCTAATAGATTCGAGGTGTTTTTTCGATATACAGCTTTATTTCAAGTCAGTTGGGTGATTTTGGGATGCTTTTATTGGATTTCTTTCCAAAAAACTGGGCTTGGTTTTTTGGAATTTGTGAAACGTTTTGTGCTATTTTTATTATTCATGATGGGGCTTTCATTTCATAATTCTATTGCCGTAGTAGAAGGTTGGATGGGTCGAAAAACACCATTTGTGCGTACACCCAAGTTTAATGTAAACAAGCAATCAGACTCGTGGCAGGGAAATAAATATTTGACCCAAAACCTTGGCAAAAGCACTTGGATTGAGCTTTTATTGATGCTTTACTTTGTGTTTGTTTTAATTATCGAAATTCGATTACAAAGCTTCGGTTTAATGCCTTTTCATTTAATGCTCATTGTTGGTTACGCAAGTGTGCTTTTTTATACTTTTAAGCAAGTTCGACGATAGATTTTTTACCACAGAGGCACGGAGGATACAAAGAAACACAGAGATATTCTCCGTAAAAATCTGTGTCTTCCGTGGTAAAAACTACTACTACTTCCCTCCTACCACAACTTCGCAAAGTTCTTCGGCATTGAAATATTTATTGGTAATTTCCATGACATCTTCGCCCGAAACTGTATTTATTTGCTGAATATAATTTTGATAAAAATCGCTCGGGAGGTTCTCCAGAATTATTACTTTTTGGCGGTCAGCTACCTCAAATGGCGTATTCAAAGAACCTACAAATGAGCCAATCATATAGTTTTTGGCGGTTTCGAGTTCGTTTTCAGAAATTGGTTCTGTCTGTAAGCGAGCAATTTCTTTGTAAATTTCGTCAATGGTTTGTTGGGTAAATTCTTTTTTTACATCCGTTCCGATAATCAAATAGCCACCTTCTTTCTGTGGAATCAACGATGATGAAATTCCGTAAGTAAAACCTTTTTCTTCACGAATATTCTTCATTAATCGACTGCCGAAATATCCGCCAAAAATGGTATTGGTTACTATAAACTTAAAAAAATCGGGGTGCGAACGATTGAATAATTTTCTTCCTAAACGAATCGAAGATTGTAGGTTCTCGGAGCGATTGACAAGTAAATTTTCGCCAACCTTTGGCGTTTCTGGAAATTTTTCTCCTAAGTTTTCGGGCGAACTTACTGGCATTTGTCCAAAAACTTTATTTAAGCCATTTATTTCTTCTTCACCGAAATTTCCTGATAAAAAAATCGTGAAAAGTTTCCCACTGATTTGTTTTGCATAAAACTCACGAACAGCTTCAGGAGTAATATTTTCAATAATAGCTTGATTGACCGATTTTCCGTAAGGATGATTTGAGCCAAAAATCTGCTCTCTAAAAGTCTGACTGGCTACGAAAGCTGTTTTTTCGAGATTAACTTTAAGACTTTGCGAAGCAATATTACGTTGCATTGCAAACTCTTTTTCGGGAAAAATCGACTCCGAAATCATTTCTTTGAGCATTGGCAAAAGTTTTGTCAGATGCTTGGTTAACCCATGAACCGTAATTGCCAAACGCTCGAAAGATTGGGAGATTTCAGTAAAAGCCCCAAACTGGTCGAAAAACTCGCTAATTTCGGCAGCTTTATAATTTTTTGTTCCTTCGGTAAGCATTTTTGAAACAAAAAGCGACTCGCCACCGATGACATCGAATCGACTACCTGCATCAAAAATCAACTCCAAACGCACAACTGGCTGCTCGCCTGCACGAATTGTGTAAAGTGGGATAGTATTATCAAGAATAGTCTTTTCAGCAGTCGGAATAGTTACGTGTTCTACTTTCCTTGAGGGCGGAGCAATGGTTCGGTCTAAAATCATCAAAAATCTATTTATAATTTATCGAATATGGTGTCAGTGAAAATGCTGACGTAAATGTATGGTTAAAAAGTAAAAGTTTGGCCTTTTGCATAAAAAAACGCACTTATGAAGATAAAAGTTTATCGACACAAGTGCGTTTTTATTTACTCTTTACTTATTTACTCTAAACTCAATCCGTAGCAGGTCGTACGAGCCGAACTTTGGTAAGTTCCGCAAATCATTACGCCCTCTTCTTCATTTTCTTTGGCTTCTTTAATGGCTGCCTTGAAATCATTTGCTGAATTGATACGTTTGTCGCCTACTTTCATAATCACGAAACCTTCACGCATTTGTGTATAATCAGCAATATCTCCTTCATAGATTTTCTTCACCATTACTCCGCCCTGAATACCCATACGTTGTTTATCAGTTGATGAAAGTTCGGCCAATTCTACGCCTAATTTTTCAAGAACTTTGCTTTCTGAAACAATCGTATTTTTCACGATGTCTTTTCCGCCGTCACGATTGCGAAGTGTCACCTCAAAGTCTTTCAACGAACCATTACGATTAACAGTCACACGAGTGGACTCACCTGGACGTTTACGGCCAATCATTTCTTGTAATTTCGGACCGCTTTTTGTGTCTATTCCATCAACTTTCACAATCACGTCTCCTTTTTGAATACCCGCTGCTTTTGCTGCACCATTTTCTACAACATCGGCCACATAAATGCCTTCATCTGTTTTGGTTTTAAACTCATCGGCTTTTTTGCCGTCTAATTCAACCAAATTGATTCCTAAATAGCCACGTTGTACGTTTCCATATTTTACAATATCAGCCGTAACTTTTTTCACAATTTCAGAAGGAACAGCAAACGCATAACCTGCATAAGCACCATTAGGGCTGGCAATGGCTGTGTTGATACCAATCAATTCACCTTTGAGGTTTACCAAAGCACCACCACTATTGCCAGGGTTTACGGCTGCATCGGTCTGAATAAATGATTCAATAGCATCGCTGGTTCTTTGACGACCATCTTCGCCATAACGACGATACATTTGTTGTTGCTGTTTTTCGGCCAAAATACCAATACTACGACCTTTTGCACTTACGATACCTGCCGTAACAGTCGATTCTAAGTTGAACGGATTCCCTACCGCTAACACCCACTCTCCTACTCTCACATTATCAGAGTTGGCAAAAGTTATCGCAGGGTGCTTACCACCTTCAATTTTGATAACTGCAATATCAGTCGAAGGGTCAGTACCGATAATTTTGGCTGTGTACGATTTATGGTCAGATGTTACGACTTCCAACTCGGTTGCACCTTCTACTACGTGATTGTTGGTAGCAATATAACCATCGTTGGTAATGATAACTCCCGAACCCGACGATTCTTGTTGTTGGTTACGTGGTTGTCCGAAGGGATTTTCTCCACCAAAGAAATCATCAAAAATAGAGCGTTGCTGCGAGACCGCACGCACTGATTTTGCTTTGATATGCACCACCGAAGGTGTTGAAAGTTCGGCCGCATAAGTAAAGTCGCCTGGTACACCAGCAGGGCCATCATAATTTGCTAAACGTGCGAGAGAAGGCTTTGATGCTTCATTAAAAATTACGTCAGTGCCTTGCAACCCAAGCAAGTGATAACCTCCAATTGTGGCGATACTGCTCAAAACAGCAATACCGATGGTTTTTACTGTGTTATTCATGTTTTCTATGCCGTTGTTTTACCGTTAATATTATTTATCTAATCGACTTTCAAGTGCTAAAGCACAATTAAGAATGTAGAATGCTGATTTAACATTATACAGATAATTCATACTTAGTACTTATTTCAATTATTAGTAATGTTTCTTCAAATAGTTTTGTGTTTATAACGAAACAAGGTTAGTTTTTGTTTCATGCAAATTTAACGCAAAAGTAGGTAAGGAAATTCGGACGTTTAGTGAATTTTAACAAATTTTAACTGAATAAATCGGCCACGAGTCTTACACACAAAAGCAAGGCATAGAAATTAATCTATACCCTGCCTTAACTCATTTATTACTCAAACTTACGCAATCTCAATCAAGCGTGGCTCTTTTGGTTTTGCCTCTTCTTTTTTAGGAAGTTCCAAGCCCAAGATACCATCGTTGTAAGTAGCTACGATTTTTTCGCTATCCACGGTTTTTGGTAAAGTAAACGAACGCTTGAACGTACTAAAATTAAATTCTTTACGAGTATATTTTCCGACCGTCTCGGTGTTTTCTTCTTTTTTCTCAGTCGATATAGTCAACGTATTTTCGTGAACGTTCACTTTAAAATCTTCTTTCTTCAAACCTGGGGCAGCTAATTCAACTTTGAAAGCTGCTTCACTTTCGATAACATTTACTGCTGGAAACGAATGTTGATGTGCAGGAGCAACACGCTCAAAATCATTCAAAAAATTGCCTAATACTGCTGGGAAAACTGGTGCGAAATTTCTTACTAACGTTGCCATAATTTTTATTGTTTTTAATGTTTGTTTCTTTTTTATGCCACACCGTTGTGGCGACGCAAACATTTCATCAATTTGTGTACCAGTTGATTTTTTCGGACTTTTTGACCGAATTTAATATTTATGCCAAAATAAATAATGACAACTTGTCTTGTTTTTAATTTTTCAGACTGACTCAACGACAGAAATGGATAATTAGCTCGAATTCCCTAAAAACAAAAAAGGATTTGACCGAGGCCAAATCCTTTCTATTATTTAAAAAATATATATTTATTTTTTCGCTTTCTGAATAATCAATTTGCCAATTTCTTTACCTGCTTTGAGGCCTTCATCACAAGCAGAACGGAAGTGAATACCTCCATAAACACGACTGATAGATGCCTGTTCGGCTGCTTCGTTGAATGATTTAAATTGCCCAACTCCATGACCAAACTTGGCTTCGGTAGAGTCAGTGAATGAAACATTATCGCCAAATAGCTCGGTCATCACTTCGGCCGATGCTCCAGAAATTGTACTATGACCACTGGTGTATTCTGGGAATGGTGGTGTTTGTAAAAACGGTACCCACTTAGTATCAACACTTGCATTAATAATTGTTTCTGGACGAATTTTGTGGAAACGATACTTTGTTTCCCAGCATTGAATGAAAGCATCACGCAAAGCCATCGAAACTAATAGATATGCTTGTACTGATTTGGCAAAATCTACTTTTTTGTCTTTACAAACAGTTTTTACAATAGCCAACCAGTGCCCACCTGGGGTCATTTTCTTATCAGCAAACATTACGTGACCTTGCACATTCATTACGAAAGCGTTATCGTCCCAAAACCATGCAATGCGTTTTTCTTCTTCCGAAAGTTTATTACCTATTTCATAAACCTCTGTTACTTCTTTCATAAACGGGCTTGTTTTTGCCAAATCATAAGCAAATGGTGGCGGTGGCAAAAACTGCGAAGACGAATCAATAATCATCGGTCTTATTTTGCCCCAGTTTGGCTCAATGGCATCGGCATACGATGGCGGCGTTGGAGTCCAAGCACCTGGTTTGTTTTGTAAAGTATAGCGTAAACCACGAGTTTGTGGGTAATTATCTTTTTTTGCGTAAGCCAAAACTGCTTTTCCAACTTCTGTTCCATAAGCTACCGAACGCTCAATTACTTCGCTTGGCACACCTGCTGTTTCAAATTTCTTATCCAGAGCTTTCTCGAAAGCATCGTATTTTTCAACCGAAAACGTAAGACCACGAGCAACCGTCATGAATGCTTTAATACTTGCCAATTGATAACAATATTCTTTTCCAGCTTCGATTTTGGGTACTTCGTTGAAATCTTTTACTCTGCCAACCATCGAAGGCATTTCTTTCTCGCCCGAAACAAGGGCTTCATAACCTGCCAAAGTTGCATACGAATAAATACGGCTCGCTACTGGGGGAGTGAAAATATCATGCACGATTACATCAGTAAGCTGATTAACACAATCATGATAAAAATCGGGATTATTGACTTGAGGTGTGTATTCGGCCGACGTTTTTTGCTTACAGCCATTGGCAAACATAGCAATCAATACAAGCGTAAGCAGGCTTTTAAGAGGTTTCATCTTCTAAAAAATGTAAATGGTTAAGTACTTTGTAGGACAGGTTTGCAACCTGTCAAATGAGTATATTGATACAAGTTGCAAACCTGCCCTACATAAAACACAAAAATACATTGTTTTTTTAGATTCTTTCGCTAAAATTCTATTTTGCTGGAAAATTACTACGCAGAAAATTACCAAAAATTTGCAGCCCTCTCCTACTTTAGAAGTAGCTTCAAATTCCCTCTGTGAATTTGCCTGATTTGTCGAGGAAGGCTCAAGCCAATACCCGAAACTGTCTTTTTTGTAGTATATAAGGGAATGAAAATCTTTTTTATTCCCTCAGATTCTATACTACTTCCATTATCAGACACTTCAGTATATCGCTGATTATCAGACTGATAAACAGAAATTTTATTCCTAAACTTAGTTTTCTTTCTAACATTTTTTATCAGATTAATTAAAAAACATGTCAATCTGCTCGGTATCTACAATGAGCGAAAAATCTTTTTTTATATTGGTTTGGAGATTAACTCCTTTTTCTTTTAACCAGATTCGTGAGATTTCCGACGAGTTGTTTGGCGGTAATTTCGGTAAAAACTGGCTTCGGAATTGTGGTAAATTTTCGGTAAGCATCCACAAAATTTATGATGCTTTTCACGGTTGTCGATGGATAACATTTATATAATGTAGATTGGCTTCTTTTTTGGCAGGTGCTTGGCGGAAAGCATCCAAAACGCTATTGAGCAGAATCCTTACTTCTTCAAAACTTTTGCCCAGTTTATTATCGGCTCTAAATTTTACGGCAAAGTCTGCATAACTAACCGATTCAAAGAAACGGACTAATTTCTGATTGACTGATGTGACATAGGTAAAGTCAGAAAAAAGTTAATACCAATTCCTGTAAGAACAAAAAAGCAACAAACCACTATTTTTGTAGCAAAAAAGATGCAAAAGTGGCTAAAAGCAGTGTCAAGAAACCCAAAAAAGGTATTTGCAATAGCAAAATTTCTATCCTTAAAAAAATACGTTTTATACATTCTTTTTACCACTCATCAGAAAATTAAAAAGTTTTTAACCAAGTATCTTGCATTGCATAGTACCTTATTATATCTTTGTATTGTCATCATCAGAAAGCTGCTGTTGATACGAAAGAAAACTTAAACTTTTTAAATTCCCCTTTTTGAAAAATAAGGGTTAAAAAATATGGATTTAGAAAACGCCCAAGTGCAGATGCGGAAAGGGATTTTAGAGTACTGCATTCTGCACATAATTTCGAGGGGCGAGATTTACGCCTCCGAAATTCTCTACGAACTTATCAACGCCAAAATAATGGTTGTTGAAGGTACACTTTACCCTTTATTGACTCGTCTGAAAAACGCAGGCTTACTCGACTATAAATGGGTAGAATCAACTTCTGGCCCACCACGTAAATACTATGTACTGACTGATACAGGGTTAATGTTTTTAGAAAACTTGAATAATACTTGGAGTGAACTCGCAGAGTCCGTTACGACAATCATAAGCAAGAAATAAAGATTTCGATGTTAGGTGTTCGGGTTTCGTTATGCGTGGCTCGAAAACAAACATCGAAACAACAAACATCAGACACTGAAAAAGACGTTAATAATACAATGAAAAAGACTATACAAATAAATATAGCTGGCATGGTTTTCAATATTGAAGAAGATGCCTACGAAAAACTAAATGCTTATTTAGCTTCTATAAAACAATATTTTGCCTCTTACGAAGGTAGTCAAGAAATTGTTTCAGACATTGAAGCACGAATTGCGGAAAAATTCTGGACAAACCAAAAGTCTGATAGTCAACCTGTTATTACACACGAAGGCGTAAACGACCTCATCAAATCAATGGGTAGTGTCTCTGACTTTGAGGCAATCGAAGAAGAAGAAGATTTGAAAAATTCGGCTCAGTCAACAGTGAGCAGTTCGCAGTCAACAGTTAACAGTAATCAGTCAACGGTGGGCAGCCAGCAGTCTGATACAATACAATCAGCCCAACCAAAACGCCTTTATCGTGATGTAAAACGCAAAGCATTGGGCGGGGTTTTGGCAGGCTTAGCACATTATTTCAATATTGATGTGGTTTGGGTCAGAATCATTTTCTTGTTGTTATTCTTAGGTTTACCACCAATTGATGATAGCCTCGGCCCAATTTCAGGTTTTGTTTTCTTGGGATATTTTGTTTGCTGGGTTGTTTTCCCGCCAAACTTTAATTTAGACGAAGACAAAAAAATCAAGAAATTCTATCGTGATAACGACAACAAAGTTTTGGGCGGTGTTTGTAGTGGTTTAGCTGCTTATTTTGGCGTTGATATTACAGTTATTCGTTTGCTTTTTGTCGTGGGTGTATTTTTATTCGGAACGGGTTTCTTGGCTTACATTATCCTTTGGATTGTAGCTCCTAAAGCTCAGACACTTACACAAAAAATGGAAATGAAAGGCGAGCCAGTGACGCTTTCTAACATCGAAACGAATATCAAAGAAAGCATCAATGTCGATAAAAATGCTCCTGAAAATGCTCTCACAAAAATCCTTTTGTTCCCTTTCCGCTTAGTTGGTATGGTTATCAAAGCTTTGGGCGAAGTATTAAAACACCTTGGGCCAGTTGCCAGAGTTTTGGCGGGCATAATGCTGATGTTGTTTTCTTTAGCAATGATTGTTGCAGTTATTGCTTCTGTGGCCGCATTTTTTGGAGTAGTATCAGGTATTGATGACTTTGGAATTCATTCTCCACTAAGGTTTTTTTCACAAGATGTTCACCCAATGACTGGTTTCTTTGCTTTCTTGGCAATGTTTACACCTTTCTTGGCACTTTTGCTGACGGGTTTGACCTTACTTTCAAACAGAAGAATCGGAAACCGTAATTTTTGGATTTCGCTCTTAGGCCTTTGGTTGGCTGGTTTGATGGGAACGGGTATTTTGGCTACAAAATATGCCCTAAACTTCAAGAAAAAAGCACGTTTCGAGCAAACTAAAAACTTCCCTTATACACTTTCAGGACAAATATTAGTACTTGATGCGAATAATAATCAAGACGATAATTTTGATGAAATACAAATTAGAGAAGATGTTGAAGTAAACCTTGAGGGCTATGATGGCACTGATTTGAAACTTGAACAACGTTTTGAATCATCAGGCCGTACGAAAGCCGAAGCCGAAGCAAATGCAAAGAATATCTTATATAATATCGTACAAAAAGATTCGTCTCTTTCATTCGACCAAAAGATTTCATTATCAGAGAAAGCTCGTTACCGTGGACAAGACTTGCACATGACGCTCTTCGTTCCTTACGACAAGCCTTTCAAAATTACGAAGTCGTTCTATTACAGCGTTTATCGCCACGACTGGAATAGCAAAAATTTTGATATAGATGGTGATGATGTGGATAAATACACCTACGTAATGAAGCGTGATTCGGGAATGGTTTGCCGTGACTGTCCGCAACTGAGCGATGAAGAAAAAGAAGCTCTTAATGACCGTAATTATGAGAATGACGATGATTCTGCCTTTGATTATGGTGTTTTTGAAGAAAAAGGACAACACGAAAAGAAATTTGAGTTGAACGGTTTTGACAAAGTAGAAGTAGGTGGAGCATTTGTTGTGACGATTCGTAAAGGGAATAACTTTGAGGTTATTGCGGATACCGACGACCAAAGCGACTTAGATGATATTGACTTTGAAGTTCGTAACAATACACTCGAAATTGGTCATAAAGACAAATTTTCATTTAGCAGACGAAACGAAACCATTCGTATCAATATCACGATGCCATCACTCGAAGGACTTGATATTTCGGGAGCATCAAGTATCAAAGTTTTAGGCTTTAAAGATAAAAACCGTGACTTAGACATCGAGCTTACTGGAGCATCAAAAGCTGCCATTGATGTAGAAGTTCGTAAAATTGAGTTTGATGCATCGGGGGCTTCCAAAGCAGATTTAAGAGGCTCGGCCGAAAAAGTGAACATGGATGTATCAGGTGCGTGCCACATCAATGCCAAACGTATGGAAATCAACCAAGTCAGAGCCGACGCCAGCGGAGCAAGCCATATCAATTTCGGAAAAGTAAAAGATTTCGATTCTAATACCAGCGGTGCAAGTAAAATAAGCCGTGAGTAGAAACAATTAATAAACAAAACGGTGAGTGAATAAAACTTAATGATTTATTCACTCATCGTTTTGTTTATTGGTTCGTTAGCTTAAAAATTTGCTTCATTAACATCCACTTTTCACCAGGTTTGGCCATGGGTAGAGCTTGCTGAAATTTCCACACTAAGGCTTCCCATTCTTGTACCTTGGGGTTATTAGCGTCCATTTCTGATTTTCTTTCAAACGAAAAATCATCGTCGGTTTCCATAATCATAAATAGGCGATTGCCGATTCGGTAAATTTCCATTTCGGTAATTCCCGCATCCGTAATACTCTTGGCTATATCGTCGGCGATACGTTCATGTAATTTTTCATATTCGGCAATTAAAACTGGGTCATCGACCAAATCAAGTGCAAGTGTGAAGCGTTTCATTAAGTGTTTTTTGAATATTTTTTAAAGATTCTATCTGATATAATTAATTGATAATCAGACTTTTTATTAATAAACGGAAATGTTTTTTGATTTTTCTACAATATTTTTCGTAAAAAACGTTTGAAATTAAGTAGATTTTTTCGTTATTTAATTTGAGAAGTAAATTTTTATTATACTTTTGCAGCCTTAAATTTTTTGTAACACTATAAAGGAATATAGACTATGTATTGGACACTCGAACTTGCGTCATATTTAGAGGACGCTCCGTGGCCCGCTACAAAAGATGAGTTGATAGATTTTTCGATTCGTTCGGGAGCACCCATTGAAGTTATTGAAAACCTACAAGAACTTGAAGACGACGGGCAGCCGTATGAGAGCATTGAGGAGATTTGGCCCGATTATCCGACCAAAGATGACTTTTTCTTTAATGAAGACGAATATTAAGCACGAATCCATAGTTCGTTAGCACAAATTATTCGTTAGCTTGCAAAGCAACAATCAGTTTCGTCTGGTTGTTGCTTTGTTGTTTCTGGACTTTAAACCTTTCCTTCAATGAATATTTTACAAATCTTTATCGCACTTCTCGTCCTAGTTTTGGTAGTTTTTGCTTGTTTTCCCAAGAAAAAAGCAAAAGAATACACGTTTCGGTATGATATTGACAAGCCAAATAATAGAATGGAGATGCCTCAAAACTTGAAAGAGATTTCGGGTTTATCGTTCTATAAAGACAATCTTCTTGCCTGCGTAAACGACGAAAAAGGTACGGTTTTTATCTATGATTTGTCTTCGCAGCAAGTTGTGGAAACAATCGACATTGGTAAAAATGGTGACTACGAAGGCATTGAGGTAGTTGATGATGAAATTTTTATCATGAAAAGTAACGGCAAAATCAAAGGCTTCCGAATAAGCGATGGTTCAGAAAGAAAAATTGACTGCTCAAATAAAGACGTAAAAGAATACGAAGGGCTGAGTTATCATCCACAAACCAGAAGCCTTTTGCTCGTAACGAAAGAAAAGGACAAGGATAAAAACGATAAGAAGACCATTTATTCTTACTCGTTAAGCACCGAAAAATTTGATAAATATCTGACTATTAATGAAGACATGATAAAAGGTAGCGATGGCAAGAAAACTTTTGCACCGTCGAGCATTGCTGTGCATCCGATTGCGGGTGAAGTTTTTGTGCTTTCCTCTCAAGGCAAAAAACTCTTAATTCTATCGCCCGAAGGAGAAAAAAATACCCTCATTGAACTTAACCCTGAAACTTTCGTTCAACCCGAAGGAATTTGCTTCACGCCCAACGGCGATTTATATATTTCATCAGAAGGCACAAATGCAAACGGTTATATTTTAAAATTTTCTTATTTTAATTAATTTTTTTTGTATTAGTTTCTTACTGAAAGAATTTGGCTATTTTGCCTTATTTTATTAGAATAATACAATTTAAAATTTTCAAAATTCAACATTTGTTTAATTTTGAAAAAAAATTATTAAACAAAATAACACGTGTTAGGTTATTATTGCATTGTTCAACTTAAAATAATAATACCTAATGCACTCTCTATTCCTAAACATCGTCAACATTGACGGCAAAGACCCAGTATCATTTACTTTCTTCACAGGCTACATGGCGATGCTCGCCGCATCAGTATTTTTCTTGTTCGAACGAGGAAGTGTTGATGGCAAATGGAAAACTTCTCTATTAGTTTCAGGTTTAATCACTGGTATAGCAGCGGTTCACTACTACTACATGAGAGATTTCTACGGAGCAACGGGCGAAACTCCAGTGGCTTTGCGTTACATCGACTGGACACTTACTGTGCCTTTGATGTGCGTTGAATTTTATTTATTACTTAAGCCAGCAGGTGCAAAACCAGCTTTTATGTGGAAACTCATATTGGCATCGGTATTGATGTTGGTAGCAGGTTATATCGGAGAAGCTTTCAATCCAACAGCTTCAACGAGCCACTCTGTAATTTGGGGAGCAATCTCAACGGTAGGTTACATTTATGTACTTTATTCTGCTTGGGCTGGCGAAGCAAAGCAATTAGCTGCTTCTTCTAATTCTGCTTCAGTAAAATCAGGTATTCAAGCACTCGCTTGGTTCGTGTTAGCAGGTTGGGCAATTTATCCAATCGGTTACATGGCTGGCCCTGGTGGTTGGTTAGGACCAGATGGTGCAGGTTTATTTGAAACAAAAGATTTGAACTTGTTTTATAACATTGCTGATGCAATCAATAAAATAGGTTTTGGTTTAGTAGTGTATAACATTGCAACTACTGAATCTAAAAAGGCTTAAATTTACCTTGTTTTGCCCAAAACTCTCTAAGTTTTGGGCAAAACACTTTTCTTCTCCTTAGTACAATCAGTTTCTTTTTTCTGCTAAATACTCAAAATCAATGAGAATCATCCTCTTGTTTGTAGGTTTTGCCATGCTGTTTGTGCATCAGTATATTCAGCAAATTTCGGTAGAAGGTCAGTTTTTGGCGTTTACTATCGGCATTTTGTTTTTAGGTATTCCGCATGGAGCTGCCGATTTATTGGTGGCTAATCAGAATGCAAGTAGTGAAAAGAAACGCTTTTCGATACTATACTTTTTTGTTAATTATTTAGGCAGACTTGTGGGTTTTGGTGCGATACTTTGGTTATTTCCGTTGATTGGAAATATCTTGTTTATTTTTCTGGCGGCTTATCATTTTGGTGAAACTGACTTACATCGTTTCAAAACAGATACTCTTCTCGGAAAATTTCTCGTGACAAGTTATGGATTGGTCATTTTAAGCTTAATTCTAATGCCTAATTTTAATGAGGTCAGACCAATATTATTACTTTTCAAGGCGGGTTCTGATAATTTGGCATTTATCAATTGGCTTGACTCTCACCGAATCAGCTTAATTTTCTCGGCAGTTTTCCTTTTTTTGATAAGTGTGATTATCTATTTCAGAAAAAATAAAGAAATGGTTTTTTCTGAAAACCGATATTTTTCTGTGCAATTTTTGTTGATTTTGGTCATACTTTATAACCTTCCGATGGTCTTGGGTTTTACCTTCTATTTTGTTATTTGGCACTCAACACTTTCACTCAAAAATATTACTGCTTATCTCCGAAACAACAGTAATTTCAATACTGCCAACCGTGTTATTCGGCAAATTGTGTTTTATAGTTTATTAGCCATTGGCGGAATTCTGATTTTTGGCCTAACGGGCTTTATGTTCATCAACAATAATGCAATAATGGCGTATAGTTTCTTGGGCCTCGCTGTTCTGACTGCCCCGCACATGCAGGTCATGCACGATATGTACCATAAAATTCGGCTCAATCATAATGCCTGAATGCAATCTTGATTTGTTTTTGTACTTTTACCAAGTAAACTTCAAAAACAATCAATTATGAGAGTAATTCTAACCCTTATCTTTATCTCAAACTTAGTATTTGCCCAAGTTGGCAAAGAAAAAGTAGTAGTAACTGACCTCACCCGAATCAAACAAATTGGCTCTATCAACATCGCTCCCGATGGAAAAAAAGCCATTTACTCGCTCCGAACTTCCGAACCAAGCGAAGAAAACAAACTCGAATACGATTATCGCACGCACTTATTCTTAACTGATTTTCAGGCGGTTAAGCAAATTACTCGTGGAACCGAAAGCGTGGGTAGTGCGTCGTGGTCGCCTGATAGTAAACAAATTGCCTTTGCCCGAAATGTAAAAGGTAAATCTCAAATTTTCGTAATGCCACTCGATGGGGGTGAAGCCTTCCAGCTAACCGATTCAAAATACGGTGCATTAAACCCAAATTGGTCGAAAGATGGTTCAAAAATTTCGTTCAGTGTGGGGCTATCTTTGACCGAGCTTTTGAAAGATACTGTTCTGAACCCATCAAAAGGTGTTCCTACATGGTCATTAGAGAAACCTGGTTTTGCAAAAAATGAGTTTTTAAAGCCAGCTAAAGGTGTAAAGCCCAATCCTGATGGTACAATCGAAGAAATTAGAGCGTATTTAGAGAAAGACGTCGAAGATAAAAAAGCGAAAGTCATCAATCGTCTTACTTTTCAAGGCGAAGCCACAACACAACCTGAGTTGAATTTCTCGCATATCTACACAATCGAAGTAAAAGAAGGTGCAAAAGCTACGCCTCTCACTACAGGCTTTAGAAGCTATGGCGGTGGAGCATGGCTACAAGATGGACAAATTGCGGTACAAACGGCACTCGATTCGCTACAACACCCCGACCGTGAACAAGATAATAGAATTATGGTTATGAACCCAGATGGCTCGAATCGTAAGACGATATTAGGTGAAAAAGGGAAATCGTTTGGAGGGGTAACTTGGTCGCCTGACGGCAAAAGCATCGTTTATACGAAATCAAACTCACAAGGTGTAAATATTGGCGATTTGTACATCGCAAAAGCCGATGGCACAAATCCGCAACTCATTAAATTTGACCGCTCGGTAAGTGGACTAACGTGGTCGAAAGACATGAAATATGTCTATTTTACGGCACAATCAAATGGTGGACAGCCAATTTACAGGGTTGATGTTGCAAGCAAAAAAGTGGAACAGCTCACTGATTTTGAGTCAGGTATTTTAGGTTTTGATTTATCGGTCGATAAGATTCTTTATTCAAAAACCGAAGTTGCCAACCCAAATGAACTTTATGTAGCTGATTTGCAGATGAAAAACCCTGTAAAATTAACTTCGGTCAATGATTGGGTAAAAAACAAAGCATTAAGTTTTCCTGAAAAACGAACTTATACCAATTCAAAAGGCCAGAAAGTAGAATATTGGATAATGAAACCAACTAATTTAGAAGCAGGCAAGAAATACCCACTTTTATTGAATATGCACGGAGGTCCAACTGCCATGTGGGGGCCTGGTGAGTTTTCGATGTGGCATGAGCATCAATATTTTTGTTCGCAAGGCTACGGCGTGGTTTATGCCAATCCTCGTGGTTCAGGCGGTTATGGTTTAGATTTCTTGCGTGCTAATATTAAAGATTGGGGAACTGGTCCAACCGAAGACGTTTTGGCTGCGGCAACCGATGCCGCAAAAGCATCATGGGTTGATACTTCTCGCCAAGTAATTACGGGTGGCTCGTATGCAGGGTATCTGACTGCTTGGATTGTGGCACACGACCACCGTTTCAAAGCAGCATTTGCTCAACGTGGCGTTTATGACCTAACAACATTTTTAGGCGAAGGAAACGCATGGCGTTTAATTCCGAGCTATTTCAATTATCCGTGGAATGATACGCAAGAAAAAGTATTAGAAACCAATTCCCCTTATACATTCGTTGATAAGATTCGTACACCATTGCTCATCAAACACGGAGAAAACGACCTTCGTACGGGCGTGATTCAGAGTGAAATGATGTATAAATCGATGAAAATTATGGGTAAAGAAGTAGAATACGTAAGAATGCCAGGTGGTACGCACGAACTTTCTCGCACAGGGAATGTCCGCCAAAGAATCGACCGTATGCTACGCATTTATGAGTTTTTTGAAAGATTTGTTGGGAAGAAATAGGAATTTGTTCTCGGAGCGTAGCCGAAAGAAACGAGCAACAAAAAAAGCCGAGGCAAAACCTCGGCTTTTTATTACTACACTTACCTAAACCCTAAAACTCCATAGGTACGCTCACACTCGTCGTATCCCAGGAAATGGTTAAAGTCTTGTCGTCAGTAGTGATTGTTAGTTTCTCTACTACTTCTTTTAATGTTTTTACAGGAACTGTAACTTCAGCTACGTTTTTATCTTTGATTTTATCGTATCCATAAGCTCCCCATTGTTTTAATTCGCTATTTAAGATGATAGTCCATTCTTTCTCGCCTAATTTAGAGAATAAAGAATAAGTACCTGCTTTCACAGATTTACCACCAAATTTTACATCTTTTTTGAAAGTGATTTCGGTTGCTTCGTTAGCACCAGTACGCCATACTGTTCCGAATTTTTCTAATCCCCCAAAAACCACACGTCCTTTTTTAGAAGGTTGACCGTAAGAAACTTTTACATTCGCACTTTCAGCCGAAACTCTTGGACTTTGTGCAAATGTTAATGTGCTAATTGTAAGCATTAAAGAGAAAAAGAATAATACTTTTTTCATAAAATAATTGAGATTGAAAATGGTTGATTTACTATCATAAACGCTAAACTTTATATTTTAGTTTTAAACAATTATAATATTTCTATCTAACAGTTATTCTTTCACTTTTTGAGCATAAAGTTTGGCCATTTCTCTTGGATTGGTTGGTTCTGGATTGATTTTATCCGACTCTAACAACCCATCACGCAAACGTATGATTCGGTGCGAATATTTGGCAATATCTTCTTCGTGTGTAACCATTACGATAGTATTTCCTTTAGAATACAACTGGTCGAACAACTCCATGATTTCGTAGGATGTTTTGGTATCCAAATTACCCGTTGGTTCATCGGCCAATAAAATACTTGGGTCGTTTACTAATGCACGGGCAATGGCGACACGTTGACGCTGCCCACCCGAAAGTTCGTTTGGTTTGTGGTGAGCTCTGTTATCAAGACCAACATTTTTGAGAGCAAGCATGGCTTTCTCTGTTCTCTGCGATTTGGTATATCCCGCATAAATCAAAGGCAAGGCTACATTTTCGAGGGCTGACTGACGAGGAAGTAAGTTAAACGTCTGAAAAACGAACCCAATTTCTTTATTTCTTACTTCGGCCAGTTCACTTTCAGTCATTCGGCTTACGTCATTATTGTTCAAAACGTAGCGTCCGCCCGTTGGAGAGTCTAAACAACCAATAATGTTCATCAAGGTAGATTTACCCGAACCCGAAGGGCCCATAAATGCTACGTATTCGCCTTTATCGACCGAAATCGTTACCGATTTTAAGGCGTCAATAATTTCGCTACCCATAATGTAGCGTTTTGAAATATTGGTTGTTTCGATAATTTTCATGAAAAGAAATGTTGAATGAGTGAATGAGTGAATGAGCGAGTAACTTTCACTCATTTTACTATTCAATTTTCAAAGATATTATTCTATTCAAAACCAACCTTTGTTTTTTCCATCAATGCTTTTTGGGCTTGATAGATGGAAAGAAATGCTTGATAATCGGCAGGGCTACTTAGCTGCTGTACTTTGGCCAAGCCATCGGCCACATAATCAGTCAAACCAATTTTGAGTGACTGGAGCGTGTAAAGTTTCCAAATTTCGGCAGAGGTATCATTCAATTCAGCTGCTCGGAAAACGAAATTATAGGCATCGTTAGGCTTTTTGAGTGTATTGTTATAAAACTCAACAACTTTATTCAACACATACGAATTTAGCGGATTTTCTTGCAAAATCTTATCAAAATCAGCTTTACTGTTCTGATTTTTTGCCAAAGCCGTTTTAAGTATTTCCTCTGCTTTTGCTTTTTGAAAATCGGCGATTGTTTGTTGATAATTTTGTTTCTGTAAAACTTCTACCGACGATACATCGCCAGCTTTACTGAGAAACTCTACCGCTTTATTATACACGCCTTGTTGCAAAAACCACATTCCTGCTACTTGATTATATAAGGGCTTATGTTTGGTCGAATCATTGGCCAAGACAGCCAGTTGTTTCAATCCTTCGAGTTTATTTTCGCTAAAATAATTTCGGCAAGAAATAGCAAATTCTAAATCTTCAAAGAAATCGTTGTTTACTTCTTTTCGCTGGATATTTTGCAAATCTTTGCTCGAATACGGAAACATGGTATTATTGAACGACGACAAATTATAAAGCAAGGCAAATTGACTGACGTTAATGGCTGAATCTTTCGTGAATTCAATATTTGTTGTTGCTTGTTTTTGCAAAATTTTATCCGCTGCCGCCCTATTTGCACGAAGACTCATGCTTTTCGTTGCTCGATTATCTCCTCCAAGTTTTGGGTTTGAAGCAATCAAAGATTTGTAAAGAGAATCTTTTTCTCCATATTTCAACTGATAGGCCAACAAATTAGATTCCGCCAAATCGCAGTCGGAGCAGTTTGTTTTTGCTAAATTCAGATAATAAAAAGTCGAATCAAGTACTTTGGTTTTTTCGTAGAGATACGCAATGTTAGTTAAAAGTTGTTGATTCTTCGGGAATTTACTCACGCCTTCTCGTAAGGTAAAAAGTGCATCAAAGAACATATCTTTTTCTTGCAACACCTTACTCAGACCCGCATACGCAAATGGGCTGGCGTTTTTTTCTAAAGCGTTTTTTAGAAACAGTCCCGTATTTTCTTTATCACCATTTTTTAGAGCCAATGAAGCCAACGCATAATTTGATTTATGGTTACGAATATCGAAATGTAAAGCTTCTTTGTAAAAAGTCTCAGCCGCTTGAAAATCTTCGGTGGCAGTATAATAATCGGCAATGGCGTTGTAATAGCCAGCTTTGGTTTGGAAATAATTATTATAGTTTTTGAATGAAATCAGCGTGAAAACCAAAATTGCCCCCGCCATTCTGAAAAGCAATAATTCATAAAACTTTGGTTTGTAAATTACCTTATGTACTTCTAATCCTTTTTGTAGCGGTTGCGTAAAGTTTATTAATACATAAAAGAAAAAACAAACCCCCATCGCTACGTGAGCATACGAGATAAAATCCTCAAAAGCTTCAATAAGTGGGTCGTTGGCAGTTGCGTAGGCGTTGCCAATCGTAGCGGTTGTAATAATGGCCAGACCCAAATAAAACCAAGAGCCAATGCTCCGAAAATCAAAGAAATTCGATTGCTCAGAATAATCTCTGAAACCCCAAATTCCTAAAAGTAGTGAAATGCCAAACAAAGCCACAGGATTGATAGAAATGATATTCCAGTCGATATACTGAGATTTTTCGAGGTAAATTAAAAGCACATTGAGCAGATAAATGCTCGAAATTAACAAAAACGAAGCAATATGATTGCGATTTTTCACGCCCGAATTCGATACAACCCAAACCAAACTTGCCAAGATTTCGTGAGCAACCAATAAGATAAAAATCGCTGATAAAATAATTGCTGAAAGCAAACCATAAGAAAAAACAGCCAAACTTGGATTAAGAGCTTTAGCGGTAAAGCCAATCAATGCCGCCGCAGCCGTACTCAAAACAAGAAAAGCTAAGAATCTTTTTAAAGCATTGATTTGCGGTGCAAATGTATGAAAGTAAAAAGCCAAGCCCACAAACGCACCAAAAGCCACTAAAAATGGCAATTGATTGACGGAGTTAAAAACAATTTCGAGATGAAAAGTTATCAGAATACCTGCCAGTAAAATCATTCCACCCAAAAACCAATATCGACTCATACCTGAAAAAGCACTCAACAGCAAATTCAGACCTAAGATAAACAATAGAGCAAAAGAATGGTTTGCCCAAAGGTTGATGTCCATCATCGAAGCGAGATAACGCTCTTTGACAATATAAGCATTTCCGTTGATGGTAAACTTTAAAGTCCCATCCGAGAAAGTATCTAAAGCGGCTGGAATTTCGTCAAGCTCGCTCAGAACATCCCAATGAATAACATTTTCTAAATCTTTGAACCAGTAAAAAGAAAGTAATAGAATGGAGGTGAAAAGAATCGTAAGAATAAAAACAAAGCTAAATCGTTCATTTTTAGGCCAGTTTCGCCAAAAAAAGATTTTTTGCATAATTATATCAAGAGTTTTTCCACGTGAAACACCAACTTATCCACAGCTTTTGCACACGTATTATAAATATTTGAGCTGTGAAGATAACGTAAAAACATTGTTTGATTATATTTGCGGTTCTAAAAAACTAAACAGCTCAGAAAATGACACTTCATAAGGAAGGCACAGGAACGATTTCGTTGACAATTATTGGACTATTGGCAGCTAATGCGGCTTTAAGATATTTTTTACCCGAACAAGAAATTTTACATACATTATTGCTCATCGTGAGTTTATTGTTGTTTGTAATTGTGGTTCAGTTTTTTCGTAAACCAACAAGAACCACTCCAGTAAATCCGAAGCACGTAATTGCTCCTGCCGATGGTAAAGTGGTTGTAATTGAAGAAGTTGTCGAAACAGAATATTTTAAAGGGCCACGTCGTCAGGTTTCAATTTTCATGTCGCCACTTAATGTGCATATCAATTTCAATCCAATTTCAGGAATTGTTACGTATGCCAAATATCACGCTGGCAAATATTTGGTTGCTTGGCACCCAAAATCAAGCACCGAAAACGAACGTACGACAATCGTCGTGAAACACCACAATGGCACAGAGGTTTTGTTTCGTCAGATTGCTGGAGCTTTAGCTCGTAGAATTTGCTGGTACGTAAAAGAAGGACAAGCCGTAGAACAGGGTTCGGAGTTTGGATTTATCAAATTCGGTTCGAGAATTGACATTTTCTTGCCTTTAGATGCAAAAATATTAGTAAATATTGACGATAAACCCGTAGGTGGTGAAACCGTGATAGCAGAATTAGTATAAATTTAAGACAGGTTTCACAACCTGTCTTTTTTATCTACTACGTCATTGATGGGTTGAAAACCTATCCTACAAACGATGGCAGAACACAACGAAATAGGTAATAAAGCCGAGGCAATGGCCGCCAAATTCTTGGAAAAGAAAGGCTACGAGATTCTCGACCAAAACTATACACACGGAAAAGGCGAAATAGATATTATTGCTCTGAAAGATGGTTGGTTGGTTTTTGTAGAAGTGCGAGCGAGGTCTGAAGTTGCTTATGGATTTCCCGAACAAACTATCTCAAAAGCAAAAGCCAGTCTTATTATCAAAACCGCCGAAACTTATATTTATAAGTATAATTGGCACGGAAACGTTCGTTTCGATGTAATTGCCATAACCGTGGGTGAGAAATTTGAAATTATACACTTTGAAGATGCTTTCTTCTAAACAGAAAAATCATCTTTCCTCATATCCAGATTTTCAACAATTCTTGCCATCCACATCGCAAACCTCACCAACAGCTTCAACTGGCTGCATTTCGGCGGCAACTTTAGTTAAGGTCTCCAAAAACACACTTGTTGGTTGAGCACCACTGATAGCATATTTATTATTCAAGATAAAAAATGGCACACCCGAAACTCCTAAGTTCTGAAAGTGCCTGATTTCTTGCGTAACATGGTACGTAATTTCTTCATTGGCCAATATACTTTCGGTTTTTTCACGATTCCAACCAAACCCTTCCATAAAGGCGATGAGTTGTTCTTTTTCTGAAAAATCAATACCATCAGTAAAATATGCTTTAAAGAACTTTTCCTCTAACTCGATTTGTGTTCCTTCTTCACGGGCAATATGTAGCATTTTGTGCAACGGAATCGTATTGATGGCTTTAGGCATTTTTTCAAAATCAAACTTAATACCTGCTTGCTCGCCCACTCCTACTACACGCTGAAACATTGGCTCGATACGCTCTTTGCTACCAAATTTATTGATGAAATATTCCTCTTTATCAAGTCCTTCGGCTGGAATGGTTGGGTCAAGCTGAAATGGGTGCCAAGTAATCTCAACTGGTTGACTATCAAAATTTTCGAGAGCTTTTTCTAAATGTTTTTTTCCGATATAGCACCACGGACATGCTACATCGGACACGATGTCTATTTGCAAAGGTTTTTTATTCATTCTGTATAATTGTTTTCAAATAAAACCTACGACGTCAAAGTTTGGTTCAAAAAAAAGGGGTTCGATTAATCGCACCCCTTTGTAAATATATTGTAAGTTCTTGTCTAAAATCGCATTAAACGACCTCTATAAACTGTTTACAACTACACAAACTCTTTTCCTTTTGTACCAGCAGCTGCGACAAATTCTTTCACTTTTTGTTCATCTTCTTTTTTACAAATCATCAATACATTATCATATTCGGCTACGATGTATCCATCCAAACTACTGACAACGACTAAGCGGTCTTTTGGGGTTTTTATGATGCTGTTTTTTGTATCATAAAGCATTACATTAGCATCAATGGCATTTTCATTTTCGTCTTTGTCCGATATTTCATAGAGCGATTTCCACGTACCCAAATCTGACCAACCAATATCTGATAATACTACAAAAACATTCTCGGCACGCTCCATGATACCATTATCAATCGAAATATTTTTGCATTGCGGATAGGCTCTGTTCAAAGCATCATCTTCTCTTTCAGTATAATAATCAGCCTTGATTTCTTCAAAAGCCTCGGCCATTTCGGGCAAAAATGCTTCAAAACATTTCTTGATAGCATTTACATTCCAGATAAAAATACCAGCATTCCAAACAAATTCTCCACTTTCAACAAATTTCTTAGCCCACTCCAAATTTGGTTTTTCGGTAAAAGTAACTACACGCTTTATATCACCTTCAGATTCCGAAAACTGAATATAACCATAGCCAGTATCTGGACGAGTCGGTTTGATTCCGAGAGTAACCAACACGTCATTTTTTTCCGAAAAATGTAACGCAATGCTAATTCGTTTACGAAATTCTTCTTCTTTTAAAATAATATGGTCGGCAGGAGCAACTACAATATTGGCATCGGGATTTTTAGCACCAATTTTATAACAAGCATAAGCAATACATGGAGCTGTGTTTCGACGATTCGGCTCAAGCAAAATTTGGTCATCGCTCAAATACGGCAATTGTTGCTTGGTTATATCGTAATATTCTTTGCTCGTAACAATGTAAATATTTTCTTTCGGACAAATTCCATCAAAACGCTCAACCGTTTGTTGAATCATTGTTTTTCCGATACCCAATACATCATGAAACTGTTTTGGGTTTGTGCTTCGGCTAAATGGCCAGAATCTCGTTCCGACTCCACCAGCCATGATTATTACGTAATTATTATTATTCATTGATTAAAATGCGTGCTTTATGGGCTCTATTTTACAGTTTTATTATTGTTTGAGATATGTTTCTAAACGTAAAGCTACATTTTCTCTGATATTCATCCAAAAAAGATTTATATCAGCCACGTGCCAAACCTTTGTGTTCAAAAAAAATCGACCTCTGACATAAGGCTTATTTATCCATAACATTCCTTGATGTACTTGTGCATCGGCCGCTTGCTTCACAAAAGTATATTTTAGTCCAACGCCACCTTTGTTTAGTTCTTTTGGGGCAAATTCCTCATCACCTTTCCATGTAAGTGGATTTGTACAAACGGCAGTACTAAGACCGTTTACATAGTATTCTGGTGTGAAACCTCGTGCATAAGTATTCCACGATACAAATCCACCAATTTGGTCAGCAGCATTACTTGGTTTAATATTTTCAAAAGTATCAGGTTGGGTAGCAATACCTATTAAATATGCTTCTACCAATTGTTTTTGGAGAGGTTTGCCATCGAAAAACTCCTTTAATAATCGTTTAGCATGAACCGTTCCTTGGCTATGCGAAGCGATTATTATTGGTCGCCCTTGATTCCAATTGTTCAAATAATATTCAAAAGCAGCTTTGATGTCAGAATAAGCCAAATCAAGGGCTTGTTTTTTATCAGCAGCATTTGGCGTTAGAAACGAATAGTAATGAGCTTGACGATAGCGTGGTGCATAAATTTTGCCCGAACCATTAAACGCTGTTGCTTGATTTAGAATCGTTGAATTATCAGTTTTCTCGTTCAACGCAGCATCATTTACATCGGCATTCCACTCATATTGATTTTTTGGTTCATAGGTAAAAGTTGTTGGATGCAAAAAGAAAACATCGGCTTTTGCATCGCTTTGGTTATCGCTTAGATTCGACTTCTGAGGCGTTCTATCTGCGGCATCGCTCTTAGTTGGTAATGCTGCCCACGCATCATTCTGTGTATAATCTGGAACTTTAGGAGCGATTTTTAAGTCAAAATGGGTTTTCAAAACTACCGAGTTTTGAGCGGCAATTTTAATCGAAAAAATACTTGCAAAAGAAAAAATTGATAGAAAAATCGTATTTCGCATTGTATATGATTATTTTTTGTTAAAATTGTAACATTTTAATACAAACTAATAATAGTATGCTTGCATATTATTATTTTCTTTTCTAAGTTTGACACAAAATTACGTTTTGTTAACCACTAACCAATATTCTCATGTACAAACTTTATGTTAAAAAATGTTTGCTCGGAATATGCTGCTTCCTAATAACTCAGCTTTCCTTTGCTCAAACAAAAGTGTCTGGAACAATTACAGACGCCACAACTAAAGAACCACTAATCGGTGTTAGTGTTCAGGTAAAAGGAAAAGTCGTAGGAACTATCACTAACGCAAAAGGGGAGTTTTCTTTTAATGTCTCTACTCCTCCACCATTTACACTCCTCATTTCATCAGTAGGATACCAAAGTCAAGAGATGAATGTTTCTGGAAACAATGCTTCTATCAATATTGCTTTAAAAGAGCAAGCAATTTTGGGGCAAGAAGTTGTTGTATCGGCTTCGAGGGTTGAAGAATCGGTTTTGAAATCGCCAGTTGCTATCGAAAAGATGGATATTCGTACCATTCGTGAGACAGCCTCTCCATCCTTCTACGATGCTTTGGCCAACATGAAAGGTATTGACATGACAACACAGGGTTTATTATTTAAATCAATCAATATGCGTGGTTTTGGTGCTACTGGAAATCCACGTACTGTTCAAATGATTGATGGAATGGATAATCAAGCTCCAGGCTTAAATTTTCCTGTTGATAATATCGTGGGTATGCCCGAACTTGATGTTGAAAATGTTGAAGTTTTACCAGGTGCAGCTTCGGCTCTTTATGGCCCTAACGCTATCAATGGTTTGGTTTTGATGAATAGTAAAAGTCCATTCCTCTACCAAGGTTTAAGTGCAACCGTAAAAACGGGTATAATGAGTGCCAGCAACCGTGATGTTGTAAACACACCGATGGCTGACTTTTCAATGCGTTATGCCAAAGCTTCAAAAAATAACAAATTTGCATTCAAAGTAAACTTAGCTTACATCACAGCGAAAGACTGGCAAGCAACCAACTATTCTAACCTAAATCTTGGTGGAGTAGAAACGGGTTCAAGAGGTGCAGGAACAAAGACCGATTACGACGGTATGAACATCTATGGTGACGAGGTTCAAGCAAATATGACTACCGTTGCTAATGGTTTGATTGCGGCTAAACTATTGCCCTCAGCTGCTTTAGGTTTGATACCAAACGTAAACGTTAGTAGAACTGGCTTTTATGAGAAAGACATGGTAGACTATAATACGAAAAGCTTTAAAACAAATTTAGCTGCACACTACCGTATCAATGATAAAGTTGAGTTGGTAGGACAAGTAAATTATGGTTATGGAACAACTGTTTATACAGGTACAGGTAGATATTCTCTTCGTAACTTTAACTTAACACAAGCAAAAGTTGAACTAAGAGGTGATAACTTTACTTTAAGAGCATATACTACTCAAGAGCGTTCGGGTCAATCATATACTGCTGGTTTAGCTGCGGTTGCGATGCTAAATAGTATTAAACCACATGCAACATGGTTTGGCGAATACGTAGGAGCATTTGCGGCTGCTCGTGGTGCGGGACAGTCAGAAGAACAAGCTGGAATTACGGCAAGAGGTGTTGCTGATAAAGGAATGCCAACACCTGGAACAGCAGAATATACCACATTGCTCAATAAATTCCGTGATGCAGCCATTGTTGATGGCGGTGGTGCTTTCTTAGATAAAACTAATATGTATCATGCAGAAGGTGTTTATAACTTCAAAAATCAAATTAAATTTATTGATTTATTGGCTGGAGCAAACGTTCGTCAGTACAGCTTACGCTCAAACGGAACTTTATTCTCAGATAAAAAAGAAGGGCGTTCAGGAGTAATTCCAATCAATGAATATGGTGCTTTTATTCAGGGTGCTAAAAGTTTATTCAAAGACCACTTGAAACTATCGGCTTCGATTCGTTATGACAAAAGCCAAAACTTTGAAGGCTTCTTTACGCCGAGATTATCAGCAGTTGCTTCATTTGGTCAACAAAACTTCAGAATTTCATACCAAACTGGTTACCGTATCCCGACGACTCAAAATCAATACATTGACTTGAGAACACCAGCAGGTACTTTGATTGGTGGACAACCAGAGTTTGATACAAGATATAACTTAGCTAATGGTGTAGATTTAGCAACATTGACCGATTTTTCAAGAAATCCTTCAAAGTATATTACAGCTGATGTTTTGGCTAAAGCACAGGCTTATGCTACTGCGGCTGTCACTGCTCAAGCAACACCACAAATTACAGCAGGTGTAAATGCTGCGATTCAGCAAAGTGTATTACAAGCTGTTACTGCT
Organism: Cytophagaceae bacterium; assembly: GCA_027488335.1. GTDB lineage: Bacteria > Bacteroidota > Bacteroidia > Cytophagales > Spirosomataceae > Emticicia. The sequence continues at coordinate 29,316 of JAIYBU010000219.1, forward strand.
GGTGCTACTCAACAAATCCAAGCGGGTGTATTAGCTGCTGTAACTCAACAAATTACAGCGGGTGTAACTGCTCAAGTAAATGCTGCGGTTGCAGCAGGGCAATTAGCAGCTTCGGCGGCAGCAGCAGCAATCCAAGCGGGTGTAGCTCAACAATTAGCTTTACCAGCCACACAAACAAGCATCCAAGCTGCGGTTCAACAACAATTAGCTTTACCAGCCACACAAGCAGGTATTCAAGCAGGTGTTGCGGCTAACTTACCAGCGGCTATTGCGGCTAACTTCCAACCAGCATTCAATGCAGAATTAGCAAAAGCACTTGCTGCCAATGTACCAGGCGTAACTGCACAAGTTGCTCCTGCTTACGGATTAGCAGCATTGCCTAAGTACAAAGCGGCTGCATTGAAACCAGAAAAAATCTCTTCTTATGAAATTGGTTATAAAGGTTTGATTGCTAAGAAATTATTTATCGACTCGTATTTCTATACAAGTAAATATACCAACTTCATTGGTGGAACTGCGATACTTGTGCCAACAGCAGCAGCGGGTCCTGGTTTACCAATCGAATCTGGTCTTGGAGGTGCATCTACTCGTTCAGCATATTCACGCGTAGCAAATTCTAAAGAAAAAATTACTGCTAACGGATTTGCTATCAGTGGTAATTATTCTTTATCAAAAGGATTTAATGTTGGTGTAAATTATGCTCAAAATAACTTGAAAGGCTTTACTGCAAGCCCAGAGCAACAATATGCTGGTTATAACACACCAAAAAATCGTTATAACTTAAGTTTTGGTAAACGTTTGAATAGTGGGGATAAATTTGGTTTCAATGTAAATCTAAGACACCAAGATGAGTTTGTATGGCAAGCAAGTTTCAATCAACCAACTACAACTGGGGTTGCTTCATTTACAAACACAATCGTACCAGCTGTAACTACATTTGATGCACAAGTAAGCTATAAATTAGCTTCGATGAAATCTATCATCAAATTAGGTGGTACTAACATCGGTGGTAAACCATACATTCAAGCATTTGGTAGTGCAGCCGTTGGCTCGATGTATTACGTAGCTATCACATTCGACGAATTATTGAATAAATAGTCAATAGACGACGGTCGATAATGTATAAAATCTAACTTCTATCGACTATGGAGCGAAATACCGCTCGCAATCGACTATAAACTGATAAACGATTTTATTAATTTTCATAATTTTCTTTGGTTTAAGTCAGAAAAGAGCTTCCATTTGGAGGCTCTTTTTTTGTTTACCCAAATCTTAGAATATTTATATAAATCAATTACCTTTGTGACAGTAAAAAATTATTCATGTCAATTAAAGAATAAAATTGTGTTTTAGTTGTCAAAAAGAAAGGACGTCAAGGTGTTTTAGATAAGTAAAAAACTATTGACAGTAGACTTTTGATAATTGACTACTTTCTTATTCTTTATAATCGCCCCAAGACAATGAAATTAATATAAACTCGGTCTCCTGTTTGGGGTAAGGAGCATTTGGAAAAATGGCAAAAATCAAAGTAGCAAATCCAGTAGTTGAGTTAGATGGCGACGAAATGACTCGTATCATTTGGCGATTTATCAAAGAAAAATTAATTCTTCCTTACCTTGATGTTGATATCAAGTATTATGACCTCGGAATTGAGTATCGTGACGAAACAAACGACCAAGTAACGATTGATTCAGCAAATGCAATCAAAGAATACGGCGTAGGTATCAAGTGTGCCACTATCACACCTGATGAAGCTCGTGTAAAAGAATTTAACTTAAAACAAATGTGGAAATCACCAAATGGAACTATCCGTAATATCTTGGATGGTACTGTTTTCCGTGAGCCAATCGTTTGTCAAAACGTTCCTCGTTTGGTCTCAAACTGGACTTCTCCAATCATCGTTGGCCGTCATGCTTTCGGTGACCAATACCGTGCAACTGATTTTGTTGTGAAGGGTGCAGGTAAATTAACAATGAAATTTGAAGCAGAAGACGGAACTGTACAAGAATACGAAATCTATAACTACAAAGGTGGTGGTGTAGCAATGGGTATGTACAACACCGACGAGTCAATCCGTGGATTTGCTCACTCGTGTTTCAATGTAGCATTAAACAAAAAATGGCCTTTATATCTTTCTACAAAAAATACAATTTTGAAGAAATACGATGGTCGTTTTAAAGATATTTTTGAAGAAATCTATCAAGCAGACTACAAAGCTAAGTTTGAAGCGGCGGGAATCGTTTACGAACACCGTTTGATTGACGACATGGTTGCTTCTGCCTTGAAATGGAATGGTTCATTCGTTTGGGCTTGTAAAAACTACGACGGCGACGTTCAGTCTGACTCAGTAGCACAAGGTTTTGGTTCACTTGGTTTAATGACATCAGTACTTGTTACGCCAGATGGTCAAACAATGGAAGCTGAAGCTGCTCACGGAACTGTAACTCGTCACTACCGTGACCACCAAGCTGGAAAACCAACTTCAACAAATCCAATTGCCTCAATCTTTGCTTGGACTCGTGGTTTAGAGTTCCGTGGTAAATTAGATGGTAATCAAGAATTAATTGATTTCTGCCAAGCTTTAGAGCAAGTTTGTGTTGAAACAGTTGAGTCGGGTAAAATGACTAAAGATTTAGCTGTTTGTATTCACGGAAACAAAGTGACTCACGGAGAGCATTATCTTTACACAGAAGAATTCTTAGATGCTATTGACCAAAATTTACAGGTTAAATTAGCTGCAAAGTAATAATAAACCCCTCTATAAAAACCCAGATGCCTCGACTGTAATGGTTGGGGCATTTTTTTGTGCTTGGTACGAAGTTTGTTATTGTTGTTAGAAATAATTTTCCGCAGCAAACTAATACATGAGGTTTTTACTGGTTATCATATTTTCGGCTTTACAAACATTGCTATTTGCCCAAAACTTGGCCGTTCATTGGCAAAAAAGTTTAGGTGGAAAAGATAATGAATACGCCTACGCCAGTACACAAACTTCTGATGGAGGGTATGTGATTGTAGGTTCGACGAATAACAATAAAGATGGTGATGTACCTGCTTCAAAAGCATTTAGTGGTGCTGGCGGAAGTGATATTTGGGTAGTAAAACTCAATAATTGGGGAGAAATGGAATGGTCAAAAACCTTTGGTGGCACAAAAGACGATGTTGCGACCGATGTTTTAGAAACAAAAGATAAAGGAGTTTTACTCATAGCCACTACTTCTTCATCCGATGGTGAAGCTGCAGGAAATGGTTCTCGTGGCGGCTTAATACTTCTGAAACTAGAAACTGACGGCTCTATAGAATGGCGAAAAGTAATAGCCAGCGGATATAGCGTTGGCGAAATTTCCTTTGCCAGAGCTGATGCCAATGCGAAACCAACAATCAAACCCACTGCCGATGGCGGATATATTATCGGAGCAACCATTAATCCTGTCAATACAACAGACTTTTGGTTATCAAAACTTAACGCAACGGGCGATATTCAATGGACGAGAACGTATGGGAGTTCTTCCAATGATTCGATGAATGAGGTAATTGTTTGTACAGATGGGGGTTTTCTGATGGTTGGAGGAACTGAAGCTTCAAATCTTGAAATTTCGGGAGCAGGCAAAGGGTTTATTGACTTTTGCATCATGAAAGCTGATGCTACTGGTAAACTTTTATGGTTAAGAGCGTTAGGTGGTACAAATCTGGACATGGCGTATTCGGCCGTTGAAACTACCGATAATGCCTATATAATTGTAGGAGAAACTAACTCGACGAATGGCGATATGACGCCAAATCTTGGTCAAAAAGATGGAGTTTTAGCAAAATACTCAGCTACTGAAGGACGATTGCTTTGGAAAATACTGACTGGTGGAGACGATATTGATGGACTTTATACGATAAAAAAAACAATGACAGGCAAACTCTTTGCCATGGGAATGAGCAGTTCGGTTATCGGAAAAGTAAAACCCAACGGGCCTGTGGGCGATATTTGGTTAGTAAACATCGAAAATTCGGGCGTGATAAGTAGCCATACCATGTTTGGCGGAGCTGATTCTGATATCGCTCGTGGAGCATTTCCCACTACTGATGGCGGATTTATTATTGCAGGGAACTCCGACTCGGTTGATGGAGATGTGACCGAAAATAAGGGCGGAACAGATTTTTGGGCAGTTAAGGTTGGAAATCAATTACCAGTAGAAATAAAAACCTACGGAGCGAATATTACGCCCGAACAGTATGTAAAAGTTTCGTGGGAAACCTCGACAGAAGTACAATCTAAAAACTTTGTAATAGAGCGAAGCATTGATGGGTTCAAGTTTAATGTTATGAGCCAGATTGTCGCTTCAATCAATTCTACCACTAAAAAAACGTATTCTTATACCGACCAAAAGCCATTTTTGGGCAAAAACTATTACCGCTTGAAATTCTATGATGCGGCGGGAAAAGAATTTATCTACAAGACGCTGACCATTACGGTTTCTGTTCTTAGTACCGAACCCCATATTTCAGAGCAAAAGGTAAGGATTTCGCCTAATCCTGTCGAAAATGCAAGTTTTTTAATCGAAACGATTGATAAACCAGCATCAACGATTCGATTATTAAACATTTTCGGTTTACCAGTTTCTATCGAAAGTATCTTTCTTGACAATCGAAAAACACAAATCTTACTTCCGAAGTCGCTTCCTACGGGTTTATATTTTCTTGTTTTAGAAATAGGTGAAGAGCAATTCACCGAAAAAATAATTATCCGATAAAACGTTTTTTGCTTAATTTAGCTTCTCAAAAGAAACTGATTTAAGATGAAAAAAAATATCAAGTGGGGAATTATTGGTGTAGGTAAAATTGCCGAAAAATTTGCCACAGACTTGAAATCCGTAAAAAACGCCCAACTTCATGCCGTTGCATCTTCGTCTTCGCTCGAACGAGCCAAAGATTTTGCCGAACGCTATGAAGCTTCCTATTTCTATGATTCTTACGAGAGCATCTTCCAAACCCCTGATTTGGACGCCATTTACATCGCCACACCGCATACTTCGCACGCCGAAAATACGCTTTTATGCTTGAAGCATAAAGTACCTGTTTTGTGCGAAAAACCATTTGCAATGAATTTAAAGCAAGTGCAAAAAATGGTGGAAGCTGCCCGTGAAAACGACACTTTTTTGATGGAAGCAATGTGGACACGGTTTATTCCAGCCATTCAAAAAACATTAGATTTAATTGCCGAAGGGCGTATCGGAAAAGTACGAAACGTGCAAGCTGACTTTGGTTTCACTGCTCCTTTTTTACCAGAAAAACGTTTATTAAACCCTAATTTAGGTGGCGGTGCTTTGCTGGATATTGGCATTTACCCTGCTTATTTAAGTTTGCTTTTATTAGGCTATCCTTCTGATATTCAAGCAATTAGTAATTTCGGGGAAACTGGAATTGATGAAACTACGAGTTTTGTATTGGGCTATAAAAACGAAGCGACAGCCAATTTGAGTTGTACGCTCAAATCACGTACGCTTACGGAAGCGTTGATTTATGGCGAAAATGGTTACATTCATATTGAAGGCCGATTCATGGAGGCGAAACGAATCACGCTTCACGAAACGGATAAAAAGCCCGTGAAATTCAATTTCCCACGTAAAACGTTTGGTTATAATTTTGAGATTGAAGAGGTGAGCCAGTGTGTGAGAGAAGGAAAAAAAGAAAGCTCAAAAATGCCCCTTTCGATGAGTGTAAAATTGATAAGTCTGTTAGATGAAATTAGACAAAAGTCAGGAATTATTTATGAAGGGATAGACTGACATAGTTAACAGACAACGGTCGATAGAAAAAACTGTCGTCCGTCGTCTATTGACTGTTGTCTAAAAATCAATATTGCTCAATTGCTCCAAAGAAAAATGAGCCTTCGATAGCCGCATTTTCATCTGAGTCTGAACCATGAATGGCATTTTCGCCCATTGATTTTGCATATTTTTTGCGAATCGTACCTTCCTCTGCATTTGCTGGATTTGTTGCCCCAATCAATGCACGGAAATCTGCTACTGCGTTTTCTTTTTCCAAAATCATCGGAACGATTGGACCAGAAGACATCATTTCGCATAATTCGCCATAAAAAGGTCTTTCTTTGTGTACTTCATAGAATTTACCAGCTTGTGCTGCTGATAATTGTGTTTTTTTCATTGCCACGATTCTGAAACCAGCAGCCTCAATCATCGCCGTAATTCCACCGATATGGCTATCTGCCACAGCGTGTGGCTTAATCATGGTGAATGTTCTGTTTGTTGCCATGTGTAATAATATTTTGTTTAATATTTTCACAAAAATACTCATTTTTCTTTGATTATGAGCATTTAAGCTGGTTTTGTAGCACAAGTTTTTAACTTGTACAATTTTTATTCAGACCTTAAATATCATCTTCTTTCTATCAAACAAAACTAAAATCACGAACCAAATAAACAAATAAATCAACGCACCAGCCAAAGAAGCATTTTTGGGTTCAGTGAAAAACGGCTCAATCCAATGGCCATAAAGCCAAGCTACTAAGCCCGTACTTGTATTCTCGGTATTTTCGGGTTGAGTAATTTTTATCATATTCAAAACTCGTGGTATAATTCCCGAAAAGAAAAATACCAACATCGGATTCACGCCAAAAATCACAAAAGGTTTTGTCCAAGCATTTACTTCGAGGACATCAATCACAAAATACAACGCTCCGAGTACCATCAAGGCAATTCCTGCTGCGTAGCAAACATACGAACTCGTCCACAAAGCTTTATTTATCGGAAAAACTTCATTCCAAAGTAAGCCAATCATTACGCCCAAAACACCCGCAGAAAGTAAATAAATAGCTTTTTTATTTTTCGGAAAATCATTGGTGAGCAATTTCCCTGTAAAAACACCCGCTAAGCCAGTTCCGATAGCTGGCAATGTACTTAAAATTCCCTCTGGGTCCCACGTTTTTGAAGTTACCCAAAGATGTCCTGATAATAGATAATTATCAAGCCAAGCTGCAAGGTTTGTTCCTTTTTCAAAATTAGCTGCTCCTACATTTGGTACATCAACAAGAGCCATCAAAGCCCAATAACCCAACAAACATACCAGACCAATGATAATTTGCACGGTAGTATTGGTTGTGGCATAGATAATTGATACAATCAAATAAACAATGGCAATTCGCTGCAAAACCCCAGGGATTCTGACCGAAGCAAAATCTTCAAAACCTCCAAAACACAAAATCATCATTAAGGCAAATAGACCAACAGCTACGTAAAGTTCCTTTTTTAGGTCATACTCACCGAGTAATAAGACCGTTATGATAGCCGTAAAAACCAAACGAATAAGCATCAAAGGAATACCTTCGAACGAAGCAAGGTGAATTTTTGAGAAGAAATTGAGCGATAAACCCAAGAGAAATATTCTCAATGCACGAGTGATAATTCTTTCTAAAACCGATTTGTCAAACTTCTTTACAGGCATAGAAAGTACCGTAGAGATACCAACGATGAACAAGAAAAATGGAAAAACTAAGTCGGTTGGCGTACACCCATGCCATTCGGCATGTTCGAGTGGGGCGTAGATATGACCCCAGTCGCCAGGGTTATTTACGATAGTCATGAGCATGATGGTCATGCCTCTAAAAACGTCAAGCGAAGTCAGGCGTTCTTTCATTAGTGTTTAGGGTTTGTTGATTGTTTTGCAAGATAATCAATCCTCTTGATTTTGTTGTAATTCGGCAATCAAATCAAATTCTTCGGTGAGCTTATGGCTCAACTTTTCAAAAATTGCATAAAGTTTTTGATATTTTTGATGATTACCAGAGTTTGGTTGGTAAACTTTAGACGATTGAATTGTCTTAGCGGCTTCTTCTACGGAGCTAAAAACCTGCATCTCGGTTAAGGCAAGCATTGCGGCTCCTACATTTGCACTATCATGATTATCATTGATATATACTTGCTTTCCGTACATATCCGATATGATTTGCGACCAAAGCGGCAACGTAGCATAAGTGCCATTTACATAGAGTTTTTCAATTTTCCGATAAGTTTGAAGAAGCTTTCCGATACTATAAATTTCAAATAAAATTCCTTCGATTGTTGCCCTTACAAAATGAGACTGTTCGTGTGTAATATTAACCCCAAAATAAACTCCACGGGCATTGGCATTCCAAAGTGGTGCTCTTTCGCCAAGCAAGTAAGGAAGAAAAAGTAAACCATTTGCTCCTGCTGAAATTTGAGCAGCATCTTTGAATAAATCGTTGAGACTATCTTCAAAATCAAGGCCGTTATTAAAATTTCCAAATTGTCGAGCAAACCATTCGAAAGCAACGCCTCCATTATTTGTTGGTCCTCCCGACACATACAAGTCTTTATCCAAAATATAGTTAAAAAACCGTTGTTTTTCGTCTCGTAAAACCTTTTTCCCAGCTACCCTCACTGCACCGCTCGATGTTATAGAAATTGTTGCCTGGCCCTCGCCGACCACCCCCGAACCAAGTGTTGCAAAACACCCATCACTACTTCCAACAATCAGTTTGGTTTTATCAGAAAGTCTTAAAGATTTTGCCAGTGCAGGTCGAAGTTTTAGCTCTGAATTAAAGATTGAAACTGGTTTTGAAAGTTGTTCAGCCGAAATTTCCGCAAAATTAAGTGACTTACTTTCCCACTCTAATTTGTGAATATTAAAAAGCCCAGTAGCAGAAGCTAAGCTATAATCAATCAAATATTCGCCCGTAAATTGATATAAAATATATTCTTTCAAAGAAATGAATTTATTTGTTTTTGCGAAACGCTCAGGGTCGTGGTTTTTTATCCAAGTGATTTTGGCCAAAGGTGACATCGGATGAATAGGGGTGCCCGTATTTTGATAAATTTCACCCCCCAACGTTGAATTCTTTAGTTCGGTTGCAATCTTACTCGCCCTATTATCAGCCCAAATAATGGCATTTCCTAAAGGAACTCCATTTTTATCAACTGGCAAAACGCTGTGCATTGATGAGCTAAAGACGATAGACAAGACCTTATTTTTTTTCATAAAATTGGGGTCGTTGAGCAATCCTTTTAGCACAAAAAGTACAGTGATAAAAACCTGCTCGGGGTCTTGCTCACTATAATCAGGTTGCGTATGAAAAGTCGGATATGTGCCTTTGCGTGCAGCAATTTGTTTTCCTTCCAAGTCAAAAGCAATAACTCGTGCTGCTGTTGTTTCGATGTCGATAGTTATAATTGTTTCCATAATACCACCTCGCTCCTAATGGGGAGCGAAGGAAAAATGCTTTTTGTTGTAATTTTAGTCGGAAATACTTTTAGTTCTCCTTTAGGGTTGAGGGGGGATTCTCCTAAAATGCCCTGGGGTGTATCCTGTTAATTTTTTAAATGTTGTTGAAAAGTGCTGTGATGAATAAAAACCTGTATCTAAAGCAATATCTGTCAAACTAATCTTAGTTGTTTTTAGCAAACGAATAGCCTCTGAAATCCGTAGATTTATTAAGTAGTTTAGTGGCGAAAAACCTGAGTACGACTTTACTTTTTCGGTAAAAGCGGTCGTGCCTAAACCAACAATGACCGCCATTTCTTCGACCGTCCATGGGTGAGCGAGGTTTTCACGCAAAATATGGTCAATTTTCTGAAAAGTCTGCGAAAAATCTCGCCGTTGATTATCTTGCTTACTCATTTGGCGTGCAATTCCAATCAATAATTCATCAACTAAGTGATTAATTCTTGTCTTAAAACCTAATTCATTACTTACAATTTCGTTTTGAATCTTGAGTAAAACCTCTCCAACTAATTTAAAGTTTTGCAAAACTGGCTTTGTATTGAGCGAACAAAGCTTTCCAATAAGCCTTTGTTCGGCATCTGAAATTCCACTCCAATCACCCAAAATCAACTCACCCTCTTCCGAAAAAAAACGTGGGTTTATTGTAATTGATAAAACCAAACCCACATCCCATATTTCTTTTACACCCCCAAACTTTTGTTTTGGGAAGACCAAAACAGCATCGTTTGGATATACTGTAATCGACTGATTATCAACAATCCACTCAAATTTTCCTTCCAAAATAAAAACTATCCTTAAACCTTGATTTTCTTTTACAGGCATTGAGTTCGGCAACACCTGTTGAATTTTCTTGCGAGAAAACTCAATCAAGTGCGGAAATGCTTGAATTTCTGGTGATTTACCTTTATGTAAAGAAAAATGAGACATTTGAATTAATAATAATGTAAAAATATTACAATTTTTTCAAGTAATCATTATAATATTCACCGCCGAAATTATTTGGAAGTTTGACGTGATTTTGTTTAAGAAATTTGTTTTTCAGAAATAAAACCCATTCAAGTTACTCATGAAAAAACAATTCCTATTATTTATACTGTTGATGTCTACATCAGCGGTTATTTATGCCCAAAAAATATCGGGAAAAGTCACCTCCTCAAAGGAAGGAGTGCTGCTTCCTGGAGTTTCGGTGCAAGTAAAAGGCACAAACACTGGTACAAATACCAGTGCCGATGGTACATTTAGTGTCAGTGCTTCGTCTAATGCTACGCTTGTTTTTAGCTTTATTGGTTACAAAACTCAAGAAATTAAAGTCGGAAACCAATCAATTATCAATGTTTCGTTGGATGAAGATGCTCAACGCCTCGATGAGGTGGTCGTAACCGCTTTGGGTATCAAAAAAGAAGCTAAAAAATTAGGCTATGCTACCTCAACCGTAGGAAGAGAGCAATTGACGGAGAATCGTACACCTAATTTGATGAATGCCCTAACTGGTAAAATTGCAGGTGTGAATATCTCAGGATTGGGAACTGGCCCTGCTGGAACTTCAAAGATTAGAATCAGAGGTCAATCATCAATCTCGGGACAGAATAATCCTTTAATTGTTGTCAATGGTGTACCTATTGATAACACCAACTTTGGCACAAACCCTGGTAATGCGGGTGCTGATAACTCAATCGGCGTAAGAGGTGGTGGAAATACTTCTGATGGCGGTGATGGTTTATCATCTATCAACCCCGATGATGTAGAAAGTATGACTGTACTGAAAGGTGCTACTGCGGCAGCTTTGTATGGCTCTCGTGCAAAAGATGGTGTAATTATGATTACAACCAAATCGAAAGGTGATAATAAAGGTATTGGCGTGACTTTCAACACTAACTTTACGAATGAAACGCCTTTAGATTTTACGGATTATCAGTATGAATATGGTCAAGGCGAAAATGGTGTACGACCAACCGCAGCCAACCCAACGTCGGGTCAATGGTCGTTTGGTGAGAAGTTTCAACCGGGTATGACTCAGGTATTATTTGATGGTGTAAGTGTTCCTTATGAGCCGCAATATAATCGTATTCGTAAGTTTTACCGTAACGGACAAAACTTTACCAATACTATTTCATTATCAAGTTCGGGCGAAAAAGGTGGCATGAACCTCTCTTTTTCTAACATGGATAATAAAGGTATTGTACCCAATAATACTTTCAACAGAAAAACCCTCAATTTAGGTTTTTCTTATAATTTATCGAAAAAGCTAAGTTTTGCAGGAAATATCAATTACTCTAACGAGTTTAATAAAAACCCACCTAACGTTGCTAATCAAGATAACTCAATTCCGACAGCCCTCTCAAATATGGCCAACTCAATGCCTTTGAGTTTGTTGGAAGAAAAGAAATTTAATGCTGCTGGAAATGAATATATCTATTCAAGATTTATGAATCGTACGAACCCATATTTTACTTTATCGGAGCAATTTCAGAATATTCGTAGAGATAGAATCTTTGGTAATGTTTCAGTAAAATATAACCTCACAGATTGGCTTTATGTACAGGGACGTATCGGACAAGATTTTTGGTCACGTGACCAAGAGTTCAATAACTTCGCAACGGGTACTGCTTCGTTGGCTGCCGCACCTGCGGGTTTTGTGAATGGCTCTTTTACACAAGAATCCAGAAGATTTAGAGAAACCAATGCCGATATCTTGATTGCGGCTTCAAAAACTTTCGGAGATTTTGGTGTTGACGTAAACCTTGGTGGAAACCAAATGTATCGTCGTTCGGACTTGAACTCTACTGCTGTTCAGGATTTTGTTGTGAGAGGTTTATACACCGTTATGAATGGCCGTGTAAAAGACCCAATCTATGGCTTATCTGAAAGAGCCGTAAACTCTATTTATGGTTCGAGTGAATTTTCTTACAAAAACTATTTATTTGTAAACGTAACGGCAAGAAATGACTGGTTTTCAACACTTTCACCCGAAAATCGTAGTATTTTGTATCCATCCGTTTCGGGAAGTTATGTTTTCTCGCAGTCGTTCAATAATATACCAAGTTGGTTAAATTTCGGTAAACTAAGAGTTGCTTATGCCGAAGTGGGTAGCGATACCGATGTTTCGCCTTATTCAAATAATCTATTTTATGGTATCAACTCAAACTTACTGAGCAATCCTGCAGGAGCATTGCAGCCAGTTGGTGGTTCGTCTGGAAATACACTTCCAAACGCTAACCTTCGCCCGATGCGTGCCTCAGAAAAAGAAGCAGGTATCGAGTTAAAATTATTCAATAATCGAGTAGGTTTAGATTTTGCGGTTTACCAAAAAATCACGACCGACCAAATCGTTTCGGCACAAATCTCTGATGCTTCGGGCTTTACCAGCACTCTCATCAATAGCGGACGTAGCCGCACCAATGGTGCCGAGGCATTACTGAACTTAGTTCCTGTTAAAACCTCTGACTTCCAATGGGATATTACCTTAAATGGGTCTTATAATAAAACAAAAGTACTTAGCCTTTTGACCGATACACCAGGCGAAAGAATTACGGTCGGAACGCACGTTTTCAACGGAGAACTTCGCCAAGTAGTTGGTCAAGAAATGGGGCAGATTTATGGTTTTGGCTTCCGTCGTGATGCCAATGGTCAACAGGTTTTCGGGGCAAATGGTATTCCACTTCGCACAGCCGACTTGATTTCGTATGGTAGTGCCTTACCGAAATGGGTGGGTGGTATCAATAACGCTTTTAATTATAAAGGAATTACCTTATCAGCCTTGATTGATTTCAAATTAGGAAATATGATGCTATCGGGTTCAAACTTCAACCTTTATCGTCATGGTTTGCACAAAAATACCCTTGTTGGTCGTGATACTGGTGGTGTTATTGGTGTTGGCGTAAACGACAAAGGCGAACCAAATACAGTAAAAGCAAACGTACAAGATTACTGGTCGGTAGTACGCTCATTAGCAATCATTGAGCCTGTTGTTTACAACGGCGGTTTTTGGAAATTACGCCAAATTACAGCTGGTTATGACTTTACGAAATTTCTTCCTAAAAATTCAGTCATTAAAGGTGCAAAACTTAGCTTAGTTGCCAATAATGTATTATTACTCAAAAAATGGGTAGATAATATTGACCCTGAATCATTTGGTTATTCTTCTGATAACCTTGTTGGGATGGAGTCGCATGGTTTACCAACCACTCGAAGCATGGGCTTTAATTTGAATGTGAAGTTTTAAGCCTCAGAAGTCTAAGTAATCAATTTAAAAATGAATTTGAAATGAAAAATATAGTAAAAGCTTTATTGTTATCTATTCCGTTTTGGGGGCTAACAAGCTGCGATAAAGGTTTCGACGAACTGAATATCAATAAAACAGCCGCAACGTCGGTTAATCCAGTTTTTATTCTGAATAATGCGACCGTCAATTGCACGTATGCACCTGGTACTATTATTTATGAAGCAGGTATTGTACAACAAATGGTATCGCCTAACTCTGGGGTTTTGACGGGGGCAAACTTTAATCAAGACAGCCGAGACAATACAGTTCAGAACTGGCAAAAATATTACCGTACGGTTATCAGAAACACGCAAGACGTAATCGACCAAACAAAAGATGTGCCTGCACGCTCGAACCTCTATAACATGGCTCGTATCTTACAAGCCTACGCTTATATGGTAACTACTGATTCTTACGGAGATATTCCTTATGTAAATGCAGCTAAAGGCTATACACAGCAGATTGTATTGCCTAAGTACGATACCCAACAGGCTGTTTATGCTGGAATTATTAAAGAATTAACCGATGCTTCAACTGCCTTAGATGCCAACAAAACCGTAGAAGCAGCCGATGTTCTATATGGCGGTAATATTGCTTTATGGAAAAAATTTGCTAATTCTCTCTTACTTCGTGCGGGTATGCGTCTGAGCAAAGTAGATGCCGCTCAAGCACAATCAGTCGTGAATAAAGCTGTAGCGGCTGGCGTAATGGAACTCAATACCGAAAATGCAATGGTTCGTCACGATGCCAACTATGTAAATGCCGTAGGTAATATGCTCAATTCAACCGAAGCTGCAAATATTTATATGGCAGCTCCATTTGTTGATTACTTGAAAAACACAAACGACCCTCGTCTAAAATCAATTGCTGTTCGGTATGTTGGAGCAAAATCTGGCCCCGAACAAGTAGCTTCACGAGCAAGTACTGACCCTACCGTACAAATAGGAATGCCCTTTGGTTTTGATAATAGTACAATCTCGGCCGAGGTTACAAAAAATAAATTGGCAAGTTTCTATGATTTTACGCAAGTAGATAGAACTCGTATGGCCAAAAATACAGCTCCAAACTTCTTGGTAACAGCTGCTCAAACGCAACTCTTGCTGGCAGAAGCTGCTCAAAAAGGTTGGTTAACAGGTTCAACAGCAGAAGCCTATTTCAATAAAGGCGTCAGACTTCACATGGAACAACTGGCCAGTTATGATGCAAACGCAGCCGTTGCTCCCGCTGCAATTACAGCGTACTTGACAGAAAATCCATTTACCACTGCTACTGCATTAGAGCAAATCAATACGCAATATTGGATAGCATCGTTTTTAAATGGCCCTGAAGCTTTTGCCAATTTCAGAAGAAGTGGTTTCCCTATACTTACGCCAAATCCTTTCCCTGGAAAAGCAATTAAAGGCACATTTATTCGTCGCCTAACCTATCCAAACTCCGAAATTTCGGTCAATAGTATCAATGTAAAAGAAGCCATTGGCCGTCAAGGAGCTGATGATTTAGACACCAAAGTTTGGTGGGATAAATAAAAAATACTCCTAATCCCTAAAGGGGAATAATTTTGTGGGTAATTTTGTTCAAGAAAATATATTAAAGACTTCCCCATCTCTTTAGTTAAGGGGGTGGGGAAAATAAACATTAAATTCCCCCTTTAGGGGTTAGGGGTATGCAAATCGGACTCGTAGGACTCGGTAAAATGGGTTATAATTTGGCTTTAAATCTAAGAAACAACAATTATGAAGTAGTTGCTCATGATGTAAATGAAGCATCGGTTGCTAAAATCGGGGAAGAAGGCGGTATTTTTGGAGCATATTCATTAGAAAGTCTATGTAGTAAACTCCAAGGACGTAGAGTAATTTGGTTGATGGTTCCATCGGGCGAAATCGTAGATGGCGTTATCGAAGAATTAAGCGAATATTTGAAGCCAAAAGATATTGTTATTGATGGCGGAAATTCAAACTTCAAAGATTCGGTAAGAAGGTATAACACCCTAAAAGCCAAACAAATTGAGTTTCTCGATTGCGGCACAAGCGGAGGTACAAGTGGAGCATTAAACGGAGCGTGTACAATGATTGGTGGCGATAAATCCACTTTTGAATATGTAGAGAAGGTTTTCAAAGATATTTCTCTCGAAAACGGTTATCTCTACACAGGCGAAGCAGGTAGCGGACATTTTGTAAAAATGGTACACAACGGTATCGAATACGGTATGATGCAAGCCATTGCAGAAGGTTTTGAGGTTTTCGACAAATCGAACTACGACCTTGATTTTGAGGCGGTTGCTAAACTTTTTAATCATGGTTCAGTAGTACGTGGTTGGTTAATGGAGTTAACCGAAAATGCTTTTAGAAAAGATGCAAAACTCGATGCCATCAAAGGAATCATGCACTCATCAGGCGAAGGAAAATGGACACTCGAAACAGCTCTCGATATGGGTGTTGCTACACCAGTAATCGCACTTTCTTTAATGATGCGTTATCGTTCACAACAGACCGATACATTTTCAGGAAAAGTTGTGGCAGCTCTAAGAAACGAATTTGGCGGACACGCAGTTGAGAAAAATGAGTGAGTTTTGAATGAGTGAACGATAGAATATTTTAATTGAATTAGATAAAATCATTAGTTCTATTCTCTTATTCACTCATTACGAACGGGCGGCAAACCGCTTAAAAATTGATTCTATCATTCCATCATTCACTCATTCAAAATTGTATTTCACAGGACTTGACATAGGCACAACCAGCACAAAAGCCGTTGTTTTTAATATTTCGGGCAACGTTCTAACACAAAAGAGCATTTCTTATGAAATGTTTCATCATCACCCCAATTGGAGTGAGCAAAATCCAGACGAAATCTATGCAGCCGTAATAGAATGTTTAGCTTTTCTGGATAAACGTTCCTTACTCGAAACACTGAGTATATCATCGGCCATGCACAGCATTATGGCAGTTGATGAAAACGGGAAACCTCTCACAAACCTAATGGTTTGGGCAGATAATCGTGCTATTGAAATTGGAAATAAGCTAAAAGAAAGCTCCGTAGGTCAAGAAATCTATCATCGAACTGGTACTCCTATTCATCCTTTTTCTTTTCTCTGTAAAATTTTGTGGTTGAAAGAAAACGAGCCCGAAGTTTTTGTAAAAGCTCATAAATTTATAGGCATCAAAGAATACATTTGGCATAAAATCTTTGGCGAATACGAAATAGATGAATCACTTGCCTCGGCTACGGGCATGATGAATATCCAAGATTTATGCTGGGATACCAAAGCCTTAGATTTGGTCGGAATAGGGAAGGAAAAACTACCCAAAATAGTTCCGACGACCTTTTCTCGAACCAAACAAGATAAAAAATACTTCATCGGTGGAGCCGACGGCCCTCTGGCCAATCTTGGTACTGGAGCAATGGGTAAAAATAAGTTGGCTTTCACGATGGGTACGAGCGGAGCCGTTAGAATTTGTGTGGACGAATACTACACCGACCCACAAATGCGAACTTTCAATTATTTACTGACTTCAACCCAACACGTTGTAGGCGGAGCAACAAATAATGGTGCTGTGGTGATGCAATGGCTGAAAGAACAAATCTTACAAACCAATATTTCGACCGAAGAATTGATAGAAAAGGCTCAAAAAACTCCCGTAGGAGCAGAGAACCTTTTATTTTTGCCTTACATTTTAGGAGAAAGAGCTCCCGTTTGGAATGCTAACGCTAAAGGTGTTTTTTTCGGATTAAGCATCAATCACACCCAGACACACTTGACCCGAGCAGTTATGGAAGGATTGATTTTGAATCTCTACTCAGTCGGAAAAGTGTTGATGGAGAGATTTCCAGTGGACGAAATCTGTGCCAGCGGAGGTTTTGCCAAAAGTGATTTTTGGTTACAACTCGTAGCCGATATTTTTCAGAAAAAAGTCGTCATCACTGATAATGTCGAAGGTTCGGCATGGGGGGCAGTACTTTTAGCTTTGAAAGGTTTAGGCTTAGAAGCAACAATTTCAGCCCAATCCACCTCAAAGGTGTTTTTACCAGATACCACCAAAGCTAAAATTTATGACCAATTACACCAAAAGTTTGAGCGTTTGTACATAAAACTCCAAGACGAATTCTAAAATACGGTCCATTTCAATCTCCGAGCGATTATTTAATGTTATATTTCATTAAATAATCGCTCGGTTTTTTGTTGGAATCAAATAAATGATGCAAATTCATTGCTTAAAACTATTCATTTATTCTGACCATGAATCGCAAAGACTTTATCAAACAAATATCATTTGCTACATTCCTATTGGCCGATGGCAGTATTATTCCTGCATTTGCCAAAAACCTATCTTCCAAAAAATCAAAACTTCGGTTCGTAGTAGCATCCGACGGGCATTTTGGTCAGCCCAAAACTGATTACAAAGCATACTTTGAGACTTTTGTCAACAATGTTAATGCTCAACACCGTGAGCAAAAATTTGACTTTTGCGTAATCAATGGCGATATTATTCACGATGATATAAACTTCTTATCAACCGCAAAAAATCACTTCGATGACCTCGAAATGCCCTATTTTGTTACGCAAGGCAACCATGACCACGCAACACCTGAGCAATGGGAGCGAGTTTGGGGTGTGCCTGTCAACTACGATTATGTGTTAGGAAACAACGCTTTTTTGTTCGGTACGACTTCAAACGTGGAAGGGAAATACCTTCCACCCAATATTGAATGGTTTAAAACGAAACTCGATGAACATAAAAAGAAGAAAAATATCTTTATTTTCATACACATCACGCCCGTAAAATGGACTGATAATGCCGTAGATAGTAAGGAGTTTCAAGAATTGCTGAAACAATATAAAAATGTGCGAGCGGTTTTCAATGGCCATGACCACGACCAAGAAAATGTAAAAATGCACGAAGGTATTCCGTATATGTTCGATTCTCACATCGGCGGAAACTGGGGAACAACTTATCGAGGATACCGAATTGTAGAATTACAGCAAGAAAACAAGCTTCTCACCTACATCATGAACCCAACTATCAAAATCAACGAAGCAACTGTGTGATATTTACCCATTTTATTCAACCTTTATAATAAACTAATGAATGAATTTTTAACCCGTCGGAATTTCTTAAAAATTACAGGAATCACGACTGCCATTTCGGCTTTTCCAGAAGTCAGCTTTGGCAAAAACGATGAAATCATCATCGGACACAACACACACAAATACCGAGTAAAAGTTGGTTGGGGTGTTTTGGATGCTGGGAAAAACCCTGTGAATGACTGCCACGAAATGGTAGAAGATGCCAAAGGCCGCCTAATTATGCTCGGCAACGAAACCAAAAACAATGTATTGATTTATGATAAGTCGGGAAAATTGCTCGAAACTTGGGGAACAAGTTATATTGGCGGTCACGGGCTTACGCTCTTGAATGAAGGTGGTGAACAGTTTTTGTTGATTTGCGATACTGACCGCCATCAAGTTATCAAAACGGATTTGAAAGGAAAAGAGATTTTCAAGATTGAATATCCAAAAGAAACGGGCGTTTATGACCACCCAGCTCAGTTTAAACCAACCGAAAGTGCCGTAAACCCTGCCAATGGCGATATTTTTGTAACGGATGGCTATGGCCTGAACTATGTCATTCAATACGATTCAAAAGGCAAGTATATTCGTCATTGGGGCGGTGGCGGTGATGGTCTTGATAAATTCAAGTGTAATCACGGCATAGTGGTTGATACCCGAAATAAGCAAAACCCAACACTGATAGTTACTTCAAGAATTGAAAACTGTTGGAAACGATTCACGCTTGATGGTAAATATATTTCTACAATTGCGTTGCCAGGCACTTACATTTGTCGCCCAGTAATCAAAGGTGAAAATCTATATGGTGCAGCATTCCGCTCAACGTCAGATTCTTATCCGAACTCTGGCTATATCACAATTTTGGACAAAAACGACCGAGTTGTTTCAACCCCAGGCGGAAGTGAGCCAATTTATCAAAACAATCAACTTCAAGAACAACGTAAACAAGACCCATTTAAGGTTTTCTTGCACCCACACGATGTCTGTGTAGATAGCAACGATAATATTTATGTGCCACAATGGGCTTCTCGTAAAACTTATCCAATTATGTTGGAGCGAGTTTAGTGGTACTTAATCTTACCAAGAAATAGCCTAAACGAACAAAATTTGTGGTAAATTTGTATTTTAATACAGACAAAAGTAGCCTAAAATAGTTAAACTACTTATTGGCTTACAAATACTTGATTTACCACAAATTTTCATGCTTTACCCCCAAAATATAGAACAAAAGTTAGGTTTCGATAAAATCCGTGAACACATAGCCGAGCATTGCGTGAGTTCGCTCGGGAGAGCTTTTGTCGAAAAAATTCGTTTTTCTGATGATTTCAAGATAATCGACCGTTTGCATCGCCAAGCGGCCGAGTTTAAGTTGATTCTACAAACCGAGTCTGATTTTCCGCAACAGAATTATATTGATGTCAGCGAAGCCCTTTCAAGAGCAGCCATCGAAGGTGCCTTTGTGAGCGAAGAGCAATTTTTTGAGATAAAACTCTCGCTTCGCACGATTCAGCAAATCATTCATTTCTTTAAAGTAAAAGAAGACCACATCTATCCAGAACTCAAAACACTCGTTACGAATTCACTGCCCGTTTTAGCCGATGGAAAAAGTAGTGCCGATGGTTGGGCAGCGGTGATTTCACAAATTGATAAAATCATTGATGAGCGAGGAAAAGTACGAGATAACGCCTCTCCCGAATTAATGGATATTCGTCGTCGATTGATTTCTGAACAAAGCGATTTACGTAAAACGTTGGAGCGAATCCTCCGTACTGCCCGTAATAGTGGTTGGATTGGCGATGAAATGTCGCTCACGGTGCGTGATGGCCGCATGGTGATTCCGATTTTGTCTGAACATAAGCGTAAAGTCAAAGGTTTTGTGCATGACGAATCGGCAACTGGACAAATGGCGTTTATTGAGCCTGCCGAAGTTTTAGAAGCCAACAACGAAATCCGAGATTTAGAAGCCCGTGAGCGTCGAGAAATCGTTAAGATTTTAGAGCGTTTGACAGATTTCATTCGCCCGCACGTACCTGCCTTGCGTAAAGCCTATCTCTTTCTCGGAATCATAGATTTTATTGGTGCAAAAGCCAAGTTTGCCTTAGAAATTGATGCAACTGCCCCACTTTTGGTCGAAAATCAAGCCCTTGAATGGTACAGAGCTAAACATCCACTTTTATATCTATCTTTCAAGAAACAAAGTAAAAGTGTTATACCACTAAGTATCAAACTCGATAAAGACAATCGAATTGTGCTGGTTTCTGGCCCCAACGCAGGTGGAAAATCGGTCATGCTCAAAACCATTGGTTTAGTGCAGTACATGGCTCAATGTGGTTTGCTCGTGCCAGTTTCGCCCGATTCAAAAGTGGGCGTTTTTAAAAATATTTTCATTGATATTGGCGATGAACAAAGCATCGAAAACGACCTAAGTACGTATAGTTCGCACCTCACTAACATGAAACACTTTGTGAATTTTTCAAATAAATTTACTTTGTTTCTGATTGATGAGTTTGGCACTGGAACTGAGCCAAGTTTGGGCGGTGCAATTGCCGAATCGATTTTGGAGCAATTACTGAAATCGAATGCTCATGGCGTAATCAACACGCACTATACAAATCTGAAAGTTTTTGCCGATAAACATAATGGAACAGTAAACGGTGCAATGAAATTTGATGCCGAGCATTTAGAACCACTCTACGAACTCGAAATCGGAAAACCTGGTAGTTCGTTTGCGTTGGAGGTAGCTCAAAAAATTGGTTTATCGAAACAAATCGTTGATAATGCCAAGCGAAAACTCGGCACACAGCAGATTGATTTCGAGAAATTGATAAAAGAACTGGAGATTGAGCGAAAAGTTTTTTCAGAAAAAAACAAAGAATTTATTGAGAAAAACCAAAAACTCACCACTACTCTTGAGCAATATACAGGTTTGAAAAGCTTTTTAGAAATTGAGAAAAAGAAGATTTTGAATGAAGCTAAAGCCCAAGCAAAAGAATTACTGAAAGAAGCAAACCGCAAAATAGAAAATACAATTCGTGAAATAAAAGAAGGTAAAGCCGAAAAAGACATCACGAAGCTGATTCGTCAAGAACTTCAAGAATTTGAGCAAAAAGAGTTGAAACTACAAAAAGTAGAAGAAACCAAAGCCCCCGCTGGCGAAGAATGGGAAGCGGGAAGCGGAGATATTGGCGTAAATGATTATGTGAGGATCAAAGGTCAGCCAACAATTGGGCAAGTTTTAGCCATCAAAGGAAAAGATATTGAAGTGGCTATTGGTGAGCTTAAAACCAACATCAAGCTCAATCGTTTGGAGAAAATGAGCAAGAAAGAGTATAAAGAGGCCACCAAAGAAAGTCCCAAAGCCAAAGTTTCGGGCATTGATATGAATGAAAAAATGGTCAACTTTAGCTTTAATATTGATTTACGAGGTAAACGCAGCGAAGAAGCCCTCGGCGAAGTGGATAGTTTAATGAATGATGCCATTATGCTCGGCTACCCCGAACTACGCATTGTTCATGGCAAAGGTGATGGTATTTTACGCACGCTTATTCGTCAGCATTTACGAGGCTATAAGCAAGTTTCAAGTACCTCTGACGAACACGCCGACCGTGGTGGGCAGGGCGTTACGATTGTGAAGATGAAATGATTTTGTAGAGGCGTTGCATGCAACGCCTCTACTTCGTTCTGATATAATTTATTTCAGCCTTTACATTTTCCAGAATCTTTTCAGTTCGTTCGGGGCGAGCATCCGAAATAAAAACCTGCCCCAAAACCTGATTATCAATGCTTTCTATTAATTTCTGAATCCTGCGGTCATCGAGTTTATCAAAAATATCATCTAAAAGTAAAATAGGTTTCACTTCTCTAAACTCTTCCAGCATCTCAAATTGTGCCAAACGTAATGCCATCACAAACGATTTTTGTTGTCCTTGCGAACCAAATTTTTTGACAGGATAACGGTCGATTTCAAAGACATAATCGTCTTTATGAATTCCCTTTGTGGTGCGTTGGGCTTTTATGTCAGTTTGTCGGTTCAATCGAAACTCCTTCACAAAGTTGCCACTCGCCACTTCTGATTCGTAAATAATTTCTACTTCTTCACGGCCTTCCCCTAAAATTTGATAATGTTTTTTGAAAATTGGCAGAAATTTTTCGATGAAGTTTTTACGCTGCTCAAAAATTCGGATGGCGAGTTTCACCAAGGGGTCTGAGTAAGTATCGAGCAAATCTTGGTCGAGGAAATTTCGCTCAAAGAAAATTTTCAGAAGGCTATTCCGCTGGTCGAGAAGTTTATTATAATGTTGATAATCAGTCAGATAATCATTATCCATCTGCGAAAGTACTCCATCAAAAAAACGACGACGCCCTTCGCTCCCATCTTTTATCAATTCGGTATCGTCGGGAGCAATCAAAACTACGGGAAATTGGCCAATGTGGTCAGACAAACGTTCATAAGACTTTTTATCATGTAGCAACACTTTCTTCTGGCCACGTTGAATAGAACAAGTAATTTGATGCTTCTTCTCTCCTTTCCTAAAAATCCCGTCAATCATCATTACATCGGCATCATGATTGATATTGAGAGCATCTTGGCTATGAATGGCACTTTTGCTCAACGCCAAAAAATAGACCGCATCGAGCAAATTTGTTTTTCCACTGCCATTTTCGCCCACAATACAATTCACCTGACTCGAAAATGTAAAGTTTGCTTCTTCGTAATTTTTGAAATTTGAAAGATATAATTTATCTAAAAACATTATAAGCGATTTTGACAACCCGAAAAGTTGTCCTATAAATTAAGGCGAAATTTAGGCATTTTTCCCTAAAGTTTAGTTTATTTGTAATCCTAATACTTACTAAACCTATTAAATGTTCTGATGAATAAAAACTCGCTTCTTTATTTCATTGCTGCCGTTGCTGCAACGGGCGGCCTACTTTTTGGCTTTGACACAGGCGTTATCAATGTTGCTTTGCCTCAACTCCGTACAAAATTCAACCCAAGCCCCGAAACCGAAGGTATTATCGTAAGTGCAGTTTTGTTTGGCGGTATGGCTGGGCCGTTTATTAGCGGGCCTTTGACTGACTTATTAGGTCGTAAAAAAATCAACATCATTGCTTCTTTTGTCTTTGTTGTTGGTTCAATTATTACCGCTATTGCCCCATCGGTTTCGTTCCTAATTATTGGTCGTTTATTTTTAGGTTTAGCCATCGGAATTGTAGCCTCAACTGTGCCACTTTATTTAGCCGAAATCGCTCCAACCGAAAAAAGAGGACAACTCGTTACCTTCTTCCAGTTAGCCATCACACTGGGCATTCTACTTTCGTATGTGGTTGGCTATTTCTTTGCTGAGCAAGAAGATGGCTGGAGAAGTATGTTCTGGACAGGCTTTATTCCTGCCGCAATTCTGATGGTCGGAATGTTTTTTGTACCAGAAAGTCCACGTTGGTTGATTGGCAAAGGTCGTGATGCCGAAGCCCTCGAAGTTTTAAATCGCTTGCGTGACCCCGAGCAGGCACTGCTTGAAGTTGCTCAGACTCGACAAATTATCGAAGACGAAAAGCACAACAAAGGCGACTGGAGAATGCTCTTTAGCAAGCGTTTACGTATTCCGCTATTTATTGGTATTGGTATTTTCTTTATTCAACAGTTTTCGGGCATCAATGCCATCATTTATTTTTCGACCGACATTTTCAAAAATGTATTTCCTGATGGCAATACGGCTGCACTTGCCACTGTGGGTGTGGGCGTAATCAATGCGGCTTCTACGT
Source organism: Cytophagaceae bacterium (assembly GCA_027488335.1). Taxonomy (GTDB): domain Bacteria; phylum Bacteroidota; class Bacteroidia; order Cytophagales; family Spirosomataceae; genus Emticicia. The sequence continues at coordinate 53,660 of JAIYBU010000219.1, forward strand.
TTTTGGCCATTATGATTTTAGATAAATTTGGCAGAAAACAAATTCTCTACACAGGGCTTCTCGGAACAGCCGCTTGTTTAGCAACCGTTGGTTTGGCTTTTTACATGAAAGATTCGCTTAGCCCCGAACTACAAAAAATAATGCTTGTGGGCGGAGTTTATGTCTATATTATTTTCTTTGCTATTAGCCTCGGGCCATTGGGCTGGTTATTAATTTCGGAGATTTATCCGCTCAAAATTAGAGGTTTTGCCTCGAGTATGGGTAGTTTTAATCACTGGCTTTTCGATGCTGGCGTGGCTTATTCATTCCCGATTTTAGCGGCAACATCGCTTGGCACTAATGGTGGAATTTTTGGTATTTACATGACCGTAGTCTTACTCGGTTTACTTTTTGCCAAATACATTGTTTTTGAAACAAAAGGCATGAGTTTGGAGGAAATCGAAAAACGATATAATTAGTCCAAGAATAAAATTCTTCATCGAAAGAGCTTAGTTTATGAAAACTAAGCTCTTTCGTTTTATAAAACCTTGCTTTTTCGAGCAAATTAGAGAAAATTGCAGAAATATTTTCTTCATCTATCATTCTCGGTCAGACCTTCGGTTCAGACCGAATTAAAACCAAAAGAAATCATGAAAAAACTCATTTTATGCTTATTTTTCGCTACAAATGTTGCCTTTGCACAGCACAAAGAAATCATCAAAACCGATAAAGCCCCCGTGCCGATTGCTCCATACAGCCAAGCCGTAAAATCCAATGGTTTTCTGTTTGTAGCAGGTCAAATTGGCCTCGACCCTACCACCCGAAAACTCGTTGATGGTGGCTTTGAAGCCGAAACCGTTCGTATCATGGAAAACATCAAAGCAGTTTTAGAAGCTGCCGATGCAAAGTTGAGTGATATTGTAAATACAACCATTTACATCAAAGACATGAACAACTTTGCGAAGGTAAACGAAATTTATGGCAAATACTTCACAGGCGACTTTCCTGCACGTACGACGGTTGGGGTAGCTAATCTACCAAGTGGGGCAAACATAGAAATTGCAGTAGTAGCAGCCATAGCTCATAAGCCTCGTCGTAAATAAGCACTAAATCATCTCGAAAAGAAACTAAATTGACTTATTTTGGGCAAAATATCGTCTTTGAATTCATATATTTGTCTTTTTACTAACCCTTCATCATGCTTTATGAGAAAACTATCAGTATTAGGTAGAGCGTTTCGAGTAAGCGAACTCCTTTTCGCTTCGCTTTTAATTCTTCAAGCATTAGTTGCTGTTGCCCAACAAGGCGGCAATCAGTATAATGCAAACACCCGTTTCGAGCAAATGGGAACCGAACTTCCAACACCAAACACCTATCGTACCGCTTCTGGAGCCCCAGGAAAAGACTATTGGCAACAAAAAGCCGATTACGATATCAAGGCTGAGTTAGATGATGTAAATCAGAAAATCATCGGAACGGAAGTTATTACCTACACCAATAAATCACCAGACGAGTTGCGTTATTTGTGGTTACAACTTGACCAAAACCTTTTCGAGAAAGGTTCAATCAATGCCATGACAAAAACTGGTGGAGTTGATGCTCAAGGAATGTCGTTCAATGCTCTTCAAAACGTAAATGCCCCTTCATCAGTTTTTGGGGGAATTTCGGGAAATAAAGAGTATGGCTACAAAATTACGGTTGTAAAAGACGCCAAAACTGGAGCAGATTTGAAATATACCATCAACAACACCATGATGCGTATTGATATTCCAGCAATTTTAAAGCCAGGTCAATCATATTCTTTCCGTATCGACTGGAATTATAACATCACTAACTACTACGGCCGCTCAGGTATGGAGTATTTCGCTAAAGATGGCAACTATAACTACTTCATTGCACACTGGTTTCCACGTATGGCGGTGTATGATGATGTAAACGGCTGGCAGCACAAACAATTCTTAGGACAAGGTGAATTTACACTTCCTTTCGGAGATTATAAAGTAGAGCTTACCGTACCTAACGACCACGTTGTGGGTGCAACTGGCGAATGCCAAAACTATGATAAAGTATTAAGTGCGGAGCAATTAAAGCGTTTCCAACAAGCTGCTAATTCAAAAACACCTGTACTTATCGTAACACAAGCCGAAGCAGAAGCTGCCGAAAAAGGCAAGCCAACTGGCAAAAAAACTTGGATTTACAAAGCAACCAACGTGCGTGACTTTGCTTTCACATCTTCACGTAAATTTATCTGGGATGCCATGCAAACCGATGTGTATAACAACGGACGCAAAATTTGGAGCATGTCCTTTTATTCAAAAGAAGGAAACCCACTTTGGGGGCAATATTCAACTCGTGTAGTTGAGCATACGTTGAGAAGCTATGGAAACCGTACGGTTCAGTACCCGTATCCAGTAGCTATTTCTTGCCATGCAACTGCGGGTGGTGGCATGGAATACCCTATGATTTCATTTAACGGTGGTCGCCCAGAAGCAGATGGCACATATTCAGAACAAGTAAAAGCAGGTATGATTGGCGTAATTATCCATGAAGTGGGCCATAATTTCTTCCCGATGATTGTAAACTCAGACGAACGTCAATGGTCGTGGATGGATGAAGGTTTAAATACTTTCTGCCAATATCTCGCCGAGCAAGAATGGGACAGAAACTTCCCTTCTCGTCGTGGCGAGCCTCAATTTATTGTTCCTTACATGAAAACAGAAAAGACCCAGCAAGTGCCAATCATGTCGAGTTCTGATAATATCATGGCATTCGGGCCAAATGCGTACGCAAAACCAGCAACAGGCTTAAATATCTTGCGTGAAACAATCATGGGTCGTGAATTATTCGACTATGCTTTCAAAGAATATGCACGTCGTTGGGCATTTAAGCATCCAACTCCTGCTGATTTCTTCCGTACGATGGAAGACGCTTCGGGCGTTGACTTAGACTGGTTCTGGAAAGGTTGGTTCTACGGTGTTGAGCCTGCCGACCAAGATTTAGCAGAAGTTGAATGGTACGCTGCTGATAACCAAGACCCTATAGCTAAAAAAGCGGCCGAAAAAGCTGATGCAGAAGCAAAAAAACAAACATTGAGCAACATCCGTAATCAAACTGATATCAAGCAAACAGTAGTTGAGGCAGATTCTACGATGAGAGATTTCTATAATTCGTACGATAGATACGCTGTAACTTCGGCTGACAAACAAAAATCTGAGCAATACAAATCAAGTTTGAGCGAAGATGAGCGTAAAGTATTGGAGTCAGGAATGAACTACTATGTTGTGAAAGTAAAAAACAAGGGTGGTTTACCGATGCCAGTTATCATCAAAATGGATTATGAAGATGGCACGAACGAAATCGTTAGAATTCCTGCTGAAATCTGGCGTTTAAATGACAGAGAAGTGAAGAAAACAATTCCGACAAAGAAAAAGGTAACGAAATTTACACTCGACCCATTCTACGAAATTGCTGATATCGACACGGAAAATAATGCGTTCCCACGTGAACCAGAAAAACCAACGAAATTCCAAGCATTTAAACAAGGTTCGTTCCGTCCACAAGGCCAAAATCCTATGCAACAAGCGAGACAATCGCAACCTGCTGGAACTCAGACGAGTGGAAAGAATTAATTAACATAGTTTCAATAAACAAAAAGCCCCGAAATAGAAATTCTACTTCGGGGCTTTTTTGTTTTCTACGGACTGTTAACCGTAAACTATTGACTTGTTACATCACCACTTCTTTCTCGGTCATAATCGTGAGCACTTCTTCATCCATCAATCGAGTGGCCAAACCTTGCGTTTTCGGAATCTCGTAGTGGAAGAAATACTTCATCGTATGAATCTTACTTTCATAAAATTCTACATCATCCGCATTATCCAACGAAACGATTAACTTCTGTTTAGCCACTACTGCTTGTTTAAGCCATTGCCACGCCACCACATTTAAGCTAAACATCTCTATATAAAGTGTCGCATCTGACAAGAAACGCTCCACATCACCCGTTCCAGCAATTCCCAGCAAGTGCATAGTCACTTTTTGGAGGCGTTCGCCTTCGTCTTTTAATGAAAGTGCATAACGCTTCAAATCATCGTATTGCAAAGCCGCCATTACGGTTTTACCAACTTCTTGGGCGAGCAACATGGTTGCCTTCCCTCCTGCCATTGGTACTTTACGGCCCAGTAAATCTTGCGACTGAATACCGGTTGTTCCCTCATAAATTGGCGTGATACGAATATCTCGGTAATATTGTTCGACAGGAAAATCTTCCGTAAAACCATACCCACCAAAGCATTGCACTGCATCGCTTATTGCCTTCATACCATACTCACAAGGGAAAGTCTTAGCTATTGGTGTCAGCAATTCGAGCATCAAATGTGCCTTTTCTTTTTCTTCTGGGTCATCAGAGGCTTCCGAAAGGTCAAAATATTTAGAAGTTTCGAGCAAAAGCGACAACGAACCTTCAACGACAGCCTTCTGAAACAACAACATTCGCTTCACATCTGGATGCTGAATAATCTGAATCTGCGGAGCATCCAATGCATGTTTCTGATTTAATCGACGGCTCTGTGGACGCTCTTTTGCATACTCAAGTGCTGCATAATAAGCAGCCGATGCTATTGACGCCCCCGTGATACCCACGCCTATACGAGCCTCGTTCATCATCTGAAACATATAATTCAAGCCCTTATTTGGTTCGCCAACCAAATATCCGATACAATCATCGTTTTTATCACCAAAACCCAAGTGCATAGCTGGTACGCCTTTCTGCCCGAGCTTATGGTAAATTCCCATTGAGGTAACATCATTATCGGTGCCATCTATTCGGAATTTTGGAATCACAAACAACGAAATACCCTTCGTACCAAGTGGAGCTCCTTTAATACGACCAATGAATAGGTGAATCACATTATCGGTAGCGTCGTGGTCACCCGCCGAAATAAAAACTTTCTGTCCACGAATTTTATACGTTCCATCTTCCAAAGGTTCGGCCGTAGAAGTAATATCCGATAACGAACTTCCTGCCTGTGGCTCGGTTAGGCACATTGTACCCTGCCATTTTCCCGAAATCATATTTGGAATATAAGTATCTTTCAATTCTTGCGAACCAAAACTGGCAATCAGACGAGCCGCTCCTGCCGTAAGACCCGTAAACATCATTCCGTTATTGGCCGACATCAAAATATACCCCAAAATACTCGTAATCGTTACGGGCATTTGAGCTCCACCATTTTCGTAATCAAAGTCTGCTCCAATAAGACCTGATTCGCCGAGAGCTTTCAAGTAATCTTTAATGGCTGGATGAACCGTTACTTTTCCATCTTTAAGTTCGGGTTGATTTTTATCGACGTCTTTCACAAACGGAAACATGAGATTGTCAGCAATTTGGGTTGCTGCATCAATCGTCATGTCGAAAGTTTCTTTATTGTGGTCGGCATAGCGAGCGTGTTGCGTCAGCGTTTCTGCCTCATGAACTTCATAAAGCAAGAAGTCCACATTTCTCTTATTAAAATAGTTCTTTGCCATACTCCTAAACCGATACGTCGGAACGCCCAAAAGGGACTTTACATTTGAATTATTATAAAACTGTAACAAAAATAAGCTCCCCTTTAGGGGCGGGGGGCAATTACATCAAGCCCAACATTTTAGCATATTTCATCATTGCTCCAGGATTAGATAGTTTTAGTTTGCCCATCATCATGGCCATCATTGGGTTCATATCACCCGTTGCAATTTTCACAAAATCATCAGCATCGGCTTTTACTACGCACTCGGCTGTTCCTACGAATCCATCCACAAATTCAGCTTTTCCATCAGCCACTACCATTGAGTAATCCGCACCGCCACCAAAATCAAAATGTAGTGTAGTGGTTACACCATCAATATCTGCCGCTGTTAGTCTCGAAGCTGTATTCTGTAAATATTCTTTTGCTGTCATGTTTTTATTTTTTTGAAATGTACGATTTAAAAGATTCCGAAAGTTAGTAAAAAAAAGAAATAACATTATGCAAGCATACTATTATTTTTTACATGAAATTTGTCTTTTTGTCAAAAAAAGCCAATATTTAGCAAGAATAAACAGAAAAATTCGCAATAATGTATCCGTTCGTTCAGAAAACGAAGTTTGCCTTTTGTTTTTCTGAAACACGCCGTAACTTTTCTGCAATTATGGTATAAGAATTACTCAGATAACCCATAAAGAAAAAACACTAAAAAGTGTTACTTTTTTCTAACCACTTGGTCAAAATTGAAAAATAAAGCATTTAAAAACACGCCTGATGAGGAGTTGGTTCGACTATACGTTGAAACCCAACGAAATCTTTATTTTGAAGAACTCTACGACCGTTACGTTGATAAAGTTTACAGGAAATGCCTTTCCTTTGTAAAAAACGAAGCACAAGCCGAAGATTTCACACACGACATATTTTTGCGTTTAGTCCTCAAAATCGGAGGGTTTAAAGAGCAGGCGAAGTTTTCAACTTGGCTGTATTCGATTACCTACAATTATTGTATGGACCAAATGAGGATTGCAAAAAAACAAGCCGAAACCGCTCTCGACGAAAACTTCGACCTCGAACAAGAAGACGACGACTCTGAATTGGTAGAAAGTCAAGTACTGGATTTGAAAAAAGCCTTGCAGAAAATCGACCCAGATGAGCGTGCCATCTTGTTGATGAAATATCAAGACGATTTTAGTATTAAAGAAATTGCCGATACGTTCAATATCAGTGAAAGTGCGGTAAAAATGCGTTTGATGCGTACGAAAGAAAAATTGAGAAAGATTTACACCGAAAATGTTGTTTTCTTCTTAATTATTATCGCTAAAGCCGTTTGGTTTTGGAAAAATAACAAATAATACCTTAAACTTAGACTTACAAAATGGCAGATTTTGATGATGACGCAACCGCTCCCGAACATCTAAAAGGAATGCTTACGGCAGAAATTGATGTCATTCGAGATGCCATGCAAATCGTACAAATGTTTTTAGGCGAAACAATGGTAGCAGGCGTAAAGCTTTTACAAGAATTAGAACCAAAAGATGATTGAACAACCAACAACAACCATTTCAAAATTAAATACCATACATGAAACCGACGCTGAATTTTACTGATACACTACTGGCAACTTTTAATGACATGATTAGAAGCTTCATGACGTTCTTCTATAACCTGATAAGTGCTGTAATTATTTTATTAATTGGGTGGGGAGTTGCCAAGATGGTTGCTGCCGTAACAAAAAAGATGCTCGAACAAGTTGGAGCAGACAGAATAGGTGATAAACTCAACGAAATTGATGCAATAAAAGGCTTAAAGTTAGAAATAAAGTTGAGTTCTATTATTTCTAAGGTTCTTTATTACTTTATTCTTATTTTCATGCTTCGCCCAGCAGCTGACACCCTTGGTGTTCCTGCCATTTCGGACATGGTGAAGCTATTGGTCGAATTTATTCCTAAATTAATATCTTCAGCACTGATGCTTTCAGCAGGTGTTTTCTTAGCCGATGCTCTCAAAAATTTCGTGGTTACACTTTGTAAATCATTCAATATTGCGGCAGGGAAACTCATCGGTAGTGCTATTTTCTTTTTCTTACTGATAATCTTTGTTATTCAAGCAGTTGCTCAGGTAGGCATCAATACGAGTCTTTTAGAATCAAGTTTTAACCTTTTGGTTGGAGGAATCATTCTTGCCTTTGCTATTGGTTATGGTTTTGCTTCTAAAGAAATTTTACTAAATATTATTTCATCATTTTATAGCAAAAATCGCTATAAAGAGGGTCTAACTATTGCAATTGATGGAATAAAAGGAGAAATTATTGCGATGGATAATACAACCATTACGCTCAAAACTGGTGATTCAAAAACCATTTTTCCGTTACAAGTCTTACAATCGAAAACCGTCACCGTTTTTGAGTAATATTTCTGCCCCACGTTGGTTTGCAATGTGGGGCTTTTTTTATGTTTAATCTTTTTGTTGTTACTATTTTCCTCTCCGAAAGTCTTAAAAGCATATAAGTATAAAATAGCTAAACGTTGTTTTCTATGTCGTAATTTTCACAAACACTTATTAAACATTATCGTATAATCATTAAACAAACCCCTATTTGTAATGAAAAAGATTTTCTTAACAGTCTGCTACTTATCTCTTGCGGCATTTACTTTTGCCCAAGAAGGGCCAAAAAATCTTGAAGATTCACTTCGTATTGGTTGGTGGGACCCACGCAGTACTCAATTTGGTATAAATTTTTCACAGGCAAGCTTCAATGATGCTTGGGCAGAAACTCAAGGTGGCGTTGGAAACTTTGGGCTGGGCTTTTATTTTAATAACAAAGCCATGTATCACAAGAAAAAAGGTGTTTTTACATCCGATATTCAGTTTCAATACGGTACACAAAAATTCAAAGGACAAGATGCTCGTAAAAGCATAGACCGTATCTTTATTGATAATAAATATGCCAGTAAATTATCACCAACCATCAATTGGTTTGCGGGTATAAATTTCTTGTCACAATTTGCTTCGGGTTTTGCCTATGACGCCAAAGGAGTAAAAGGGAATAAAATTTCGGCCTTGTTTGCACCTGCTTTTCTTTCAGAAGGTGTGGGTCTTGAATGGAAACCTAAAAAATATTTTGTTATGCAATTAGGTGGTGCAACTTTTCGCCAAACATTTGTGAGTAATAATACTGTTTTTGACAATACCAACAAAGATGTAATCGAAGACGGTAAGGTTGTGAAACGTTCTTACGGAACACTTAAGGGAAAAGTACTGAATGAAATGGGTTTTCAGGTTGTAGCAGCATTTGATAAAGATATTGCTAAAAACGTAAACCTAAAATGGCGTTACCAAGGTTTTGTGGCTTATGCTCCAAAAACAAAACCCATGGACCACAACGTGATGCTCATTACAACCGCTAAAGTAAATAAATATCTGAATATAAACCTTACTCTTTTGGGCGTTTATGATGCTGATATTGTAAAGAAATTCCAAATTAGCGAAGGCTTTGCCGCAGGATTTGTATTTAATCTTTAATTATTTTGTACTCAAACTTATTTAAAACAATGTTAAAAGAATTCAAAACATTTATTGCACAAGGTAATGTCCTTGATTTGGCCGTTGGTGTGGTTATTGGCGGAGCATTTGGTAAAATCACCACTTCATTGGTTGATGACATCATCATGCCCATCGTTGGCTTTTTCCTTGCAGGCGTAGATTTCAAGAGTCTTGCCTTGCATTTAGGTCAAGCCGATGCAAAAGGCGTTTATCCAGTAAATATTATGTATGGCAACTTTATTCAGATTGTTATTCAATTCTTAATTATCGCTTGGATTATTTTCTTGGTTGTCAAAGTAGCTAACAAAGCAAAACTAAGCGATAAATAATACCATATCTTTGCTTTTAACAGGTCGTATTTATCAGAAATACGACCTTTTTTATATTATACTTATTAAAAGTATTTACCAATTTAAACAGTAAAACCAAATAAAATTTTGCCAAAAGCACCAAAAAGTTAATTTTAAGTGAAAACAATACTATTTGGTTACCCTAAAATAAATTTCTCAAATTTTTCTTTTCTTTAACTCTGGAATAATTTACATTTGTTACCAGTTTTAAATTTAGACAAAGACTTGCCTATTATTTAAAATGCTAATCGTGCTTATTCCTTATAAATTTAATCGGTGGCTTTTGCCACCAAAGCAAAATCATGGAAACGTGGTTGAAAAACAAACTACGTGGTGACTGGCAAATCTGGTTCATCATTGTGCTTTTATCTTTATTTAGTATGCTGGTCGTTTATAGTGCCAGCTCTGCTCTTGCCTACAAAAAAGCAGGCGGAAATACCGAAAGCTACCTCCTTACGCATACAGCACACTTATTACTTGGCTTATTTGTTATTTGGATAATTCATCGTATTGACTACACAAAATATGCAGGAATCTCCAAGATTTTACTTTGGATTACCCCTTTCTTACTGTTATATACCTATTTGTTCGGAACAACCGTTGGTGGTACTAAACGTTGGATTAGCCTCTTCGGTATTTCGTTTCAATCTTCAGATTTAGTGCGTTTAGTCCTTATCACTAATCTTGCAGCAATGTTGGCTCGCCGACAAAATGTAGAATACACCCAAAAAACGCTCATGGGGCTAATTTTTTGGTGCGGTTTACTCTGTGGTATGCTTGCTATTACTAATTTTTCGACGGCCATTATCTTAGGCGTAACTTGTTTTTTGATTATGTACATGGGTCGAGTACCTGGCCGATATTTATTACGAATGGCTCTTTCGGTAATTGGAGCATTGGTTATCGTGATGAGCGTCAGTATTTATTTATATTCAAGAGGCGTAGAGTTTGGTCGTGGGCAGGTTGTACTTGAGCGTATTGAGGCTTTTGCAAAAATTGATATAAACCGAGACAAAGAAATTGGAAACCCTGACCGTGACGATAATTTTCAGAAAGAACAGGCCATGATTGCTATTTCTCGTGGCGGAGCAATCGGCATTGGGCCAGGTAACAGTTTTCAGCGAAACTATTTGCCAGAAGCTTTTTCTGATTATATCTACGCAATTATTGTAGAAGAATATGGGATGTTGGGGGCTATATTCGTCATGGGTTTGTACCTTTGGCTATTATATCGTGGCCTCAAAAACGTGAGTAATACCCAACGAGCATTCGGAGGGCTTTTATGTGTGGGGCTAACATTTAGCATTGTCTTTCAAGCATTTATTCACATGTTTATTAATGTGGGTTTGGGTCCAGTTACCGGTCAGACCTTACCATTGATGAGTATGGGTGGAACATCTATTTTATTTACTGCAGTAGCTATAGGAATTGTACTGAGTGTAAGTAAAGAAGAATATGATGAAAAGGCATTAAATGCTTAAGCCTTCATCATCCATTAAAGGGGAGTAAAATTCTCATCTGAATAGAAAATGTAACTTATATAGTGTAAGGGATTTATGAAAAAAATTATTATCAGCGGCGGTGGTACTGGCGGACACATTTATCCAGCGGTTGCAATTGCAAACGAACTAAAATCCATTGATTCGACTAACGAAATCCTTTTTGTTGGGGCGGAAGGTAAAATGGAAATGGAAAAAGTGCCAAAAGCAGGCTATAAAATCATTGGTTTGCCGATTGCGGGTATTAATCGCTCCAGTATGTTGGCCAATTTAGGTCTGCCAATTAAGCTGATAAAAAGTCTTTGGAAAACCTATCGAGTTATTAAAGATTTTAAACCCGACATTGCAATTGGTGTTGGCGGTTACGCAAGTGGCCCAACGCTTATCATGGCAAATTTTTTGGGTGTACCAACACTTATTCAAGAGCAAAACTCTTTTGCTGGTGTAACTAATAAATTTGTAGCCAAAAAAGCACAACGCATTTGCGTAGCATACCCAAATATGGAGCAGTTTTTTCCGAAAGAGAAAATTGTGATGACGGGAAACCCAGTAAGAAATGATATTTTAGAGACAAGCTCGAAGCGAGAACAAGCATTTAAACATTTCGGCCTCGACCCCGAACGCAAAACCCTTTTGGTAATCGGTGGAAGTCAAGGTGCAAGAACTATCAACGAAGCTATTTTTGCAGGTTTAAATGACTTAATCTCAAACGATTTACAAATTATTTGGCAAACGGGAAAATTATTTATTGATAAAGCCAAGCAAGCCGTTGAATCGCTACAAACCCAGCGAGTTTTTGTGTCGGATTTTATCTATGAAATGGATTTAGCTTATGCGGCCGCTGATTTGGTCGTTTCTCGTGCGGGTGCCTTGTCGGTTTCAGAACTTTGTCTGGCTGAAAAGCCTTCGATTTTAGTACCACTTCCAACAGCAGCCGAAGACCATCAAACCCAAAATGCCATGAGTTTGGTCAATGTAAAAGCGGCATGGTTAGTAAAAGATGCCGAAGCACGAGATGTTTTGGTAGATAATGTAATAAAATTGGCCGATAATAAAGCTGAAATGCAACAATTGAGCCAAAATATAAAAACACTGGCCAGACCAAATGCAGGTAAAGAAATTGCGGCTGAGGTTTTGAAAATAATTAACAGATAAGGCATGAAGATTTTTTTTTCTGAAAATAGAGTAGATTACTCGACTTATACTTTCGATTATGCAATTTATTGTTTGAAAGAATCGCAAAACGAATTGCCTGAAATCTATGAAAAAGGATTTTTGCCTTACACGGGAAATTTAAGCATCGCGGGAGATACTTTTTACTTAGCACGTAGTCTAAGAGTGGAGCTTGATAGGTTTGAAGATACTTCCGAAAATCGTCGAGTAAACCGTTTGGTTGAGCCACTCAATATCCAGTTAGAAGTCATCAGAAAAGAAGACTTTGATTTGAATGCAACTGATTTTGTAACACTCAGCCAAGAATATATCTCGCAACGCATCGGCGACGATAACATGAGCATGGAGCGTTGGCAGTATATTTTATCAAGAGAAACAGGTACGCATATTTTCAGATTTAGCATCGAAGGCAAGCTTATTGGGTTTGTCTTTGCGGTGCTCGAAAGTGATATGCTGCACTATTGGTTTGCTTTTTTTGATACTGAATACATGAAGAGCCATTCGCTCGGCAAATGGCTCATGTGGCGTGTGATAAAATGGGGAAAAGAAAACGGACTCAAACACGTTTATCTGGGAACGGCCTATAAATCATCGGCGTTGTATAAAATCCGTGACCACAAAGGCCTGGCATATTTTGATGGTTATCGCTGGAATCCAGACGTTGAACGCCTAAAAAATCTTTGCAAAAATGATTTAGAACCTAAATTTGCCGACGAATTCAAAACGTTGGAAAACCACAATGATTTTCTGAGGCAATTATGAATTGAAGATTGGTTACAAATTGTGGAAAGGAGTTTTCTCCAATCACCAATTAACCAGCAACGTGTTCAGCAATAACAAGTAAGCAATTTTCCTAATACCTATAAAAATGTTTCGTAATACTAACTTCGGAAAAATCGGCAAAGTGCTATTGGGAATAATAGCTGTGTGCGGTGTTTTGGTTCTGATTGCCTTTTCGACTGATAGCTTTTCTTCAAATCGTTGCAAAAAAATAGAAGTAAACATAAAAAATGCTGACGAGCAATTTTTTATCAACAAAAAAGATGTAGAAGCTTTGGCTACAAAATATGGTAGCGACCAACTAATTGGCAAACTTTACGATAAAATAGACTTGCAAGAAATCGAACAACGTGTACTACGTAACCGCCAAATAAAAAGTTGTCAGGTATTTCGCGGCGTCGAAGGAACACTCAACGTTGACGTCGAACAACACATTCCAATTGCCCGAATTTTAATGACCGATGGACGTGAGGATGTATATGTAGATGCCGACGGAAGTTTTTTTCCACTCTCTGACCGATATTCCGCAAGAATTTTATTACTTTCGGGCGAATATTTCCGAAATTTGTCGAACTTAAAGTCTAAGCGTCAGGAAAAGAACCTACAATTCATAAATTTAATCAACGAGGATTCCTTTTTGAAGGCTCAGTTCACACAATTAAACATTGATGATAATGGCGACATTAGCATTGTTCCATTGGTTGGCAACCACATTATTGAGTTCGGCGAACCAACAAATATTGAAAATAGATTAAATAGATTAAAGATATTTTATAACCAAATCCTACCAGTTAAAGGCTGGGATGGCTTTTCGTCGGTAAGTGTTAAATACGACGGACAAATTGTATGTAAGTAGAAGCTGTGACTTTTAGCCACTATTTTTCGGACTAAAAGCCTTATAAAAATAAGACAGGAATGAATAAAGGTGTAATCGTAGGAATTGATATTGGTAGCACAAAAATTTGTGCTGTGGCGGGGATTATGGACGCTATCGGGAAAGTAAAAATTCTTGATATGGTTGAAGAACCTACTCAAAGAGGACGTGTGTCTAATGGAACGGTTGTGAACTTAGAGTTTACGGCCAAAGATATTGACCGTATCCTTACCAAATTATCCGACAAAGCAGACATCAATATTCAAAATGTTATTGTGAATATTTCGGGCGAATACGTTGAAGGAAGAAGCCATCAAAACTTTTTAACTCGTAATGACAGTCGCACGACAATTCGCAAAGAAGAAATCGAAAAATTGGCGGTTGATATTCGTAAATCGTTCCGTCCTACTGCTGGAAATCTTATTATTCACACTTTCCCGCAGGAATTTATCATTGACCGTGCATTAGTTCCCGAAAACCCAATCGGTCGGTTCGGTGTAACACTCGGCGGAAATTTCTTTTTGATTTCAACACCCAACGACCCACACATTGCCCTCCAACAAACCATTGAAAGCGTTGGGGTAAAAATTCAAGACAATAAGCGTTTTATACCGCTTAAAATAGTTCATACGCTATTCTCTCCTTTGGCCGATGCGATGTCGGTTTTGAGCGAAGTGGATAAAAAATTGGGCGTTGCCGTAGTAAATGTTGGTGGCGATACGACCGAAGTTGCTATTTTCCACGAAAGTGGTTTACGCCACATTGCGGTGATTCCATTTGCGGGAAAAAGCATTACGAATGACCTTGTTAAGGCATTCCAGATTTTGCCAGACCACGCCGAAAAACTCAAACTCATCATGGGTGACGTTCCACCCGATGAAGTGGGCAAAAATGATATTATAAAAATCCCTGGTGTTGAGGGCTTACCAGATAAAGAAATTGTTGCCAAAAACGTAAGCATTATCATCGAAGAACGCCTAAAAGAGATTGCTGCAATGGCAATGGCCGAAATCATGCATTCAGGCTACGAAGGGCAACTTATTAGTGGTGTTGTACTGACGGGTGGAACGGCTAATATTCGTATGATAAAGGATGTTTTTTACCAAGTAACCAACGGAATGAATATCAGAGTTGGAAACAATGTTCGGAATATTGGTGAAAGTTCTTTAAGCAAAATCATTGACCCTAAGTATGCGACCGTTGTGGGCTTGGTTCTATCGGGATTCTTACCTTTAGATGAGCGAGTACCACAAGAGGTTATTTGGGGAGAAATTCCCGAAAGTCAGTTGTCACCAAATCCAACCAATGGTTTTGAAACCCGAAATATTGGTCGTCATAAAGAAGTTGAGCAATCTGCCCCACAAGAAGAGCCACAACCAAGTATTGGGCTTTTGGGCTGGTTAAAAAGCAAGGTACAAGCCTCAAAAACCGATTTAGGAGACGATAAAGGCTATATTTGATTAGTTGATTACAGTAGAAGTTGTATGTCTAAGTAAATGAGTACCTTCTAATAATTTTTGTAATTTTTATCTTATATTCTTTTATAAAAACCCTATTTTTAACAAAAAACAGCTTTTCCTAATCTATAAAAGTTTATTACGATGTCAGAAGAACCAGACTACGAACTTGTCCCAAAGAACAAATTCAGAAACATTATTAAAGTGATAGGTGTAGGTGGTGCGGGTTGTAATGCCGTGAAACACATGCACAATATGGGCGTTAATGACATTGGTCTGGTGATTTGTAATACCGACCAACAAGCCCTCGAATCAGCTTCGCCCGAAATAAAAAGACTACAAATTGGTGTTGAACTAACCAAAGGTTTAGGTGCAGGAACCGAACCAACAATGGGTAAGAAAGCTGCTGAAGAAAGTGAAAAAGCGATTCGTGAACTACTCAAAGAACCAACTGAAATGGTTTTCATTACGGCTGGTATGGGTGGTGGCACAGGGACAGGAGCAGCACCCGTAATTGCCAAAATTGCGAAAGAAATGAACCTTTTAACGATTGCGGTTGTAACAGACCCATTTCCGTTTGAAGGTGGTGATAAGATTTTACAGGCAAGACTTGGTATAGAAGAATTAAAGAAAAATTGCGATACCGTTCTGATTATCAAAAATGAGCGTTTGGAAGAGCAATTTGGCGATATGGACATCGAAGAGGCGTATGCCAAGGCCGATGACGTTCTGGCCAATGGTGTAAAAAGTATTGCTGAACTTATCACTCGTACAGGTATTATTAACCTTGACTTTGCCGATGTAAAGAAAGTCTTAGGTGGTGCAGGTCAGGCCGTCATGGGAACGGCAGAAGCTGAAGGTGACAAAAGAGTGGAAGAAGCCATCAAATTGGCTTTATCGTCGCCATTGCTTGAAAGTAACGATATTAGTGGAGCTCAAAGAGTTTTGTTGAGTATTGCCTACAGTCCAGAATATAAAATCAAGCTTTCTGACCAAACTTTAGTGACGAAGTTTGTTGAGGGTCAAATTCAGAGTAAAGCAAGTTTATTCAAACACGGCTTTGCGACTGACCCGAATTTGGGTAAGAAAGTACGTGTAACAATTGTTGCTGCGGGTTTCGACTTAGTAGTGGTAGAAACAGAACCAACTATAACTCCAGAACCTATCGTTGAAAAAGTAAAACCACCAGTTGCTACAACAGTAATGGCCTCTGTGCCACAACCAACAGCTTCGGTTGGTGCTACGGTAATCAACACCAGCAGCACACAAAGTCCTGTTGAAGAAACAGCGACTTATGCCGAAGTGAATGAGCCAAAAGTTGAACAGAAAGATACAACAGAACAAATTAAAGCCATGATTCAGCGATTCATGCGTGAAGGTTATCGTAATCCTGCACTGAACACAACGCCAACTTATGTGCGTAATGGTGTAGAATTACAGGATATTAAGAAACTCAAACAAAATGGTCGTGTATTGGAATATGAGTTAGACCAACTACTCGCCATGATGGAAACTGCAAGATAATATATTTGCTTCATTCATAACGAAAAACGCCCTCAGAAGTACATTTGAGGGCGTTTTTGTTAAAAATATTTTTCTAAAATTTTATCGACACTTGTATCTTTTTCGTTCAAAAAAATTGGGTTGTGAAAATTATGCAACTTGTTGAGTAAGTAAAATAGTTGTAACCTTTCGGTGTCGCTTAATTTTCCTGAAATTATCTTACTTACTTTCAACATTCCATCAAAAGACTTGAAAAGTTCTGCCTGACCGTGTGAGGTAATTTTCAAACGTTTGCTTCTTTTATCGTTTTCATCATCGTACTGTTCAAGTAATTGATTACCAATAAGTCTCTTGATAATCTCCATTCCTGTATTTTTTTCATGGATATTCTTTTCAATAATTTGAGTTTTAGTCAAACTTCCATACTGCCAAACACCAGCCAAATAACCAAAATCATCAAGAGTCAAAATTGTTGATTCTTCTAAGGCCTTTTTGATGTAGCTTTTGGCATATCGGTACATAAAAGCGACCAACTGACCGATATTATTTTCTTCATTTTCGGGAGGTTTAATTATCGGTTGTGGCGTTAGGATTCGCCCTAAATATTTTTGATTCAGAAATCCCACGAAATCTTCTATCGACATATTCTGTGATAACTGTTCGCCCTCAAAGCTTTCCAAATCGCCTATTATTTTCTGTAAAATGCTATAATTCATTTATTTTTTGAATATTCACTCGAAATAAAAGTGTTTTTTTGTACTAATTTAAAATTATTTAGCACAAAAACAAAACATTATTTCTGATGTTTTGTTTTATTGATTAAACACATATCAACTAAAAATGTTGCGGAGCATTTTGAATGCTGCTCCAGATAAACACTCAAATAATCATTCTTTATGTACAAAATACTATTTTTATTGGGCTTGTTAAGTTTAAATTTGGCTTATGCACAACGAACAGGAGAAATACAGGGAACAATCAAAGACCGACGTACCCAAGAACCTCTAATTGGCGTGGCGATTCAGGTGGAAGGAACTCAAAAAGGCACTCAAAGCGACGTAGATGGGAATTTTAAAATCACAGGAATTCCAACGGGTAGCTATAATATCAAAGCCACTTATGTAGGCTATAAAGAAATTACGAAGTTTAATATTATTGTTTCTTCGGGGAATGCCAATATCATCAATTTTGTGATGGAAGAAGACTCTAAACAACTCAATGAGGTACAAGTCGTAGTCAATCGCTCCGTTTCAGTAGCTTCTTCTGAAACGCCAAATTCAATTCAAAAGCTTTCGACTGAAGAAATTAAGAATAACCCTGGTGGAAACTTTGATATTTCGCAAGTAATTCAAGTTTTACCTGGTGTTGGCGGCACAAATGGTGGTGGTGCCTTCAGAAACGATATTATCATTCGTGGAGGAGCTCCAAACGAAAACGTTTATTACCTCGATGGTATCGAAGTGCCAGTAATTAACCATTTTTCAACCCAAGGAAGTGCAGGTGGCCCAACTGGTATTCTGAATGTTTCGTTTATCGAAGATGCTACGCTTGCGTCGAGTAGTTTTAATGCCAAATATGATAATGCGTTATCATCAGTTTTACAATTCAAGCAACGGGATGGCAATAAAGATAATTTTCAAGGAAATTTCCGTGTGAGTTCGACCGAAGCGGCGGCTACTTTTGAAGGGCCAGTTTCACCCAAAACAACGTATTTGGTTTCGGCACGTCGCTCTTATCTTCAATATTTATTTCAGCTGATAGATTTACCGATTCGCCCTAATTACTGGGATTTCCAGTATAAAGTTACCCACAAAATTAATGCAAAAACAACCCTTACGGCTATCGGCTTAGGGGCAATTGATAAGTTTTACTTTGGTGTTCCGAAAGAGTCTTCACCGAGCAAAGAATACATTTTGCGAGCGTTTCCGTACATCAACCAATGGAATTATACTACTGGGTTTACATTGAAACGCTTACTCGATAATGGTTATATGAATATCTCTTTGAGCCGAAATATGTACGATAATTCGCTCGAAAAGTTTGAAGATGGCCAGCAAGATTCAAAAGGCTTACTGACACTCAATACAAAATCGCAAGAAATTGAGAATAAACTCAGAATCGATGTGAATAAATTCACTGATAAATGGGAGTATTCGTACGGCGTAAGTAGTCAATTTGTGAAATATAATGCCGATTCTTATAATCGTTTGAGAAAGCAATTACTCGATGACAAAGGCAATATCATTCAGCCAGAAGTAGCTTTCAAATTCAATACGGCGGTTGATTTCTTCAAGTTTGGAGCTTTTGCTCAAGCTTCTCGCAAATTTTTGGATGAAAGACTCAATTTCTCGGCAGGAATCAGAACCGACATGAATAGTTTTACGAATGAAGGTATGAATCCTTTCAAAACATTGAGTCCGAGAGCAGCAGCGAGTTATAGCTTTGCGAATAAATGGCGAGTAAATGCTTCGGTTGGACGATATTTCAAATTGCCAATTTATACGGTTTTAGGGTTTAGAGATAATACAGGAACACTGGTCAATAAAGATAATAAATATCTACAAAGCGACCATTTTGTGAGTGGCTTAGAGTTTATTCCTCGTCCATCAACACGCTTTACTTTAGAAGGCTTCTATAAAATTTATAATAATTATGCAGTTTCGGCTCGTGACGGTATTTCGTTGGCCAATCAAGGCGGAGAATATGGAGCAATCGGCAACGAGAAAATAGAAAGTATCGGAAAAGGAAAAGCCTACGGCGTTGAGTTTTTTGCCCAACAAAAACTTCAAAAGAATTTATTTGCTGTTTTCTCATATACTTTATTTTGGAGTCAGTTTTCTGGAAAAAATGGTGTATTTGTACCATCGGCTTGGGACAGTCGTCATTTAGTGGCTTTGCAGGTGGGTCGTAAATTCAAAAAAGGCTGGGAATTGGGAGCAAAGTTTCGTTTTTATGGTGGAGCTCCATATACACCTTTCGATTTGGAGGCTTCTCAAAGAAACTACGCAACTTTGGGTGTTGGTATTCTTGATTATTCAAGACTTAACACACTACGTTTGAAGAATTTCAGTCAATTTGATTTCAGAATTGATAAGAAAATCAACTTCCGTAAACAAAGTTTTGATTTTTACTTCGATATTCAGAATGCTCTTTTAGCAAAAAACCCTTCAATTCCGACTTATACTTTTGAACGAACTACCGATAACTCAGCCTTCAAGACAATTGATGGAAAAACATTAAATCCGAATGGCTCGAATGGTATTCCATTCATTATTGCAGATGCCACCGCAAATGTAACACCAGGTTTAGGTTTGATTTGGGAGTTTTAAACCTCATTGCTCAATAATAAAAAAGGCATGCTGATAAGTTTATCGGCATGCCTTTTTTATTTTAATCAACAAATTATATCATGTCAAAACCACAATAAGGCACTAACACTTTTGGAATTTTGATGCCTTCAGGCGTTTGGAAGTTTTCTAAAATCGAAGCCAAAATACGAGGCAAAGCTAATGCTGAGCCGTTAAGCGTGTGCAAAAGCTGCGTTTTACCATCTACTTTGTAGCGAAGTTTCAAACGATTAGCCTGATAGGACTCAAAATTTGAAACCGAACTAACTTCTAACCAACGCTTTTGGGCAGCCGAATAGACTTCAAAGTCATACGTAAGAGCTGATGTAAATCCCATATCTCCACCACAAAGGCGAAGAATACGATAAGGCAATTCCAATTTTTCGAGCAATGATTTTACGTGTTCCACCATTTCGTCGAGTGCTTGGTAAGATTCTTCTGGTTTACGAATCTGCACGATTTCGATTTTATCGAATTGGTGCAAACGATTCAATCCACGCACGTGAGCTCCCCAACTTCCTGCTTCACGACGGAAGCATGGTGTGTAGGCCACATTTTTGATGGGTAAATCGTTATCCGATAGAATTACGTCACGGTAAATATTTGTTACGGGTACTTCAGCCGTTGGAATCAAATATAAATCATCAAGCGTTGAATGATACATTTGTCCTTCTTTGTCGGGCAATTGACCAGTTCCGAAACCAGATTCTTTGTTAATTAAAATCGGAGGTTGAATTTCCATGAAACCAGCCGCTAATGCTTCATCCAAAAAGAAATTAATCATAGCTCGCTGAATTCTTGCTCCTTTTCCTTTGTAAACAGGAAAACCCGCACCCGTTATTTTATTGCCTAAATCAAAGTCAATAATATCGTATTGTTTGATTAACTCCCAATGTGGCAAAGCTACTTCGTGAAGCTCAGGGATTTCGCCCGCTTGAAAAACATTGACGTTTTCTTCGGGTGTACGACCTTCGGGAACACTTGCGTGCGGCAGGTTCGGAATCGTTACCATTATATCATAAAGCTCTGATTCAGAAGCCTTTAAGTCTTCTTCCAAAGCCTTCGATTTCACTTTCAACTCAGCGGTTTCAGCTTTTGCAGCTTCGGCTTCTTCTTTTTTGCCTGCTTTCATCAAGCCGCCAATTTCTTTGGCCAAAGCATTGGCTCTTGCCAAAGTTGAATCTAACTCAGCTTGTGTTTCACGACGTTTCTGGTCGATTCCTAAAACCGTTTCAATCGTTTCTTCGGCATTCTTGAAATACTTACGCTTCAAGCTATCAATGGTAGCTTGTTTGTTTTCTTTTATATAATTGAGTTGTAGCATTTCTATTATATGTGTTAGATGAGTGGCTTTCGCCACTCATCGTTATGAACTTATTAGTGATGAAGTTATAGTTGATTGAATCAATCAAACTTAAACAAACCTTCATTTAAGGCATTTAAGGCTTCGTTTTTGTGTTTGGTATCAACCAAAAGCGAGATATTATGCTCCGATGCTCCATAAGCAATCATTCGGATTGGAATATCACGCATGGCTTCCATAACTTTCAAGGCAATACCTGCTTTATCGGCCATAAAATTACCTACGATACAAATGATTGATTGATTGCGGTCGTGTTCTTCCAAATCAGCGAACTGGCCTAAAACTGCCGTGATTTTATCTAAATTTTCAGCATTATCAATCGTTACTGCAATCGAAACTTCCGACGTAGTTATCATATCTACTGGTGTTTTGAAGTTTTCAAAAACCTCGAATACCTTTCTCATAAATCCGTAGGCATTCAGCATACGAGTTGAGTGAATATAGATTGCCGTGATACCATCTTTGGCAGCAATTGCCTTGATTTCAGAATCGGTTGTTTTGTCGGCAATAAGCGTTCCGTAAGCGTTTGGCTCCATCGTATTTTTCAAACGAACTGGCACACCACGCATTTTTGCTGGGGTAATTGTGCTCGGATGAAGAATTTTTGCACCAAAATACGCCAATTCTGCGGCTTCTTCAAAAGTCAATTCACGCACAGGGAATGTACGCTTCACGATTCTTGGGTCGTTGTTGTGCATTCCGTCGATATCTGTCCAGATTTGGATTTCTTCGGCACGAATTGCTCCACCCACCAACGAAGCCGTATAATCAGACCCACCACGTTTCAAGTTGTCAACTTCGCCACGAGGATTACGACAAATAAAGCCTTGTGTGATAAAAATTTGCTTGTCTTCCAACTGCGAAAGCATCGCCGTGAGTTTTTCTTCGGTAAAACTCAAAACTGGCTCGTTGTCAGCGTCAATTAGCATGAAATCGAGAGCTGGTAAAAGAGCAGAACTTACGCCTTCTTCTTGCAAGTAAGCCTCAAACATTTGCGTTGAAAGCAATTCGCCTTCGGCAACGATTTCTTTTTCTTGTTTGAGTGTAAAAGGCTTGATACTTACTAACGAGCGAATGAAATTAAATTCATTGTCGATGATAGTTTTTCCTTTTGTATATCCCTCTTCAGTTTTGTATAATTCTTTAATAAATGACTCATAATGAGCATAAAGCGTGTCAATCTTTTCGGTCGCTTCGGCATCATTATTCGCTTTGAGTGACTCGCCAATAGAAATAAGTGAGTTCGTAGTGCCAGAAAGTGCCGACAAAACTACGATTTTACGACCGCCATCTTCAGTGATAAGATTACGGATAGAGTGCATACGCTCGGGCTTACCTACTGAAGTCCCGCCAAATTTCCAAACTTGCATTTTTTAATTTAATTTTGAATGAATGAGTTTTGAATGAGTTTTTATTTAGCTTGTTG
>JAIYBU010000214.1 GCA_027488335.1 Cytophagaceae bacterium
TTGAAAAGTGCCATTTTTGTTCGGGCATTGTACTGCAAACTATCAGACGTAATGGTATATTTCGGATTCGTAATTTCTACATTTCCCTTATAATTAAAAATCTTACTTCGGGTATTATAAAAACCTTTCTCACTCTTCAAAACACTCGAATCTTGCACAATTACGCCTCGAACTGGATAATAAGCACGGTTTTTCTGAATATCGTATTCTACCACACGAGTAGTAAGGCTTACTTTCTTATCGGTCAAAACTACCTTTTTTCCCAACACACGAGCAAAACGAGTATTTCCATCATAATAGAGCGTATCGCCAGTAATAGTGAGCGTGTCACCTTGCACGATTCTGATTTTGCCGAAAGCCTCTAAGGTATTAGTAGTTTCGTTTTGAGTAGCACTTTGGCAGTATAAAATTGCTCCACGGTGCTGAAAAGAAACATTTCCCAAAAACTGGCGAGTATAATAAGGCAATTGATTGACACCCACCAAGCTATCGGCACTTAGCAAATTAATTCGTGACCCCGAAGGCGGTGGTGGTGGCGGATTGAGTGGTTTTTGGGCGTAAGTAGTACTCTCTATCAACAAAAGTCCAAGTATGATAAGCCCCAACTTTGTGTAAAAATTGGTAGATTTTAAGCCGAAATGGTACTTTTTTATAATATTTTTAATCATCTTCGATTGAAACTTCTAATTTTGTTCACAAAATTACGTAATTGCTTTCATGCTTCATGCCTTCTTAACATATATTAACGAGCAAAAATTATTTGAGTCTTCGGATAAAGTCTTGCTGACGGTCAGTGGAGGCAAAGATTCAGTGGCAATGTTTAACTTATTTTGTGGGGCGAACCATAGCGACGACCGCTTCCAGTTCGCCGTTGCTCATTGCAATTTTCACCTAAGGGGAAAAGACTCCGACGATGACCAAATTTTTGTGGAAAATCTTTGCAAAGAAAACAATGTAGTTTTTCACACAAAAACCTTCGATACCAAAGCTTACGCCAAAAAAAATAAAGTTTCGATTGAAATGGCAGCTCGTACACTTCGCTACGAATGGTTTGAGAGCTTGCGACAAGAATTGAACTTTGATTATATCGCAACAGCTCATCATCTCAACGATAGCATCGAAACAGTATTGCTTAATCTCACGAAAGGCACAGGAATTTCGGGATTGAAGGGTATTTCGGCAAAAAAGGGGTATATTATTCGACCGATGTTGTTTGCATCTCGACAGCAAATTGATGGATATGTGGCTGAGAAAAATTTATCTTGGAGAGAAGATAGCAGTAATGCTTCAAATAATTATCAGCGAAATTTAATTCGGAATCAGGTTGTACCTTTATTAAAAAAAATCAATCCAAATCTTGATGAAACTTTTGCCCGAAACCTCGAACGTTTTCAATCATTGGAAGCCGATTTTAGGAAGAATTTAGGCCATTTTCGAACCACAGTTATGCGGGAAGAAAACGGTATTTTTTTCTTAAAAATTGCGAATATAAAATACTGGCAGTCAGCAAATTATTATTTAGAAGAACTATTAAAAGAATTTGGCTTTAACTATTTTCAATCGAAGGAAATCTTCAATTCGCTTGATGGGCTTTCGGGAAAAGTGTTTCATGCAGAAAACTTTACGCTTTTAAAGGACAGAGAGGAATTGGTGATTAGTCCACTGGCTTTGTCAGAAAAAACAATTTCTCGCAGCATCACTTTAGAAGAAATAAACAAGGGGCAAACTTTCAATTTTTTCGATAAAAAATTAAGATTTTTGGTTGTGGATATTGCAGAAATTGATAGAAAATTTGAAAGAAATAGTAACATCATTTTTGCTGATTTTGATAAAATTAAGTTTCCAATTACACTTCGCCAATGGCACACAGGCGATTGGTTTATTCCGCTCGGAATGAAAGGAAAAAAGAAAATTTCAGACTTTTTGATTGACAAAAAGATTCCACTCAATCTTAAAAAAAATACATTTCTACTTACTTCACAAGACGCCGTTGTATGGGTAATTAGCCAACGTGCTGATGATAGATTCAAGCTTACGGATACCACAAAAAAGATACTAAAGATTGAAACAACATAGTTATTTATTAGCCTATGTACTTGACTTTTTTATTTTAAATATAAGCATTTTCTATAAAAATACTTACATATATAGCTATATATCAGTTATTTATAAATTACTCTCTTGCATTTCTAAGTAACTTTACCTTCGAAACAAACACTGCCCTCTTATCAATCTGCAAAGCTGCTTTATCATTTGGCACGAGTTTTGAGAAAACTTATTCAAAACTTATACGTGCAGTGAATTATACTCATTTAATTGACAAATTTAAAAGTGCTTCACCCATGAAAAAATACAATATTTGGTTGTTGGCTTTCATTTTTCTAATAGCTCAACAAACCTTCGCTCAGAGTGGTCGTTTGAAAGCTGCCAATCGCAGTTTTGAAAATATGAGTTATATCGAAGCCATTCGCAACTACGAAGATTATCTTCGTACAGCCAAGGTAGGTTCGCCCGAAATGAAAGAGGCTCTTACAAAGCTCGGATACAGCTACCGAAAGGTACAGGATTCTCGCAATGCAGAACGTATTTATGCCGAATTAATTGACCGATACAGCAAAGACCTTGAAAGCGAAATTTATCTATATTTTGCCCAAGCATTGGCCAATAACGGAAAATATAAAGAATCGCAAAAAATGTATAGCCGCTACGGTCAGGAGCAAACGACCGACATGCGTGGACGTCGTTTCACGGTTGCGTACATGGACAATAGCCATTTTTACCAAGATTCAGCAACCTACAAAATTGATTATTTGTATGCACTGAATTCTCGTCAGTCAGATTTCAGTCCGATGTATTATAAAAATGGATTGGTGTTCGTTTCGGCAAGAGAAGAAGGCGGAGCAATCAAGCGAGTTTTCATGCAAAATCAAACACCTTTCCTTGATTTATTTATGTTTCCTGATACGGCTGAGCTTCGCAAGGATAATATCGTAGCCATGAAGCAAGCCAGTGGTGTAGGCGGTGGTTCGTCGTTTAGTGCATCTGAAAAGTTGGAAGCAATGGCAACCGAAGAAAAAGAAAAGCCCCTTTCAAAAATCGAACAATTTAGCAAAACGCTCAATAGTAAATATCACGAAGGGCCAGTTACGTTCTTTAAAGATTATAAAAAATTAGTTTTCACCAGAAACAATTACAATAAAGGTCGCAGTCGCACAAGTTCAGATGGGGTCAATAAATTGAAACTTTACATGGCTACCGAAAATGGTAAGCATTGGGGAGGAGTAAAAGAATTACCATTCAACAGCGATGATTTTTCGTGCGGACACCCTGCTCTATCGCCCGATGATACTAAATTATATTTTGTGTCTGATATGCCAGGTGGTTTTGGTGGAACCGATATTTATGTAGTAGATTACCGTGATGGAAACTGGGGTTCGCCCGTAAATTTGGGTCGAGAAATCAATACCGAAGGCAACGAAATGTTTCCGTACATGGACGAAAATGGCAATCTTTATTTTTCATCCGATGGTCACGAAGGATTGGGCGGTTTAGATGTTTTTTATGTAGAAATGAAAGAGGGAATTCCCGTAAGCGATATTAAAAACTTAGGTGCTCCTATCAATTCAGAAAAAGATGATTTCGGATTCATCACTAATGGTACTCGTTCGAGTGGCTACTTTAGTTCAAATCGCCGACGTGGCTATGGCGATGATAATCTTTATTCGTTCCGTCATGGATGCCGCCAGTTGAATATCTTGGTATATGATGCGGGAAGCAAGAAGCCTTTGGAAGCAGTTGATGTGAGAATGGCAAAAAATGGCGAGAACAAAGAGCTTTTTGTGACGGGTTCAGACGGAAAAGTAACCGTTTGTTTAGAAACAGGTACTGATTTTGAGTTCAAAGCCATGAAAGAAGGCTATGAGTCGAATGGTGTGTCTTACGGAACATTTGCTTCCTCGCTCAAAAACCAAACATCAATAACAATTTATTTAGAGAAATCTAAAGCACCAATAATTAAAGGAACAATTGTTTCGGAAGTAAACCAACGTCCGATTCAAGGAGCGGTCGTAACGCTTAAAAACGGAAAAGATGGCTCGAAGGAACAAATCGTAACAGGAGCAGATGGTCGCTACGAATTCCAACCCAAAAAAGAAGGAGAATATTCAGTAACCGCCAGTAAAGACCGTTATGCCGTAAATACCGAAAGTTTGGGAAAAGTGAAACAAAGTCGTAAAAGCCCAAAAACAGTTGAGCAAAATTTAGGATTGGTTGGGCAAGGAGATATTTTCAGACTGGATAATATTTATTATGATTTCGGACAGTTTTTCATCAGACCAGATGCCGCCAAAGAGTTAGAAACAAAACTTGTACCGATGCTAAAAAAGTATCCAAATATGAGAATCGAGGTGCGTTCGCACACCGATAGCCGTGCAAGCGATGCCTTCAATCTAAAATTATCGGCCAATAGAGCAAGAGCCGTATTAGATTATTTGGCTGCACGTGGCATTGATACTAAACGAGTAGTAGCAAAAGGTTACGGAGAAACCGAATTATTAAACAACTGCGATGATGAAACGCAGTGTCGAGAAGACCAACACCAAGCCAACCGTCGCACCGAGTTTAAGATTCTTGATATTTCGGAAGTTGGAATGAATTAATTAGAAATTAAGTGGCAGGAGCTTATCACATAAGCCCAATTCATTAAAAGATAAAATTAGAGTAGTAGGCGGTTCGCCGCCGAGTTTTTTTCATAGTTTAGGGTTAGGGTTTATTATTCGAGAAAAGCATCGCCATTTTGAGCGATGCTTTTTTGGTTTTAAGGCAATCAAAAGTTCAGTTTTTCAGAAAAAACAAGGTTTTTTCGTGTTATCACCTTACTTTTGAAGTAAAATTTAGAAAAATCTAATACAGCGAAAAATGGCAGAAAAAAACATCGAATTTCTTTACGAATACCTAAATAATGCTTCACCGACAGGCTTTGAGTCGTCAGGTCAACAAATTTGGTTAGACTACCTAAAACCTTACATCGACGAACAAATCGTTGATGTTTACGGAACTGCCGTTGGTGTTATAAACCCAAACCAACCTTACAAAGTAGTTATCGAAGCCCACTCTGATGAAATTTCGTGGTTTGTCAACTACATCACCGAAGATGGCTACATTTATGTACGTCGCAATGGTGGTTCTGACCACCAAATCGCTCCATCAAAAAGAGTAAATATTCACACCCGCAAAGGTATCGTAAAAGGTATTTTCGGTTGGCCAGCCATCCACGTACGTGAAGCCGCTACCGAAGAAAAACCAACACTAAAAAATATCTTTATTGATGTAGGTGCTGCTAAAAAAGCCGAAGTTGAAGAAATGGGCATCCACGTAGGTTGTGTAATTACGTTTGAAGATACGCTGATGGAATTAAATGATAAATTCTACGTGGGTCGTGCTTTGGACAATCGTATAGGTGGCTATATCATTGCCGAAGTTGCTCGTAAGCTCAAAGAAAATGACATTAAACTTCCTTTTACGCTTTATATAGTAAATGCCGTGCAAGAAGAAATTGGTTTACGTGGTGCAGAAATGATTTCTCGCAGACTTAAGCCCAATGTGGCTATCTGCTGCGATGTGATTCACGATACGCAGTCGCCGATGTACAATAAAAAAACAGATGGTGATTTAGCTTGCGGACGTGGCCCTGTGCTTACTTATGGCCCTGCCGTACAAAACAATCTTTTGAATTTTATGATTGATGTTTGCACCGAGAAAAAGATTCCATTCCAACGTGCAGCTGCCAGTCGCTCAACGGGAACAGATACAGATTCGTTTGCTTATTCGGGCGAAGGTGTAGCATCAGCCTTAATTTCATTAGCTCAAAAATATATGCACACTACCGTGGAAATGTGCCACAAAGATGATATTCAGGCTTGTATTGATATGTATTACGAGATTTTATTGAGCTTAGAGGCTGGACAAGATTTTCGTTACATTAAATAACAAAAATAAACCTGTGAGGTCTTGTTTCTGGCCTCACAGGTTTTTACTCACCAAATTTTAAAATTCATTGATTAAAATCCCACAAAAAGAAAATATTGGTAGTCAAAAAAGTCTGGCCAGCAACATTGCTTTTATTATGCTATCAATAAAAAACGCTAATGATTTGTGAAGCACCTCACAAGGATATAGCCTAAGTTAAATTCACCAAAAGAATCATATTGGTATGGTACAGCAGGCGAAGGAACAGTACAACGCACTCCGCTCCAAATTTGGAACGAATGGTATAAACCTTTCTTTGAATTTATTGAAAAAATAAAAAAACATCAAATGTGTAGTATATATCAACAACTTTGATGCACACCCAACATTTACTCTAACAAAATCATGCAGCTATCGGAGAGATTCTCGCATACAAGCTATGATAAAATAAGTGTTTGGTGGAATGAAATGATTACAAATACCTGGACAATAGAGCGAAAGCAGCCATAAAATACTACTTTCTTGAATAAAACAGTTTTTGCCATAACGCCCCCTTTTACCCAGCTGAATACGCCGTATCCAGCTACGGCCTACATCAAGGGTTTTCTGAATACCAAAGATATTTCATGCTTTCAAGCCGATTTAGGAATTGAAGTAATTTTAGACTTATTTTCTAAAAAAGGTTTAACGGAGTTATTCAATTTTATAAATAAAAAAGCAGATAATTTCTCAGAAAACTCTCAGCGAATCATTGCCCTTCAAGAAGATTACATTCAGACAATTGATTCAGTAATTTTATTTCTGCAAGGCAAAAACCCTACGCTTTCACACGTAATCTGTCAAGAAAGCTTCTTACCCGAAGCCTCTCGTTTTGCTCAACTCGAAGACCTCGAATGGGCCTTTGGTTCGATGGGAATGCAGGATAAAGCCAAACATTTGGCAACACTTTATCTCGAAGATATTTCTGACCTCATCATGGAGTGCGTTGACCCACATTTTGGGTTTAGTCGCTACGCCGAGCGTTTGGGACGTTCGGCCAACAGTTTTGATGAATTATACGCTGTTTTACAGAAAGATTACAGCTATATCGATAAGATTTTAATAGCGATTTTGGCTGAACGTATGACCCAAATTCAACCAAAATTGGTCGTAATTTCAGTACCTTTTCCTGGAAATCTTTACAGTGCATTCAGAATCGGACAATGGGTAAAACAAAATTATCCTGCTACCAAAGTTGCTATGGGTGGAGGCTTTGCCAATACAGAATTACGTTCGTTGTCAGATGTGCGAGTATTTGAATTTTTCGATTACGTATCGCTCGATGATGGCGAAGCTCCGTTGGAAGCAATCTTAGCCGCCCCCGATGCAGGAGCTTTACTGAAACGCACCTTTATTTTAGAAAATGGGTCAGTTGTTTATAAAAATAATTCTTTACTAAAAGACTATAAACAGTCGGAAGTTGGAACGCCCGATTATAGTGATTTGCTGTTGGATAAATACATTTCGGTTATCGAAATTGTAAATCCGATGCACCGAATGTGGAGCGATGGTCGTTGGAATAAACTCACGATGGCTCATGGTTGTTATTGGGGAAAATGTACGTTTTGTGA
The DNA here is from genome assembly GCA_027488335.1 of Cytophagaceae bacterium. Taxonomy (GTDB): domain Bacteria; phylum Bacteroidota; class Bacteroidia; order Cytophagales; family Spirosomataceae; genus Emticicia. Next base: position 7,578 of record JAIYBU010000214.1, read on the forward strand.
TATTTCTCTCGATTATATCAAAATCTACGAGCCGATTGCAGCCAACCTGCTCTGTGATAGAATGGAAGAAATGATTGCTCAAACGGGTGAAAATGGTTTTCATTTTGTCGATGAAGCCGCCCCGCCTGCATTGATGCGAGCATTGGCTTTAGAAATTTTACGTCGAAAACTAACCGTTACGTGGTGGACGAATATCAGATTCGAGAAGAGTTTTAGCCGAGATTTGTGTCAGCTACTCAAAGCCTCTGGTTGCATTGCGGTTTCGGGAGGTTTGGAAGTAGCCTCGGACCGATTGCTGGAATTGATTCAAAAGGGCGTAACCGTTGCACAAGTGGCACAAGTCACTCGTAATTTTACCGAAGCAGGTATCATGGTTCATGCGTACCTAATGTACGGTTTTCCGACCCAAACTGCCCAAGAAACCATTGATTCGCTCGAAATGGTAAGGCAGATGTTTGAAATTGGGACTTTACAATCAGGCTTTTGGCACCAATTTGCTATGACTGCACACAGCCCCGTTGGCATGTATCCCGAACAATTTTCTGTACAACGAGAAAGCAATACTATCGGTACTTTTGCCAATAATGATTTAGTTTTTTCTGACCCAAAAGGCACTGACCATGACGCATTTAGCTATGGACTAAAGAAATCTTTGCTCAATTATATGCACGGTGTTTGTTTTGAATATCCACTTCAAGAATGGTTCGATTTCAAAATTCCACGCACAAAAGTGCCGAAAAATTATATTGAAAATGCACTGCTGGAAGATGATGAACTCATGCTAAAACCTACCTCTAAAGTAGTTTGGCTGGGTAAAAGACCTTTGGTAAATTATACAAACACCACGAAGAAAGGGCAGGTTTTTCAGACGGCCACTCTCACTTTTCACGACAAAAAAGAAACGTTCATCATTAAACTCAACCAAGCTCAAGGCGATTGGTTAGTTGGAATGCTGGATAAAATCTCTGTGAAGAATAAAAAAGTCTATACATTCCAAGAAATAAAAGCCGATTACGAAGCCACTGGCTTTGAAGATTTCGAGTTGTTTTTCTATAACAAACCCGTAAATGTATTGCGTGATTATGGGTTATTAGGGTTATAGATGATATTTTATGTTGCAATTTCGGTAGAAGAAGCTAAATATCAGGCTAAAAAAATTACTATTGAAACTATTGAGGCTCAAAATCAGTTAAATAATTGATACTTTCAATAAATAATATCTGTGGCGGAAATACAAAAAAACGAAACTTCACCCTCAGGCAAAATCTTCGATTTGGAAATTCTCAAACGACTTTTCCAATTTATTAAGCCTTATAATGTTAAGTTTTATAGTTTAGTGCTGACAATCATGCTCGGTGCGGCCTTAGCCCCTGCCCTACCGTTGTTGATTCGTCAGACGATTGACGGCCCAGTTTCGGCAGGCGACTATACTGGTTTGGCCAAAATGATGGCTATTATGATTGGGCTTTTAGTGGCACAATCGCTCATACAATTTACCAATACTTATTTAGCTGGTTGGCTTGGGCAGAATATCATTCGTGATATTCGAGTAGAGCTTTACCAGAAAATTCTTCATTTACGGTTAAAATTCTTCGATGATACACCCATTGGTCGCTTAGTTACTCGCACGATTTCGGATATTGAAACACTGGCTGATGTTTTTAGCGATGGAATTGCAGCCATTGCGGGTGATATTTTGCAATTGGTTCTCATTATTTCAGTAATGTTTTACACCGACTGGAGATTATCGTTGATTAGTCTTTGTACGATTCCGTTTATGTTGGTAAGTACGTACGTTTTCAAAGAAAAAGTAAAAAAATCGTTCAACGAAGTACGAAATGCGGTTTCAAACCTTAACTCATTTGTACAAGAACATATCACAGGCATGAGTATCGTTCAGATTTTTAATTCTGAAAAGATTGAGTTTGAAAAATTTCACGCCATCAATACCAAACACCGAGACGAAAACATTAAGTCAATCATGTATTATTCCATCTATTATCCAGTTGCTGAGGTAATTGCAGCTTTGGGGACGGGTTTGGTGGTTTGGTTTGGCTCAAAACAAATGCTTAATGCCGAAGTAACTTACGGTACGGTTACGGCCTTCATCATGTTTATCAATATTTTCTTTCGTCCAATCAGAATGATTGCTGATAGAATGAATACCCTCCAAATGGGAATTGTAAGTACGGATAGAATTTTAAAATTGCTCGATAGTGATGATTATACCGCCAATGATGGCTCTAAAAAAGCAACCTTAAAAGGTGAGGTTGAGTTCAAGAATGTTTGGTTTGCTTACAACGATGAAAATTATGTACTAAAAGATATTTCATTCAATGTAAACCATGGCGAAACCGTTGCTTTTGTGGGTGCCACGGGTGCAGGAAAATCCTCGATAATCAATTTACTATCAAGGTTTTATGAGATTAATAAAGGAACAATTCTGATAGATAATCAAGATGTAAAACAATACGAATTACGCAGCTTACGTGAGCAAATCGGTGTAGTTTTGCAAGATGTATTTTTGTTTTCGGATACCATCGAAAAGAACATTACTTTGGGTGATAGTAGTATTTCGAGAGAAAAAATTGTGGAAGCCGCTAAACTTGTGGGCGTGCATGATTTCATTATGCAATTACCCAACGATTATGATTATAACGTACAAGAACGTGGGGCGACGCTTTCGGTTGGGCAACGCCAACTTATCTCGTTCGTTCGTGCGATGGTACATGACCCGAAAATCATTGTTTTAGATGAAGCCACTTCATCGGTTGATACCGAAACCGAAGAATTAATTCAAAATGCCATTGATAAATTGATGCGTGGACGAACTTCAATCGTCATTGCTCACCGCTTAAGTACGATTCAAAAAGCAAATAAAATTATAGTTCTTGACAAAGGCCAAATCATGGAGGAAGGCAACCACGAAGAGCTTCTGAAACTCGATGGTTTTTACGCAAATCTCTACAATATGCAATATAAAGAAGTATTGGTTTAGTTGGTACACCCGCCAATTTCAGCCTTAAATACGCTTCCAGTTTGGGCCGAAAACCCTGCATTGAGTTGTACAAATTTATTAGCTGAGTAGGTCGTATTCGTACCACTGTTCAGAATATTTGACGCCTGAATTTCTTTTGCAGTGTAGGGCATCGTTAGCGTACTAATTCCTTGTACAATATTAAGTATATCTGGGCAATTTGTCTTCAAAACAATAGTGAAGCCACCATACGGAAGCATTGTTACAGGAATTTGTGTCCCCGATTGAAAATTTGTTTGACTTACATTTATTTGTCGAGCATCAGCACCGTCTTGGATAACTTGTTTTAGATAACTCCCTGCCTGTAAAAATGTCGGCGAAATCGTTACACTTCTTGCAGTGCTTTTGCCATTAATTCCTGAGATATACCATGTATCCCCTTTACGACGAGCCAAGATGATATAGTTGTCAGGTGTACCTTCAATGAACTTAGTTTCATCCCAAGATACTGGAATTTTCCCAATAATATCTTTTGCAATAGCTGGCAGTTGTAGATAACTCTGATAGCGGTCGGCAAGCGTAGTAAATCCAGTTTCAAAAACACTCAAAAGTGCTAATTCATGAGCGGTGGTAGTATTATGAAAAACCCTATCCGTACTTAATACACCGGGTGTGAAATCAACCGACCCAATGACATTTCGGGTAAAAGCTACATTGACATTATGATGTGGAGAATCATACCGAAACTCTTCTCTGAAAAGAAGCATTTCATTCCCTTCAACAGCTTCTGAAGATAATAAATTAGGAAATCGACGTTGCCAACCCTGTGGAATAGTACAACCATGCAACAAAACCATCAGTTTAAATTCTGCAGCATCTTCCAAAATATCAAAGTACAATTTGATAAACTCTTGTTTATCGCTCATAAAAAAATCAAGCTTTATACCCGCTACTCCCCATTCATGAATTTTAGCAAATTCTGCTCGCCTTCGGTTTCGGTCACGCATGAGATTACAATCTGAGCCATTTAATTGTTCACACAAGCCTCCTGCATCATACCAATTCCAGATTTTTACGCCTAAACTATCTCCATAGCGAATCAAATTTTGAAAATTAGATTCGCCCATTACGTCCCAAGTTCCATCAACTACCACGTGCTTCAAACTCAAACTATCAGCTGCTTTCACGTATTCTCGCTGCCGTTGATAATTGGTTGGACTACCCAAATCTGACCACCAACTCCAAAGCCCAATTCCCGATGAAATCCAACGCACATCGGTTGTCGAATTCTGTGGCGTAGCCAAATGGTTTATTAAACTTGATTCTACAATTATATTCGGCGACTTACCGATAATCAATACTCGCCAAGGCAAAGCCCACGGCAGAGTTGAAGTAGCACTATTAGGCGTATTGGGCTTAAAATCTCCTTGAATAGGTGCATCAATTTTATAGTCACCACTGCCTACATAGCGGTTGATGTGTGAAACATAATTATTCCGACTTACATCTGATTCACTCACTAAAACCCAAAAGTTATTTGTATTAAATAACGCTGGAAAAGCCCAACCAGCATCGTTCGGAGAATCTTGACCAATGTTATATTCATTAATTCTTCTTTCGTAATAAGGTACAGCATCATAAGGTTGCATCCAAGCCTTTCCTACCGATGATGCAAGCTTTACTCTTGTATATTCGCCTCTGACCGTATAATTACCAGTTGAGGTTTCGGGAAAATAATACCTAAATGCAACACCATCGTTGTAGGCTCTAAATATTATTGAAAGTTTTTTACCAAACTTTACAAATGTTATATTAATCTCATTTGCGTAGTTCTGCAGGTTCAATTGTTTTCCCGAAATCATCGAATAGTTTTCATCAATAGTTCGACTTGTAATACTTTCAAAAGCCAAACCATCAATAAAATTTTCATCTTCTCTTTCTACTCCTAAGGTAGATGATTGAATCACTTGAGTATTCACCGAATTTTCCATATAGCCAACTGTATAAAAAAGGATTCCGTACTCATTGAGGTTAATCTTGGCTTGCAGATGTCCATCGGGGGAAGTTACCTGCCACTGATTTTGAGCGGTCACATTTAAAACAAACGTTGATAGCAGTATAATACAGCAGCAGTAGCGAAGTAAAGTCATAAAAGTATAGTCAATAGTTATACAAAACTATTGATTATTTTCAAAAAATAATCAATCTGTACCAAAACAACGTCTTTACTTCCTGTAATATTTCATGTTTTAATTTTTTAGATTTATATTCGACACATCATTCCTTCACCTAAACATCCCTAAATATGAAAAAAATTACGCTCTTTTTAGCGATTTTCATTCATCAACAAATTATTGCACAAAATAACCGTGCTTCATCGGGTATTGACCGAAAAAACGCCTTTCAGAAACACGCCGAACTCGTCAAAAAATCACCTTATAGAAACCTTACTTGGCGATTACTCGGCCCAGACAATACCAGCGGACGAGCAACTGATGTTTGGGGAATTGAAGGAAATAAAAATATTATTTACGCAAGTTTTGCCACAGGCGGATTTTGGAAAACCGAAGATGCAGGGAAAACTTGGAAGCCAATAATGGACGAAATCGGTACACAATCCATCGGAAACTTTGCGGTATCAAAATCAAATCCCAACATAATTTATGTCGGTACTGGTGAAGCAAATATTCTCCGAGCTTCATTGCCAGGAATGGGCGTATTTAAATCAAGCGATGCAGGAAAAACTTGGCAACATCTCGGACTGGAAAATACCTCAACCATTGCTCGTGTGGTTATTCATCCGACCAATCCTAATATTGTGTATGTAGCAGCCAGCGGCAACGAATGGAGCTATAATCAAGACCGTGGTGTCTATAAAACAACCGATGGTGGCAAAACTTGGAACAAAGTTTTATACCAAAACGAAAAAACAGGCTGTATTGATTTATTAATTGACCCATCAGAGCCAAACATACTTTATGCCTCAATGTGGAATAGAATTCGTAAACGTTGGAGCGACCCAACCCCCGAAGACGGCGACTATCTCTACAAATCAACTGATGCAGGAAAAACTTGGAAAATTATCAAGAATGGTTTACCCGATACTAAAAATACTGGTAGAATCGGTTTAGCGATGTGTGCCTCGAAACCCAATGTACTATATGCATACGTAGATAACCATACCCCAAAACGCCAAGGAAACGAAGGAGAACTTGATTCGTATGGCCGCCCGAAAGAATTAGTTATTTTGGGAGCGGAAGTCTATAAAAGTATAGATAAAGGCGAATCTTGGATAAAAATGAGCGAAAATGATAAACAAATGGAAACATTTGGCGGAACTTATGGCTGGGTTTTTAGTCAGATTAGAGTTGACCCTGTGAATGAAAACAAGATTTTTATCATGGGAATCAACACAGCCCAATCGGAAGATGCAGGCAAAACTTGGAAGATAATCAAAAGTGAAAACACCCGCATTCACGGTGATAATCACGGACTTTGGATTGACCCATCAGACACAAATTATATCTTAATTTCAAACGATGGTGGTATAATCGTTACGTATGATGGCGGCAAAACTTGGAAGAACTTCTTTAAGGAAATTCCAACGACACAGTTCTATAATGTTTCGTATGATATGGCAACGCCTTTCAATATTCATGGTTCAGTACAAGACGAAGGCTCAATGGGTGCAAATGTATCGTGGCAAGCATGGAGCGGTCTTGAAGATAAGAAAAACGGTTGGCACTTTGTGCCTGGGGGCGAAGGAAGTATCATTGCAATTGACCCAAAAGACCCCAATATTACCTATTCAAGTGCTTTTTATGGCAGAATTCAACGAGGAGATTTGAGCAAAGAAGGTCGAGACCGCATCAAGAATATTACTATAAAAAAAGCGGAAGATGAAGAAACACATCGAGGCGAATGGCTGGCTTATACACATATTTCAAACTTTGATAACAAAACGATTTATCACGGAATGCAATATTTGTTTAAATCAACCGATAGGGGCGAGACTTGGAAACGCATTAGTCCAGATTTGAGTAATAACGATAAAAACCGCATGGGTAAATTGCCCTATGCCGTTGCTCACCAAGCTATTACGGCTTTGGCAGAGTCTCCATTCAAGCAAGGCACACTCTACGTAGGAACTGACGATGGAAATGTACATCTTACGACCGACGACGGCAAAACATGGACAAAAATAATGGCTGGTTTGCCACAAAATGCTCACGTATCAAGACTTGAAGCATCAAAAACAAAAGATGGTACTGTTTTTGTTACCCTCAGCGACCGCCGTGAAGATAACATAAAACCCTACATCTATAAATCAACCGATTTCGGAAAGACTTGGGTAAGTATTGTAGGCGATTTACCCACTTCACCAGTAAATGTGATTCGTGAAGACCCTTTCAATACTTCAATTCTATACTGCGGAACAGATTTAGGAATTTATACCTCAAAAAACGGCGGCAAAAACTGGCAATCAGTTCAAGCGAATTTACCCGTGAGCGTTTCGGTACAAGATTTATTTATTCACCCACGAGATAACAAAATGGTAATAGCCACTTATGGGCGTGGAGTATGGGTGATGGAGCGGTAAAATTAATACAGCCACTCCTTTAGTTGAGGAGTGGCTGTATTAATTTTAGCTTTTACTGAAACCATATCGCACGCAGGTGCTATCATTGCAGTTATATTTTTAAGGTCCGTGGATTTTAAAAATTTACTGGAGTTTGTTCCTAAGGCCTTAAATGCGGGCATATCTGGCCCACTAAAATCAAGCATAAGTTTTTAAAATCTGCTTGACGAATAGAGTCGAGCCAATGAGAGCTTCGTGCGAAGACTTATTCATTTTATGATTAGGGTAAAGCCTTGAATCTTACAACAATAAATTCTGTTTTAGGGGAATTTACGAGTTTTCGCTTCCCACTAATTTTTGATGAATGACCTATCAATGTATCGTTTTGAAAAAAATCTAAAGAAATCTGAAAAGGACTTTCTTCTGAGTGTAGTCCAAAAATAGTCAATTCGAGTAATACAATCCTATCTATTGAATTGTTGGTAGGTTCGGTCGGATTTGAGGGGTCAATCAGCAAATATGAATCATCATAAGGTTGGTTGTTATTTCCTCTTTCCTCAAACAAAAGTTTTCCTTCTTCAGATTTAGCTTCAAAATAAAATAAGCGATAAGTTACAAAGACAAGTCCTCTCATATTAATCTGTACTCGAATAGGTTGCCCATCAGGGTCAAATTTTATTTCTTCCATAGAGTTGTAGTTAGTTTGTATGTTCAAACATACAAATCATACTCACCGCATCAAAACCATTTTTATTATTCGGTACTATTTTAATTGTCGGAAAACTAAGCACAAAAAAAAGCCCTCGACTCATCGGGGGCTTTCTGTAAATTATATAATTCTACTCACCGAAGTGATGATATAATTATGCTAATTTTACGTTAACGGCGTTTAAACCTCTTTTTCCTTCTTGGATGTCGAAAGTAACTTCGTCATCCTGACGGATTTGGTCTTTTAATTCAGACACGTGAACGAATACTTCTTGGTTTGAGCCATTTACTTTGATAAAACCAAATCCTTTGGTTTCATTGAAAAA
>JAIYBU010000203.1 GCA_027488335.1 Cytophagaceae bacterium
CATCCAAAACTTTGTTATAATTTTGAGGGTTGAAAAATGATACTATCCAAAATCTAAGCAAATTTTTAAAAAATGGCAGAAGTAATCAGAATGCCCAAGATGAGCGACACCATGACAGAAGGTGTTATTGCGGCATGGAACAAGAAAGTTGGTGATGTTGTAAAATCAGGTGATATTTTGGCGGAAGTCGAAACCGATAAGGCGACCATGGATATGGAGTCTTATTATGATGGAACGCTACTTTATATAGGTGTAGAAAAAGGACAAGCAGTACCAGTTGATGCAATTATGGCTGTTGTTGGTAAGCCTGGCGAAGATTTCCAAAGTTTGCTAAATGGAAGTGCTCCTGCTGTAGCAGCTGCACCTGCCGAATCAACTCCAGTAGCTCAAGCCCCAGTTGCTGCTGCCCCTGCAGTTGATACTTCAAGTATTAAAGCTAAGGTTGTTACGATGCCACTTTTGAGCGATACCATGACCGAAGGAGTCATTCATACATGGTTGAAGAAAGTAGGTGACAAAGTAAAATCGGGTGATATTTTAGCTGAAATCGAAACCGATAAAGCTACGATGGAACTTGAAGCTTATGAAGACGGCACCTTATTATATGTCGGTGTAGAGGCAGGACAAGCAGCTAAAATAAATGCTGTAATTGCTGTAATCGGTGAAGAAGGAGCTAATTATCAAGCATTACTTGGTGCGACAACCACTGTTACTACACCAGCAGCCAACGCTCCTGTTGTGGCCGAAACACCAAAAGCTGTCACACCTGCTCCAGCAGCTTCTCCAACAGCAGCACCTGTACAAACTTCAACCAGCAATGGTCGTATTTTAGCATCACCGCTTGCAAAGAAACTGGCCGAAGAAAAAGGCATTAAATTAACCGAAGTAAGTGGCTCAGGCGAAGGTGGTAGAATTGTGAAGTCTGACGTCGATAATTTCACACCAAAAGCACAAGAAGCTCCAAAAGCAGCCACAACATCGGTTGCAGTAGCGACTGGCGTAGAAAGTTACGAAGAGATACCTTTAACGCAAATGCGTAAAGCAATTGCAAGAAGTTTAGCTGAATCTCAATCTACTGCGGTTGATTTCCAATTAACAATGGAAATTTGCATGGACAAAGCCATTCAAGCTCGTGAAGTGATGAATCAAGCTTCTCCAGTAAAGATTTCATTCAATGATATGGTATTAAAAGCTTGTGGAGTTGCTTTGAAGAAGCATCCAAACGTCAATTCATCTTGGAGAGAAGACCACATCAGACGCAACGCACACGTACATATCGGTATGGCGGTTGCCATTCCAGAAGGCTTGGTCGTGCCTGTAATCAGATTTGCTGATACGCTTTCACTTTCAGTTTTAGCGGCAAGCACCAAAGATTTAGGCGGAAAAGCTAAAAATGGTAAACTTCAACCAAAAGACTGGGAAGGAAATACATTTACGGTAAGTAATTTAGGTATGTTCGGTATTGAGTCTTTCACTTCAATTATCAATAATCCTAAAAACGAATCTTGCATTCTTTCAGTGGGTGGTATTAAAGAAACGGTAGCCGTTAAAAATGGGCAATTCTATGCAACAAACATAATGAAAGTAACACTCACTTGCGACCACCGTGTAGTTGATGGTGCTACGGGAGCCGCTTTCATGGTTACGTTAAAAGAATTGCTTGAAGAACCTTACAAATTATTGGTTTAATCAGCTCCAAAGGCTTATAAAATAGTAATGAAAAAGACAAATCCTCCGTATAGTTGGCTAACAATCTCTCTATGGGGGATTTGTTTTATCGGATATTTTATAGTTTCTGCCCAAGTAGCAGCATCACCTAAGCAACGAATGGCTGCTTTTTATAAATGGTACGGCAAAACAGATGCTATTCCATTTGAAGGAGATTGCTACGAAGCCGATGGAGTTGATGTCACAAAGATGGATATGAAGTGTATTCAAAAATACATCAAATCCATGGAAGCAACTGGTTTATTTTCGAGTATTTATATAAAAAACCTTCAGCAAGAATTTATCAAGAAGCAGGCCGATATTAAGAAAGATGGCTATGCCGCTGGAGTTGACTATGATAGATATACACTCTCGCAAGACCCTCCGACCGATAAAGATTTATTAGCCGCCTTAAATAATAGTTCAACAACAGCCATTAGTGGCAATAAAGCAAAGGTGGTAGTAAACCTCAAACATCCCTATAAAATAAGCTATATTTATTCGTTAGATTTAGAGAATAATATATGGAAAATATCAAAAATTGAATCAAAATAACTACATGCAAAAAATACACGCAACCACCGTTTTAGGGGTAATTCATAACGGTAAAGTAGCTCTCGGTGCAGACGGACAAGCAACAATGGGAAATACTGTTGCCAAAAGCAATGTTCGTAAAGTTAGAAAACTATATGGTGGTAAAATACTGGCAGGTTTTGCAGGTTCAACAGCCGATGCTTTTACACTGATTGAGCGTTTTGAAGAAAAACTCAATGCTTTTGGTGGTAACATGAAACGTGCGGCTATCGAATTAGCCAAAGATTGGCGAACCGACCGTTTCTTGAGAAAATTGGAAGCAATGTTGATAGTTGCGAACGAAACTGAAATGCTTATTATTTCGGGAACTGGTGATGTACTTGAACCTGATAATCAGATAGCATCTATTGGCTCTGGGAGTATGTACGCACAATCGGCAGCCATTGCTTTGAAACGTCATGCAGATTCATTAACAGCCGAGCAAATGGTGCAAGAAAGCTTAACTATTGCAGCCGATATTTGTATATATACTAACCATAATATTATCATCGAAACTTTATAGGTTTTTAAAGGCGAATTTTAAAATTCGCCTTTTTTTATGGTGTTTCTATGAACTCTCCATATTTTTCGTAGATATAGTCTTCTTTTTCGTAGAATCTATCTGATAAAACAAGTAAAACGGCATTCTCCGAAAAATCATACATTGTATGCCAATCTCTCGGTTCGAGCAAAACACATTTTTCAGGAGAATCCAAAATAAATGTTTCTTCGATTTCTCCATTATGAATATATACTTTACATGAGCCACTCACACACGTAAGAGCATTATAGGCAAGTTTATGTCGATGCCCTCCACGTAATTGATTAAAAGCATTGTAAATATAAAAAATACGCTTTATACCTTTGGGAAGCACTTTCTCAAAAACAGTTAAACTACCTTTTTCTGATAAATATGTTTGGAGTTCCAATAATTTGGCCATACAATAAAAACCTACGTTTAAATAATACTTAATCTATTGACTTGACTCTAAGTAGTTACTGGGAATTACGGAGTCTATCAACGATTTGCAAAAGAAAAGCTATTGGTGTTTTTCCAAAATAATATTAATCGCAACCACACGGAAATTTGATACTTTTTGCTTTTTCTTTATTTATCAATGTTAGCCATGCTTTAGGTTTAGGAATAAATACCACTTTTCCCGCTCCTGGAAAAAACGTTGTATCGGTTGGAGTTCCGATGGTAGTTGTAATCTGCTGATACATTTTTGTAGGAATCAAATCGATACAAACATTGATTCCTGCAAAATCATTGTATTGAAAATATTTCACAAAATGCTCCAATTGTTGCTCATCGAAAGTATTAATAATTTTGGTCGCTTTTTTCCATCCTTCTATATAAGTACTATCGTTCGGTATAGCCCATTTACCGATTCCTACTCCTACAAAACCTTTTACTGCCGACTCATGGACGTGACTGTAATAACCACCAATTACTTTTTTTCCATGAAATCGGCTTAACGCATAAATATTACACGTTTTTTGGAAAATTGGACAAAGATTTTCTCTAAGCCCTGTTCCATCACCTCCAACGATACAAAACGGAAAATCCATAACGGCTTCGCCTTTCTGACTGTTGACGTTTTGCATATAAGCAAAAAAGTTTTTATCAAAATCATAAGGTTTCTGTCCAAATCTGAATTTATACACTACTGACAGTTCAAGGACACAAAAGGTTGTAAAGGCTAAAAATAAAACCTTTTTATAGGGCAGTTTTTTTAAATCTGTCGGTAAAAAGAAGCACGAAAAAATAACAGGTAATAAAGAAGTAAAACGAGAGGGTACACGATTATAAGCCCCCCACGGAAAAATCTTGAGTGTGGGTAGCTTGTTAGGATGGTAGAATGTAGAAATAAGTAGAAGTATGATTAATGGTAGAAATACAAGCCAATATTGTTTACGATTACTCAAAACTCCAACTATCCCCAATCCAAGACAAAACCATCCTGGGCTTCCCGAGCCTAAACCTTCGGGCATATCCTTCAGAATTCCGACGAGCGGATTATGTAAGGCACTAAAGCTCGAAAAATAGGGCAATAACATTCGGAATGGATGGCTCCAAAAATGTGGGGCATTGACATTATCCAATTGAAAAGCCTTAGCTTCAAAATAGATTTGTATTACTAAAGGTAAGTAGAAAAACAAAAATATTAGCGATGGAATACTCCATAATACAAAAAATAGCGGCTTTTGCCTAAATTCTAAAAACCAACGTTGAAAGTAAACTTTTAGTTGATTTTCATTTCTTAAAAATCGACGAAGAAGCACAATACACACTAAAGCTAAACTAATTACAAAACTATTGAGAGCAAAACCACAAATATAGCCGAGGTTCATTCCGAGAGTAGCGAGCAAAATAAAAGCCTTTAAGAAAACCCATTTCAAAGAGATTGTTTCACGAAAAATAATTCGTTTTATGAGAATAAAATCAGTAAAGAAACTCAAAATAGCCCAATGAATGGTACTATGATTATAATGATGGGGGTACTTGTTGAGTGCATAAAAATTAAGGAAAGTAACCACAAAACCAACAAAAAAGGCTTTTAATTGACCAAAATCTTTCTTTAAAATAAGATAAGTTCCCAAAAAAGAGAGAATTAAGCTTAAGATATAATAAAAGTTAAGCCAAGGCCCATGACCAAAATTAGTATAAAAAAAAGCAAACCAATAATTGCTTTCAAGCGACCAATCAGAAAAGACTTGGGTAGTACCAAACGGATAAAAGGTTTGATTATGATTAAATTCTAAACTCGGAAAAGGCTTGAAACTTATGTGTTGAGACAAATAATAACCAACATATTCCCATTCGTCAACATCGCCACCGCCCGAAAGCGGCAACGAAAAGTTTTGTATAAAAATAACCCCATATATAATTGGTAACAATATGGAGAAGGCTATGAAAAGTAGATTTTTATTTTTTTGAAGCATTAATCTTAGTTTTACAATAATTGAGCAGCCGCTTCATCTATCCAAACGAACGAATTTTGATGTACTTTAAAAACCGTAGATGGTAATTCTACACTTGGCTCGGTTTCAATCGTTTGTTTTAAAATTTCGGCTTTCCGCTCACCTGTTGCTATTAAAATAGCAACCTTCGCTTCCAATAGATGTTTCAAACCTATCGTGATGCCTTGCGTGAGAGGTGTGTTTTCCTTAAAATATTTTTGCCCGATACTAATCGTAACCTCAGCAAGTTCGGATACGTGGCAATAATTATCGAAACTATACCCAGGTTCATTTAGTCCAATGTGTCCGTTTACCCCTACCCCAACAATTATCAAATCGGCACCGCCTTTGCTAAAAAGTAATTCGTCAACTCGTTTACATTCCGATGCAAGGTCAGATGTCATTGAATCAAAAAACGTATATTGAGTAGGATTTAAACCAAGTGGCTTTAATAAGTTTTCTTCAACAATGTATCGACAACTACCTTCGCTGCTTGCGGGGATGCCGACCCATTCGTCAAGACCAACTATGGTAACTTGTTTAAAATCAGCAGGTTGTGCTAATTCCACTATTTTTTTATATGTCAAAACTGGTGTGTCGCCCGAAGTTAGAATTAGTGTAGCAGTTGGCTTATTTTTCACTAAATCTATGATATAATTGGCTGTATGCGTAGCGAGTTGCTCAGGGTTTTGAAAGGTCTGTAATTGCATTGATGAAAAAAGATAGAATTTAAACACTCCAAATCTATCATATAAAATCTGGATTTACAATTTCTGAATAAATATCTTTGGTATAAATGAGTTTTAAAATTTCAAAAAGAAAACTTCGTTATAGCTTTACAAAAGACCCATTATTAAAAATCCAGCAATGTATAGACTACTACTTACAATACTATTACTGCCAAGCCTAATTGATGCACAGAGTATTTTAGTCAATGGAAAAGTTTTTGATGAAACCGAACAAAATCTACTACCATTTGTAAGTATTCGCTTGAAAAACACCTTAAAAGGCACGCAAACCAATATAAATGGCGAGTTTTCTATAAAGGTAAAATCTTTAAAGGATACTTTGATTTTTTCTTTTGTTGGCTACGCCACTAAGCAATTTTCAGCCAGTGAAATTCAACAAAATAGTGGTTTAATATTCTTAAAATCAAAAAATAAGGAATTGAACGAAGTTGTTGTTCGTCCCGAAGAAAATCCTGCTTGGGAAATAATCAGACGAACGCTTAAAAACAAAGACCAAAACGCTCCCGAAAAATTAAATTCTTATCAATCTAATGTTTACACTAAAATCGTACTTTCGGTTGATAGTTTAAAGCTTATTAATAAAAAAGACACCTCAAAAACCATAAAAAAGAAATCTTCGACATTTTATATTCAAGAAAATTTTTCAAAGCTAATTTATGAAAAACCGTCCAGAAAAAAGGAAACAACCATTGCCTCAGTTGGTAATTGGCCTGTAACATATACTTATATTGTAAATACAATTCCGTTGGATGTAAACCCTTTAGGATTTTATAATGAACTCTTTAATTTCACACTGCTCAAACGTTTCTACGTAAATCCGCTCAATAATAATACATTTAAACAATACGATTTTGAGTTAAAAGATACGCTCATCAATGAATCTGATTCTACCTTTGTGATTACTTTTAAGCCTTATAAAAGTAAAAATTTTGAGGGTTTAACAGGTACGCTACAAATAAATAGCGATGGTTATGCTTTAGAAAAACTAAACGTCAAACCTGCCGATACACTTCAATTTACATCATTTGTTTTGAATCAAACGTATCGAAGGGTCGCAGGAAAATGGTTTCCGTTTAAATCAGAGATGAGTATTTTAGGAAATTATGGTAAAAATGGCTTAGATGGCTACGGAAAAGCTCAAATTACGAATATTTATACGGATGTAATTATTAATCAAGACATCGATAATAAACTTTTTGATGAGTCGAACAGAGAAGTGCTATCCAATGCAACCGAAATATCGTTATCTGATTTTAAAAAATACAGGGTCGATAGCTTATCTGCACGAGAAAATACCGCTTACAAACTTTTTCATCGGTCGAAAAAAACTGAAAACCTTTTAAAATTAGATTCAATCGCCAATCCCTATCTAATGGGAATGATGGCAGGCGTAGTAGAATTAGGTAAAGTTGATGTTTTACCTCATTATTTATTTCAGCTAAATAATAGCTACGAACGAATCAGGATTGGCGTTGGCCTCCAAAACAATCAACGTCTGAAACCAATATTCAGAATTATGGGTGCAGTCGGCTACGGAATATATGATAAACAATTCAAATATCAAGGTATTTTGAGCTGGCATATTACTCCCGACCGCTATAACCGTTTGAGTTTCTACTACAAAGACGACTATGCTACTCCTGCAAGCACCAGTTTCTTGAAACCTAACTTTTTTACGGAAGCAATGACTACGATTCCGTACTCCTCAAACGATAGTGTTCGTATAAGAATCGATAGAGTAAAAAACGTTGGCGTTTCGATACATTTTAAGCCTATTCGATATACGTGGTGGAAATTATCGCTTGAAAATGAGACCAGAATACCAAAATACGCATATCAGTTTGCAGAAATGAAGTATTTTCAGACCACAGAACTAAAACTTGACATTAGATTTGCTTATCGAGAAATCCTGAACCGTGTAGGACGCATAGAGAGTGTTGTTAATCGTTGGTATCCAATTATTACGCTGCAATTAACAAAAGGTGTAAAAAATTTTCATGGCAATTACGATTATCTAAAAATCAGTGCCAATATGGAATATCAATTACGCTTTAAAAAAATTGGTTTCTCGGAAATAATCCTTAATGGTGGATATATTGATAGAAAAATCCCCTATCCTTTTTTGTATAGTACGACAGGTGGGCGTGGAACGATAAGTTTGAATAGCAATGGGAGTTCTTCTACTACCTTCAAAACTCTGCCCTACGGTGCATATCTTTCTGATAAATTTATTGCATTAAATGTCAAGCACAATTTTGGCAGAACGCTCATTCGGCCACGAAACAAATACTTCCAGCCTTCCATTTCTATTTTCAATAACATTATCTATGGTGATTTGAAAAACCAAGAAGCACACCAGTTTATCAACTTTTCGACTTTAAATAAAGGATATTTTGAAGCAGGAATCGAAGTTAAAGACCTCGTGAGAGTTAAGGTTAAATCCATTTTTATCGGTACTGGACTTGGGGTTGCCTACAATTATGGAAAAAGTTCATCGGCTATTATCAAAGAAAATTTTAGAGTTTATTGGTTGGGTTTTCTACCGAGTTTTTGAATTTACAAAAAAATAGTCATTTATGTGTAATATCATACTTTGCTATTTTCATTTTTTTAACCTTTGTATTCAAAACATATCATCTTACTATGTGAATGATATAAGAATTAAGTTTAAGTTTCTAAAGCTACACATATCTTGGCCATAAATCTATCAATAATTATGAAAAAATACTTAAAATTCATCGTTGCTTTGCTTTTAGTACCTATCATTCATGCGTGCAAAACAAAAGAAATTGCTCCGATTCCGCCTATTTTAGATACTATAGCAATTTCAGAAACAACGATTTCCTCAACAAGATTATCAAGTGCAATTACTGATGTCGGTAATCAGTATATATCAGATTACGGCTTTGTATATGCCGAAACAAATGCAATTCCGACTTTGGCTGACTCAAAAATATCGCATGGAGCAGTTACAGCAGTGAATCTTTCACCATTCAAATTTTCGGATGTGATTCAAGGCCTGAAAACGAGTACCACTTATTATGCCCGAAGTTATTCAACTATTACCTCTGGAACAGTCTTCGGCCCCACGATAACCTTCAAAACTGCCGATATAATTCTGCCTACGATAAAAACCGATGCCGTAATTTTGGTATTTCCAACAACTTCAAAGCTCCGAGGAATTATCGAAACCAAAGGAACTTACGATATAAGCGAATATGGCATTTGTTGGTCAGCAAGCAATAATGTGCCTACAACGAGCGATTCTAAGTCCAGTAAAACAGGAAATATAAGCATTTATCCAACTATTTATAGCGAAGATGCCACTAACCTTATTCCGAACACAAGTTATTATTTTCGTGCTTTTGTAGTATCAAACGGCGTAACTTCCTATGGTAATACACTCACTTTCAAGACATTAGAAAGTAAATCCTTGTAAACCACCCGTATGAATCAACACAACTTTTGAGTGGGGTTTTATCAGTGTCAAAAAATATTTATAGAAAG
>JAIYBU010000028.1 GCA_027488335.1 Cytophagaceae bacterium
GAAAACTTCCACTGTATCGCCTACTGCGAGGTTAGGAAGGTCACGGAATTCAGAAGTCGAAACTAAACCATCTGATTTAAAACCGATGTTAAGCAATACCTCACGGTCAGTGATACCCACAACCGTTGCCATTACTACATCTTTTTCTGTTACATTAGCAAGTGTCTCTGCGTAGAGAGCTTCTAATTTTGCTTTTTCGTCGGCCGAATAGCCTCCGCCAATACCTCTTTTGGTGACCTTATCCCAGTCGAAATCTGCAATTTGTGCTGCCATAATATGTTGATTTTTAGCTCTTTATACATCAACTCGTCGAGCTGCCCGAATTGAAAATGGTTGAAAATAAAGTTTTCCTTTGCAAAAAGGAGTGCAAAATTACTAAAAAATCTGTAAAAACAACCTTTTTAAGTTGAATATTTTGAGCTAAAAACCTGATTTTCAATGAAAAATACAGATTGGAGGTTGTTTTTTCTTATATTTCATACTTCATATCTCACATCACCGCTATCTTTGCGGAAAAAGTAAAATTGTGGTAAAAAACTATCCTTTATATTCGCATGAATATTTTATGGCAAAAGCCCTCGACTTGGCTATTCAGGCTGGTGAAGCAGGCGAAATTCCTGTAGGAGCAATAGTAGTAGCGAGTGGAAGTAAGATTATAGGTAAAGGAAGTAATCAAACTGAGCAGTTGAATGATGTAACCGCTCACGCTGAAATCATAGCCATTACGGCCGCAACGCAGTTTTTGGGAGCCAAATACTTGAAAGAATGTACGCTTTATGTAACGCTTGAGCCGTGTGTGATGTGTGCTGGGGCGTTGCATTGGTCGCAGATTGATAGAATTGTTTTCGGAGCTTCCGACATCAAAAGAGGTTTTAGTCGAGTTAGTCCGTCAATACTTCACCCCAAAACGAGTGTCGTAAAAGGTATTTTAGAAACGGACTGTGAAATGCTTCTAAAGAATTTTTTCAAAGGTTTGCGAACATAAAAAAACGTATTGGTGTTAAACAACTACGAATGTTTGTAGAAACTCATTCATCATTTATCATTCATCATTTATCATTAAACTTAAAATGGCATATACGCTCGAACCCCTTCCGTATGCAAGTGATGCTTTAGAGCCACACTTCGACAAAGCAACCATGGAAATTCACCATGACCGTCATCACCAAGCTTATGTAACAAACCTCAACAATGCAATTGCTGGTACAGAAATGGAAAGCCTTACATTGAAAGAGTTATTAGCGAATATCAGTAAATATCCAGCACCCGTTCGCAACAACGGTGGTGGACATTTCAACCACGATTTATTCTGGAATATTCTCTCACCAAACGGTGGAGGCGAGCCTTCAAGTACATTGGGTGCAGCTATCGACGAAACTTGGGGTTCGTTAGCAAATTTCAAAGAAGAATTTAAGAAAGCAGCCATTGGCCGTTTCGGCTCTGGCTGGGCGTGGTTGTGTGTGGATGACCAAGAAAAGCTTTTCATTACATCAACACCTAACCAAGATAATCCTTTGATGGATGTTGCCGATAAAAAAGGTATTCCAGTTTTAGGGTTAGATGTTTGGGAACACGCATATTATTTGAAATTCCAAAACAAACGCCCAGATTATATTGATTCATTCTGGAATGTTGTAAACTGGGATGAAGTACAAAAACGTTATTCAAATGCGAAAAGAGCAATTCCAAACGCATAAAAAATTGAAGTTATAAATGAAAAGGGTAGGTTTTAGCAATGAAATCTACCTTTTTTTATGACAAAAAGTTAAGAATTTGAGAGATTATGAGAGTATTAACATTTGCCAAAAAATAAATAAACAAAATTTATTTGACTAATTTTTCTGTATAATACTTAGTTTTGTGTTTTAATTAACGTCGTTTTATTCATAGGTAGCTACAAAATGAATCTAAAAAAACAACTCATTCTTTCAATTAGTAAACTTTCCCTGCTTGTTTTTATTAGCCTTTTAGGTATTTCTACTGCTTTTGCACAGAGCGTTGATGAATTATCTGATGACCAAATTCAGCAGTTTATGAAGCAAGCCCAAGAAAGTGGCATGAGCGAAGAACAGCTAATGGCAGCGGCAGCAGCAAAGGGTTTTGGAAGTGCTGATATTGCTAAGTTTAAGGAGAGAATGACAAAACTTCAATCTGATAAAAAAGCTCTTGTTAATACTAATACTTCTGATACAGAAAGAAGATTAAACGATACGACTAAAATTGAGAAAGATGCAAAACTAACACTAACGGTGGATAGCTCTGCAATTAGGCGAGAAAAATACTATGGACTAAATTTGTTCAATAATAAAAAGATTGTTTTTGAACCCAATCTACGTATTCCAACGCCTAAAAACTATATTTTAGGAACAGGAGATGAATTAAATATTTCAATTACAGGTTTTGCTGTGCAAAATTATAAGGCAAAGGTTTCGCCCGAAGGAACAGTGCAGCTGGATATTCTTAGCCCCATCTATGTAAGCGGCCTAACGATTGAACAAGCACGAGAAAGAATTATTAATCGCTTGAAGAGTCGTTTTGCTGGTTTGAATAATTCGGGTGGTGGTTTATATGCTGATATAACTTTGGGAAATATCAGAAGCATATCAGTAACAGTTATTGGTGAAGCTTTTCAACCAGGAACTTTCACGATTCCATCACTCGCAAATGTTTTTAATGTCCTTTACGCTTGTGGTGGCCCATCTGAAATTGGTTCACTAAGAAATATAGAGGTATTTCGTAATGGAAAAGTTATCAGAACTTTAGATGTTTATGATTTTTTATTACACGGCGACCAAAAAGACAATATTATTCTGCAAGACCAAGATATTATTCGTATTCCTTATGTTGATACTCGTGTATCGCTTATTGGAGAGGTGAGAAATCCTAAAATTTTTGAAGTGAAGAGGGGAGAAACATTTAAAGATGTATTAGCCTTTGCTGGTGGCTTTAAAGAGCTGGCTTATTCAAAGACGATTTCTTTAGAAAGAGCAACACCCACCGAAAAGCGTATTATTAGTATCGACCAAAATGAGATAGCTACATTTCTGCCTCAGAAAGGAGACGTTTATATGATTGGTAAAATATTGAATCGTTTTGAAAATATTGTCACAATCAAAGGAGCTGTTTACAGAGAAGGTAGTTACGAATTGGAAAAAGATATAACTGTAAAGCAATTAATAGCTCGTGCAGAAGGTTTGAAACAGGATGCTTTTAAGGAAAGAGTTTTATTAAAAAGAGAGCGAGAAAACCTTGAACCAGAGATTATAGCACTCAATTTATCCAAAATTTTGAATGGTGAATCTGAAGATATTCGTTTGAAATTGAAAGATACATTGTTTATTAAAGCAGTGAAAGATTTAAGAGAACGTTTGACTGTTTCAATAAGTGGAGCTATCAATAAGGCGGGAACTTATGAGTTTGCCGATAATATGACAGTTTCAGATTTAGTTACAATGGCAGGTGGTTTTACCGATGGTGCATCTGCTTCAAAAATTGAAGTTGCTCGAAGAATTAAAGCAGATACGTTAGGTGTTTCCAAAGAGCAATCAGTCAAGATTGAAACCATAGATGTAGATAGGAATTTGATAGGAACTGAAAGTAAAAAACTACTTTTAAGACCTTTTGATAGAGTATACATACGTATATTACCTCGCTATGAAGAGCAGAAGAATGTTACAATTACAGGAGAAGTATTTTACCCTGGTCCTTATGCGTTAAAAGATAAAACAGAAAAAATTTCAGATTTAATATTCAAATCAGGCGGGTTAAAAAGTGAGGCGGATTTGGGAAGTGCAAAATTTATGAGAGGTGGAAAAGTAATAGGGGTTGATATTATAAAGGTATTAGAAGATAGAAATGATGTAAACAACTTGGTCTTAAATACAGGAGATATGCTGGAAATTCCTCGTAAGAAAGAAACCGTTACTATTAATGGACAGGTTTATAACCCTACAACAGTGCCTTACTCATCGGGTTTGAAGTTAAAAGGGTATATAGACTTAGCAGGGGGAGCAACAGATAGTGCCTATGTAAATAAAGCTTACGTGAAGTATGGAAATGGAAGACTTGACCGTACAAAAGGTTTTTGGTTTATTAAATCCTACCCTAAAATTGAAAATGGTTCAGAGATTATTGTTCCAGTTAGAAGAAAATACAAATGGACACCCGCTGAACGTATAGCTGTTAGCTCGGCTGTAGTTTCAATCACCACTATTTTAGTGACAGTTCTGAGAACACTTTAATATACTAAAAAGTATTATGGAAGAAGAAAAAGATATTATTAGCATTGATTTTAATGCTTTTTTCAAAATAATCTGGAAAGAAAAAATTTGGATAGTTGTAATAACGCTATTATTTGCAATTGGAGGTGTTTATTATGCCTTAACAGCTCGTGAAGAGTTTGTTTCAATAGGTAAAATACTCCCAGAATACCAATCTAAGGTTGGTGGATTAGGACAATTGTCGGGCCTGGCAAGTTTAGCAGGTATTGATGTTAATAGTGCTGGTGGAGGCAGTTCGGATGCAATCAGACCTGATTTGTATCCAGATGTGCTAAAAAGTACGCCATTTTTTTTAGAACTTCTTAAAATAAAGGTTCGTACGAAAGACAATAAAGAAATGCCCTTTAGCCAGTTTTATGATACCTTCGTGTTAGATAATGATATTAAGGAGAAAGATACTAAAATTACATTTCCAACAAGTAATCAGTATATTGCGGTAAGTTATCAGACTGAAAAAAATTTAAAAGATTTAAGAGAACGCATTAGTGCCGTTATTGATAAAAAATCGGGTCTTATTACTGTAACTGTCAAACTCCCTGACCCTGTTGTTGCTACAATTATTACAGATTATAGCATGAATTTTTTAGCAAATTACATAACTAATTACCGAACAGAAAAAGCAAAAAGAGATTTAAACTTTTTGGCTGAAAGATTAGATGCAGCCAAAGGGAAATATTATACTAATCAAGCCAAAAAAGCACAGTATAGTGACCAATATCAACTTTCGATGATGAAACTTCAAGCTGCTGATTTACAACGAGAGAGAATAGAATCGGAATATAAAATTTCATCAACGTTCTATAATAGCTTATTACAAAAATACGAAGAAGCCAAATTAAAACTTCAGCAAGAAACGCCTGTAATAAAAGTGTTAGAGCCACCTGTTGTACCTAACAAACGAAGCGAGCCTAAACGTCCAATAGTTATCATATTAGCCACTTTTTTAGGCAGTATTTTTGGTATTATTTTTGGTTTAATTAGAAAGAAAAACTATAAATTGGTAATTAAATAAAGGTTTTGATTGAAAATATAAAGAAAGCATCGTTATGAAAGGAATAATATTAGCAGGCGGTTCGGGTACAAGATTACACCCACTCACATTGGCAGTAAGTAAACAACTAATGCCCGTGTACGATAAACCCATGATTTATTACCCACTTTCTATATTGATGCTGGCGGGTATAAAGGAGATATTGATTATTTCTACGCCGCACGATTTACCACATTTTCAGAAATTACTCGGAGATGGTTCTCGTATAGGGTGTAGGTTTAGTTATGCCGAACAACCAAGCCCTGACGGTTTAGCACAAGCTTTTATTATAGGAGCTGATTTTATTGGAAATGATAGTGTTGCTTTAGTTTTGGGTGATAATATTTTTTACGGTAGTGGTCTGAGTAAATTATTACAAAGCAGTACAAATCCAGATGGTGGAGTTGTGTTTGCCTATCAAGTTCACGACCCCGAAAGGTATGGAGTTGTAGAGTTCGACGAAAATTTAAAGGCGATTTCGATTGAAGAAAAACCAGACAAACCAAAGTCAAATTATGCAGTTCCAGGTTTATATTTCTATGACAATAAAGTAGTAGAAATAGCTCAAAATATCAAGCCATCACCCAGAGGAGAGCTGGAAATAACTGATATAAACAAAGTTTATTTGGAGCAAGGAAAACTTCAAGTGGGTATAATGAATCGTGGTACTGCGTGGCTTGATACGGGTACGTTCCAGTCTTTAATGCAAGCGGGGCAGTTTGTACAGGTTATCGAAGAGCGTCAAGGTTTGAAAGTTGGTTGTATCGAAGAAGTTGCTTACCGCATGGGTTTTATTGATGCACAGCAATTGGAGATAATAGCTAAACCATTAGTTAAGAGTGGTTATGGAGCTTATTTAATAAACTTAATTCCCTGAGATTTTTGTTTAATATATCCCTAATAAGCCTTTGAAATAGCATATTGATATGTTATTTCAAAGGCCTTTTTAGTTATAATTACTATTTTTTCCTTCAAAAATATCACTCAATAGAAGCTGTTTGCAATAATTTTGTTGTTGATAGCGAAGAAATTCCGAACTTTACGGCTTAACTTGTATAATCAAATAAATCCGTAAAAGTGTCATACATCGAACTTTCCTTACAAATTGACCTTGATTTCAACGAAATCATGATGGCCGAATTGGCCGAACTTGGCTTTGAAACTTTTGTCGAAACCGAAGATGGTTTAGATGCTTACGTTCAAGAAGAACTTTTTGAAGATTTGGCCGTCAAGAATATGCTTGAGAATTATGCCGAGCGAACGCCAATTTCTTATACTTTCAAGCAAATTGCCAAACAAAATTGGAACGAAGAATGGGAGAAAAATTTTCAGCCTATTTCAATCGGTAATGATATTTATGTGCGTGCCGATTTCCACGAGCCTCAGCCCAATTTCCTCTACGAAATCATTATTACCCCTAAAATGTCGTTCGGAACAGGCCACCATGAAACCACTTCGATGGTTATGGAGCATCAACTTACGATTCCACACCAAGATAAAAAAGTCTTGGATGTTGGCACAGGAACGGGTATTTTGGCAGTTTTGGCCGAAAAACTCGGTGCAAAGTATATAAGTGCCTTTGATATTGATGAGTGGTCGGTCGAAAATACAGTTGAGAATATTGCTCTAAACAATACAAGCAAAATTTCTGTTAGATTGGGTACAATCGAAAATGAACCACAGGATAAATACGAAATTGTGTTGGCTAATATCAATCGAAATATTTTATTGCAGCAAATTCCTACTTATGCAACTTTTATGGCCGAGGGGGCTTCTCTTGTAATAAGTGGTTTTTATGAAGCTGATATTGCTGATATTCAGGCCGTTGCAGAATCGGTTGGATTAAAAAAAGTAGCTCAACTAAGCAAGAATCAATGGGCTTCTGTCGTTTTTAAGAGTTGAATAATTTATTCTCTTTAAATTAGTTTTATCCAAAAGTATTTGTTTTTGTAAGCACCTAATTGGGTATTTAATTGCTTACGGAAAACTCTTTACTAACGAACCCATGACGCAATTTAGAATCCTATTTTTTCTCATAATTAGTTTGCTGTCTTTTTCATTAAAAGCAC
Organism: Cytophagaceae bacterium; assembly: GCA_027488335.1. Taxonomy (GTDB): domain Bacteria; phylum Bacteroidota; class Bacteroidia; order Cytophagales; family Spirosomataceae; genus Emticicia. Next base: position 7,380 of record JAIYBU010000028.1, read on the forward strand.
AATTAATTCGACTTTCTGAGCAACCCGAAACGTTCATTACGGACATTCAGACTGTAATGGCAACTGATAATAATTCGGTTGCCATTGCAACGGGTAAAAAGTTTGAGACCTATTGGACTTCTCGTTTTAGCCCAGAACAGAAAAAAGCACTCATTGCTACGTGCCGAAGTATGGGAACTCGTGGACATAAAATGGCTCAATTTTATTTTTTCTTCACGATTCTCGATAAAGCAATTGAGCAAGAAAAGTTTTCGGATGAAAAAGTAAGTAGTTTGATAGATATCACGCAAAAATTTATTGAAGGATATGATTTAAAAACTTCAACCAAAATGTTGGAGATTCTAAAGGATTTTATCGAAAAACGCCGACTTTATGCGTCGAACTTCAATCGTTTATATGCTTTTGGCGGAACTTATGATATAAAATTTTTGGATAAAAAAGGAGAAACCACCGCATCAGCTCCAACACAAACGACAACTTCACAGACAACAACAACGATTCAAACACCTTCCGAACTTCCCGAAACTAAGTATTTTGACGACTGGGATACCGCTCCAGCTCCCGAGGCGGTCATTACTTCGGCTAAACCTATATTTTCCCCTGATAAAAAGCCTATGCCAATTATTGGTGGCCTTTCTATTCAGTTAAATGATATCGATTTTGTGATGGCTACGGCCAGTGATTCGGTCTGGATAAAAAAAACCAATGGAATAGTTTCGCTAAAAGATGGAATTTATGTTGGGAAAGGCGGTTTATTTACTTTTGAAAGTGCCAAATTGCCACAGATTTCGGTTGTCTTGACCGATTTTGCTTTTGAAATCCGTAATCCCAAATTTTCGGCAGAAGATGTAACACTGACTTATACCGACCGACTGACCGCTCCGATACGTGGCGTTTTTGAGTATAAAAGTGAGAAGAGAAATAAAGGTGTTCCGCCAACATATCCACGTTTTATGTCTTACCAAAGCGATGCTTTTATCAAAAATATCGACCGAAACATTGAGTATCGTGGTGGGTTTTCTATGTCTGGAAAAAGAATTTTTTCTTCATCCGTTGAGAATCGTTATTCCAATATTTTGGTTAAAAAAGATGGAAAGTTTTTCTTCAAAGCAAGTAGTACTCGCTTCGAATTGAGCGACTCGTTGATTACATCGCAGTTGGCCAATTTTGTAACGTTCATCGACAAAGATTCCATTTATCATCCAGCCGTAAAGTTTAATTATAATAAAAAAAACTACATTTTACGTCTGAATAAAATTGATGTCGGTGGATTTAAAGAAACTACGTTTTCCGATACATACCACCAAATGAATATAAAATCTGATGCGATGCGTTGGAATTTGAACGAAGGCAAAATGGATTTTTATATCGTCTCAGCCCGAACACAAGTTCCTGCGGTTTTTGAGTCTTTCGATTTTTATGATTCTCAACGTGTAACTGCTCTTAATAGTAGTGTAGGGTTTAATCCTCTACTGATGGTGGGTAATTTCACGCAAAAAAATAACAAATTGACTTTTACGCTCGATGAAATTGCCGCTTATAACAAAGTGCCAAAGAAAAATATTAATGGAGGTTTGATGGTGGCTGTGCAACAAGGTTTTGTCGATTATAATCCTTCGGATGATATTTTCAAGATTACGAGCAAAGGGCAACACTATCTTTCTGCTTTTGCAGGAAAACGAGATTTTGATGATTTTCTGATTCCATCTATCTACGGAAACAGTAAAGACTCGACTTCCAATGCGACCCTCAATTTGAATGACAAAGCACTAACTATCAGAGGAATACGTCGATTTAATCTGAGCGATTCACTTAAAATTTATGTGTTGCCGTATGACCGTACAATCAAAGTAACCAAAAACCGTACTTTCACATTTAGTGGGCAGTTTAAAGCCAAAAACTATCGTTTTTCGGGAAAAGATTTGTTGTTTGACTACGAAAAGTTCTCGCTTTCACTCAATAAAATTGATTCTGTAACTTTCACGCCTCAAGAGGTTTATCGAAAAGGCGGTCGCCAAGAAATTGGTGGACACATTAAATTCTTGAAATCAGGTACACTTTTCCTCAACCGACCAGATAATAAATCAGGGAAAGTGTATTTACCGCAATATCCAAGGTTAAAGATTGACGAAGGAGTAATTGTGTATTTTGATGAACCCGCTCGTGGCGTACGAAAATACAGCCGAGAGGTACGTTTTGATGTTCCGAAAATCGACTTTGATAGTTTGGCTATAAAAGATATTGAGTTTGATGGAACATTCTATTCGGGAAATATTTTTAAGCCTTTCAAAGAGGTTTTGAGACTAATGCCTGATACTACACTCGGTTTCTTGCATAAAGTTCCAAACGGGAAATACAACGTTTTTGGGAATGAAACTTCTGTCAATTTTACATCGGCTTTGGCAATGGACGGAAAAGGTCTTCATTCCGAAGGAAACATCAACCACCTTGCAGCAAGTATGTCGGCCAAAGAAATTCTTTTCATGGCTGATTCCCTAACGGCTTCGGGTCAACTCGGAAAAATAAATGAAAGTGTGCTAAAAGGTTCGTATTTTCCGCAGGTTGATATTAATGATTATATTTTGAAGTGGATGCCCAAAGTTGATAGTATGATTATTGCGTCGAAGGCAGGTTTTAATTTCTATACAGGTACTTCTTCACTTAAAGGAAAATTAGTTGTGCGTACGGGTGGTTTATTCGGTTTGGGCAAATTGATTCGTACTGACTCCGAGACGGCTTCCGACCAATTTAAGTTTAATAAAGAGGGTTTTATTGCGGACAGGTCACAGTTTAATGTAAAATCGACTCAAACAACGGCCAAGTCGGTACTCTTGGGTAGAAATGTAAACGTAAACTTCAACGTAAATAATAGCATTGTTAATATTGCAACCAATCAGGGAAACTTCAACGATAGCACAGGCTCAACGCTCGAATTCCCTTATGCTGCCTACAAAACCAACGTTGACCGTGCCGAGTGGAATATTAAAAACAAGAAAATTTCGATGAAAGGTGATGTCGAAACAACGGTCTTTACTTCAACTAATGCTTCGCAAGAAGGCTTGTCCTTTAATGGAAATTCGGCAGCTTACGATATCGACCAAATGACATTAAATATCGGAGGTGTTCCGTTTATCAAGTCGGCCGATGCGAAGATTTTACCTTATAAAGGGCAAGTCGCCATTCGTCGAGATGCTGATATGCTGCCATTTAAAAATGCCCGTTTGACGATTGACACACTCAACGGTTATCACAATTTGATTAACGGAAATATTCAAATTGTTTCAAAGAATAAATTTACGGGTGATGCTACTTACCAATTCGTCAACGTGAAAAAAGATACTTTCAATATTAAAATGGGTAACTTTGAGTTGCGTGAAATTACGATGGATGGAGAAGCCGCTAAGAGAAGCAAGAGTAAAGAGCTTTCGACCGTGGCACGAGCAAATGTTATCGAGCGTGATAGTATGTTCCTTTCGCCGAAGATGCTTTACAAAGGCGAAATCACGATGCTTGCACCTATCAAAAACCTCTCGCTTGATGGTTACATTATTCCCGAACTCAAAAAATATCCTAAGCTCGGAGGATATTGGATAACTTATAAAGGAAATAAATCGGAAGAAATCAGGATTACGGTTGATAAAAACTTGAAGAGTGGAAACTCACCAATTTTTGCAGGTCTTCATTTCCGAACAACTACTTCGTCGAACGGGCTTTATCCAACATTCCTTTCCGCAAAAGAAACTCCCGAAGACCAAAATGTATTTTTAGCAAGTGGTATTTGCCGTCGAGATGAACCGAATAAGCTTTTCAGTATTATTCCAGAAGAAGGGCGAGCTTTAGCAATGAATAAATACGAGATTTTGGATGAAAAAGGAATCATTAACTTAGAGGGTAGATTTGACCTCTTGAGTGATAAAGTTTCACAATATGTCCAAACTTCAGGCTTTGCCAAAATTCGTTTAGATACAGCTAATCACGAATTTAATACGATGATGCTTATGAATTTTCCGATTGCTCAGCCTTTGTTGACAAATATGGCCGAGAAAATCGTGAAAACAAACCTTGATTTAGGCGTAAATGAGGCGGCCATCGAATTAAATTCGACGGAGTTGATTACGAAAATTGCCAAATTTGTGGGTGATAAAGACATTGATGATTATAAAGCAAAATCGGCTCGTGAATATGTGCCTTTGTTTAAGTTTTCACCAAAATTTGCCAATACGATTGTATTCAGTGATTTAAAACTCCTGTGGTCACCGAAATATAATTCATATAGAAGCGTAGGGAAATTGGGTATTTCAAACATTGGCGAAACTGATATTAACGCCAAAATCAATGGTTATGTTGAGATTCGCAAAAACCCAATTACGGGCGATGAAATGTATATTTTCTTAGAGCTTTCGCCCGAAAGCTGGTACTACATGGGTTATAAAGATGGTCAAATGGGCTTGATTTCGTCAGATGATAATTTTAATGCTGCCATTACTGCCAAAGCAGACAAGAAAAAAATCAAAGATTATCAGGTAATTCCAGTCGATTTTCCAGAAGCGATGCTTTTTCGTAAGACTTTCTTAGAAACGTATAGAGGCATCAAAGAAAAGCCAAAAGTTGCTGGCCAAAAACCAACCGATGCCAAGAAATTAGCTGATGTACCAAAAGATGAAACGCAGAAAAAAGACGAAAAAAAGAAAAAAGTGGAAGAGGAAAAAGATGGTTTTTAAAGAATAATTTTTATAAAAAAAGGAGAGAAATCGAGGAATCGGCTTCTCTCTTTCTATTTTTATGATTGGCAAAGAAATTGCTATATTCGCAAACGAGAACTCAACTTCATAGAAACATGGCAAAAAATAAACAAAAATCCAAACAGAATTTTCCTTTACCAACGTCCAGTACGCCACAGGCTGCCTCTGCAACAAATACGACCGTAAACAGCTTTTCGTTAAGTCCAATGGCAATTTATGCTATCTTAGCTGTTGCGGTAATTATTGCTTTTGCAGCAGGTTTCTCGAATGGTTTCGTCAATTGGGACGACCAAATGTATGCCACTGAAAACGTCATGATTCAGAACCCAACATTTGCCAATCTTATTCGTCTTTTAACTGTTGAATGTGCCTTAAACTACCATCCGCTTACGGTGGCATCGCTTTGGCTTAATTCGGCTTTGTTTGGTAAGGCTTCCACATCTTTTATAGTGGTCAATACACTCATTCACTTAATTAATACATGTCTAATTTTTCGTTTTTCACAACAACTCACTCGCAATAATACGTTGGTGAGTTTTTTGGTGGCTCTTTTTTGGGGAATTCACCCAATGCACGTGGAATCGGTTACTTGGGTTTCAGAGCGTAAAGACGTTCTTTATACGCTTTTCTTTTTCTTGGCATGTATTCAATACGTAAAATATTTGGAGAAGAATGAGCAGAAAATGCTCATTCTTTGCTTCGTTTACTTTGTTTTATCGTGTTTATCAAAAGCTATGGCGGTAGTATTGCCTTTGGTTTTATTGCTGATAGATTATTGGTTCGATAAAGGCTTTTTAACGGTTAAAAATATTGCCACAAAAATACCTTTCTTTATCGTAGCTTTATTATTTGGTGCTTTGGCTGTACACGTACAAGGCGGTGGAGATTTGGGTGGAAGACTCGAAAAAATGACCCTTGACGTTGCCCTCAGCGATGCTCTAACGCTGGGCGATAGAATAAAATTTGGTTTTTATGGTTTCTTGGTTTATATCTTTAAACTCTTTATTCCAATCAATCAACATAATTTTTATGCCTACCCAAGCCCTGATAAGTACGGAGCGATTCAATACATAACTGCACCGATTTGGGCTTTATTGATTTTGGGCGGAGCGGCATTTTATTTTCGTCGTAAAAAAGAGATTTTCTTCGGAATTATGTTCTTTTTCTTCACCATCGTTTTGGTACTTCAATTTCTTTCGGTGGGTGGAGCTATTTTGGCTGAACGCTATACGTATATTCCTTATTTTGGTATTATATTTTTGGTTTTCTATTTTCTGAATGAGAAAGTAACCTCTAAAAATCTTTTGCTTTTCGGAAGTTTGGCGGTTGCCCCTGTCTTTATGTATCTGACTTACAAACAAACACTTACTTATAAAGACACAGGTACATTGTTTGCCAATTCGTACAAATACGAGCCAGAGTCACCAGTTGTTAACGAAAACCTTGCAAACCATTTTGGTCGTTCGGGCGAAATCGACCAGGTGATTCGTTATGGCGAATACGCTGCTTCAAAAGGAGTTCAATCGTATGCGTTGATGGGAGCATTGGCCAATGCCTATTACTTGAAAGGGAATATGCCAAAGGCATTAGAACTTTACCAAAAAAGTATTGATAATTCGCCCAATCATAGAAAATTTGTAGCATACTATAATCGAGGAATTGCCAATCGAGATGCGGGAAATTTTGCACAATCGGCCGAAGATTTCACTAAAGCTATGGAGCTCGGACAAAACAAAAATGCTTATTTAGGACTCAGAGCATTTGCGAATCTGAAAGCCAATAAATTTAAAGAAGCCTATGATGATTATTCGACAATGATTAATCTCGGTATGGCAGTCGATACGGCCTATAATGACCGTGCTGTGGCTCGTTATGGTTTGGGCGATACCCAAGGAGCAATCAAAGATTTGAAAGAAGTAATGAAACGAAACCCTAATTATAAAGATGCTCGTGATAATTTGATTAAATTGGGCGTACAGCCATAAAAATAGAATTCACCAAAAAAGGCTTCTGAATTTTCAGAAGCCTTTTTTGGTGATAGTCAACAATAATTTTTATAATAGTCAGTTTTTAATTACTATGAACTATTTATCCATATTATTGAGATTACTCTTTCTTTGACTATATAAGAAGTAAACAACAATACCAAGGGTACTCCAAATCAAGAAAGCGTACCAAGTATCAGTACGAAGACGTGACATCAAGAATAAATTAAACAAAACGCCCATCGGAGCTACAAACCAAATTAATGGAGCTTTGTATGGACGCTCAATATTTGGTTGTTGATAGCGAAGCAATAATACCGCTCCCGAAATCATCGCAAATGCTAATAAAGTTCCTGCCGAACACATTTCTGAAACTTTATCAATTGGAGTGACTGCCGAAACAATCGAAACTATAAAGCCAACCAACAATGTACTTTTCCAAGGAGTTTTGAATGTTGGATGAATATCTTTGAAGAAGTTTGGCAATAAACCATCTTTTGCCATTCCTAAGAAGATACGAGTTTGGCCGAGCATCATTACAAGCATTACTGAGGTAAGACCAGCCACCGCAGCGAGTGTAATAATAAATACTGCCCAAGGGAGTCCTGCATCAGCAAATGCCGAAGCCACTGGAGCTTTTAAATCAAGCGTATCGTACTTAACCATACCCGTAAGTACCAACGAAACCAAGATGTAAAGAACCGTACAGATAATTAAAGAGGCTACGATAGCAAATGGAACATCTTTACGTGGGTTAATCGCCTCACCTGCTTGCGTAGAAACGGCATCAAAACCAATGTAAGCAAAGAAAACGATAGTTGCAGCCGTAATTACACCGTCCCAGCCAAAAGTTGTTGTACCGTCAGCAGCGGTTACTGTTTCAGGAACAAATGGAGTCCAGTTCTCAACTTTGACAAAAAACGCACCTACCAAAATTACAAAAATAACAACGCTCAATTTTACAATTACGATAATGTTATTTGTTTTAGCAGATTCTTGAATACCTCTTACTAAAATCGAAGTAACTACCCAAGTAATAAAGAAGGCTGCAATATTGAAAGCAGGCGTTGGTCCACCAAGACCAAGTTTTTCGCCAGCCGTATATGGGTCATTCATGAGGGTTACGGGTAGTTCTAATCCAAATAGGTGTAGAAATTTTTCAAAATATCCCGACCACGCAACCGCAACAGTTGTTGCACCCATCATGTATTCTAATATAAGATTCCACCCAATAATCCAAGCAAAGAATTCGCCAACTGTACCATAAGAGTACGCATAAGCCGAACCTTCAACGGGTAGAATTGAAGCAAATTCACTATAACAAAGCGAAGCAAATGTACAACCAATAGCTGCAATAATAAAAGCGATTGCCAATGCTGGACCAGCAAAATTATGAGCAGCAATACCCGTAAGAGTAAATATACCACCACCAATGATTGCACCAATACCGAGCGATGTAAGCCCCCACTTAGTAAGAACTCGTTTCAGTTCTGATTTCTTCATATCAGCTTCATAAGCTGCCATGGGCTTTTTACGCCAAATACTTTTTTCCATAAAATTTTAGGGTTTGTTTTTAGATTGTTTTACGAATTATATTGCAATATAAAACAAAAAAGGCTTGGTAAACCAAACCTTTAAGGCAAAATGCAAAATATTGTTTTAAAAAATCAATATTTTGGACATGATAGTTCTTTTTTATTTCTTCTTTTTCGTGGGCTGTCTCGCTCAAAGGGTTCGAATTGATAAGCAATCGAAATCTCATGCGAACCACCAGTCGAGAAGCCTAAGCTCGAAATTGTTACATCATAGCTATATCCAATCGAAAAACTTTCTTGACGATAACCAAGCAAGAAAACCAACGCATCATGGTTTGTACGAGTAATATTTTTCTTTTTAATCGGAATACCCCTGTACCAAAAACCAGCCGTTAGAGCTGAATATGTACCATAAAATCCTAAATCTAATTGGTCGAATTTCCCTTGTCTTTTGTATAAAAATGCAGGTGAAACCGAAAACTCTTTATCTGCATTGGCTGCACCCGAATAAGGATTTGCTAACGGAATTTTCATGCCGCCGCTCACACTTAATTTACGAGGCAAACAATCGCCTGTTGGACACCCAGCAATTGGGCTGCTTACTCCAGTATTCAGAAATGTATAAGTTGGTCGGTTGATGTGGTGCATCGAAACCCCTAACCAAGTACGGCTATTATAAAACAATGCTCCACCGCTAAAATCAACAAATTTTATGGGAGTGATGTTGTTTTTATCAGCAAAAGGGTCGTTTGAAGGATTACCTGTGTAACCACGATTGGTATATTGGTCGCCAAAAGTTAGCCCTAAATAATCTAAACTTTTATTAGAGTAGGTACCCTGAGCTCCCAAACGTAAGAAATTTTCTTCGCCCAATCGAATTTGATAAGAGTAAATACCGCTAACTTCATTACTTTTTAATCGACCTGGTCCTTGAGAATCATTAACGACCATTACCCCAACGCCACTATTGAGTTTGTCTATGTAATGGTCAACCGAGAATGCCGACGTAACAAAGTTGGCATTAATTGAAGGCCATTGGTTTCGGTAGTTAGCAATCAGACGTGGTGCATACGCACTACCCGCAAACGCAGGATTCTGATACATCGGTGCCGCATAAAACTGCGAAAATTGAGCGTCTTGAGCCATGCTATTCCAGCAGACCATTGACAAAAGGAGACTTCCTAAATAAAGTTTTTTCATTGCCTAAATTAAAAGCATTCAACGGATTATTTCTCAGCAAATTTCATTCCAAATACACTACAAATAATTATTAAACGGATTTAATGGCTTGTTGCGTATTTTTTGTAACGATTGTTTGTGAAAATACGTCTTTTTAGTATAATTGGTGTTATTATTGTTCGATTTTTAATATTTGCTTTCATTTTAGTAATGAAGTTTCAAATAAAATAATTTTAAAAGTCGTTTAATTTATAAAACCTCTTATACGGTTTATGTGTTTAAGTATGTAGCCTAACAATTAATGAATATATGAAAGGTCGTATTGGCAATATCTTTAGGAGTTTCTTGCTGATTGCCACATGTATATACACTTCTTTCGATTCTGTCGCTCAGTTTTATGTAGGAGGTAAGCTCTGTGTCGGTTCTGCGGCACCGATAACACCTCCTGTGGGTTCTACGCCAGTCGCAAGTACTGATTGTAACGAACCAACCATATTCTTTGATGAAAATAAAGCAACAACAGCATGGGCATGGGATTTCGGAGACCCGACGATAGTGACTGACGTAGCATTTGTTCGTAATCCCAAGTATTTTTATTCTAAGCCTGGTCAGTACACCGTAACCTTAATCCGAATCATAGCAGGTGTAGTGCAAGCCCCTGAAACAAGAGTTATTACGATTGGCTCTCCTCCCGAAAAACCATTGTTTTTTGGTAAATCCAAGGCAGATACAACCATTTGTGATGGTAAAACACTTAAACTCGACCCTTATAGATTAAGAGCTACTCCACCAGGAGCAACCTTTTTGTGGTTTCCAACGGGGCAAACAACCCAAACCATTGATGTTACCAAAACAGGATGTTACTCGGTAGAAGTATTCGATGCCAGTGGAGGGTGTTCGCGTATTGCTCAAATCAATGTTAAATTTTGTATGCAAGAAGCCAATAGTGGCGGTACAGAAAAATGGTTTTTTGGTGATGGAGCAACGTTAGATTTTCAGGCCGTAACAACCCCTCCAACCCCAAGAGACCCACTTGACCCTACGGGCGGTTTATTTAAGAAACCTGATGACACCGACCCTGTTTTTGTGCCAAAACCTGCGACACAAAGCAATCCTATACGTTCTCCAGAAGGAGCTGCTATGGTTTATGACCCATCAGGTTCGTTATTATTCTATACGGATGGCATAGATATATACGATAAAGATAATACACCACTTACAGCAATTCCACCACTGACCGATAGTAAACTCGGAGGAACTAATACTTCTACACAGTCATCGGTTATTATACCTAAAGGCTCATGTAATGAATGCCCACACCATTTGTATTATGTCTATACTATCAATGAACTCACAGGTTTGCTTTCATATAGTGTGGTTGATGTTCGACGCAATGGTGGTAAAGGAGCTGTCGTAGAAAAAAACGTTCCCGTTAATCTTCAAACGACACAACGAGTTGCTGCTATAAAGAATGATAAAGAGACTGCTTTTTTTGTGTATTCACACGATGCAGGGACTAATACTTTTAGAATTTTAAAGGTAGATTCAACGGGAACAACCGAGTTTACGCAAAATTTAGGTTTAGTTCATAGCGATGCCACAAGTCAAGAAGGATACATGAGGTTTTCGGCTACTGGAACAAAAATGGCTATTGCAGTTACCGTGAATGGTAAAAATTACGTGGAAGTCTATGAAGTAAATAAGGAAACGGGTCGCTTAGGAACTCCACTTACAATTGATATAGGCGTTGCTGCTCCTCCAAATATATATGGAGTTGAATTTTCAGATGATGAACAGAAGCTTTACGTAACACTTCGCGGTGACCCTACTAAAGGGGAAACATCATACTTGTATCAATTAAACCTAAACCTAAAAAAGCCTGATGAAATAGCAAAGCAAAAAAAGGAAATAGATAAATCTAAATCTTATGCTTTTGGGGCATTACAGAGTGGACCAGTTAACGGCCCTGGGCTTAAATTTATATATATGGCTATAAATGGAAGCCAATTTATTCCATATATACAATATCCCAACGAAATTGGTGGAGCTGCAATAGTAGGGTATCAACCTATCAATGCTGGTTTTGGAGCTGATGTATTTGGTAACAGTGGTTTGGGTTTTCCGAATATTACCCAAGCTAAACAAAAGCAAGACGGTGGAGGACTAAGTGCTAAATATACGGGTAATTGTCAGAATCAACCAACAGAGTTTGAAACAGAAGGCATATGTAGCCCAATGAAAGCAGAAGCCGTATGGGATTTTGGTGATGGAGAGACTGGTACAGGTCTGAAAACTTCGCATACATATACTAAAACTGGAACGTATAAGGTAAAACTAACTTTAACAGTTTATTCAGAAACGGATGCCAGTAAAACTGCCAGCAGAGCTCCGATATTAGACAAATTATTAGGAAATACATTAAAGGAAAAATGTAAAGAGTTTGTAGTTGTAGATGAGATTTACATTAAACCAACTCCAGTAGTCAATTTACCCGATGAAGCATTTGTATGTATTATTGATAATCAAAAAATTACACTTGACCCTAAACCCCAGCAGATATATAATCCAACCTACCTCTGGAATTATAATAATCAGACAACTCCAACCATATTAGCTGATGTTACTGGAAATATTACAGTAAAGGTTACGAATGTTTTTGCAAATAAATCAACCTGTGCAACTTCAGATAAGATTGAAATCAAAGAAGGGTGTGAGCCACGTTTGTTTGTGCCAGAAATATTCACCGCCAACAAAGATGGTATCAACGATATTCTACAAATACCCAATGCTCATATTACAGACTTCGATTTACGCATTTACAATCGTTGGGGTGAAATAATATTTGAATCTGATGACCCTGAAAAAATATGGGACGGAAGCTACAATGGAAGAGTGATAGCTCCTATGATGTATGCTTTTGTGGTGAGCTATAAAAGTCGAGATTTTCCAGAAAGAGAAAAAATTACTCGCAGAGGAGGAATATTTTTGGTAAATTAATTATTGAAAGTTCGTATATTTGAATTTTCAAAATTAATATCCTTCCTCAACTTCATGCGACAAGACTACATCACAGGCGATAGCGAAGCTCTTTCTCCCATCGAAAAGGAGATTGAAAAGGCGTTAAGACCCCTTTCTTTCGATGATTTTACGGGGCAAGATAAAATTTTAGAAAATCTAAAAATATTTGTTCTTGCAGCCAAACAGCGTAAAGAAGCCCTTGACCATGTGCTACTTCATGGCCCTCCTGGGCTTGGGAAAACTACACTTTCAAATATTATTTCGAATGAATTAGGGGCAAATATCAAAATCACATCGGGGCCAGTACTCGACAAACCAAGTGATTTGGCTGGGCTTCTAACAAACTTAGAGCCATTCGATGTACTATTTATTGATGAAATTCATCGACTAAATCCCATTGTTGAAGAATATCTATATTCGGCAATGGAGGATTATAAGATTGACATCATGCTTGACTCGGGCCCAAATGCCCGAAGTGTGCAGATTGGACTAAATCCATTTACTTTAATAGGGGCTACCACCCGCTCAGGTCTTCTTACTTCGCCTTTACGTGCAAGATTCGGAATAAACTCTCGCTTAGAATACTATGATGCTGTTTTACTGACAAAGATTGTAAAACGTTCGGCCTTTATTTTAAATATGCCAATCGAAGATGCAGGAGCTTATGAAATAGCCCGTCGTAGTCGAGGAACGCCACGTATAGCCAATAACTTATTGCGTCGAACCAGAGATTTTGCCCAAGTCAAAGGCGATGGAAAAATAACGATTGCTATTGCCGAAATGGCACTAACCGCCCTCGACGTTGACCAAGATGGCCTCGACGAAATGGATAATAAAATATTAATGACAATCATCGAAAAATTCAAAGGAGGGCCAGTTGGTTTATCAACAATTGCAACCGCAGTAGGCGAAGAAGCCGAAACTATCGAAGAAGTTTACGAACCATTTTTGATTCAAGAAGGATATTTAAAGCGTACAGCCAGAGGGCGTGAGGCAACCGAAAAAGCTTACAAGCATTTGAATATTTTACCGAAGTATCGAAGTGGTGAATTGTTTTAAGGGTTTACCGTATAATCAGTTTTTTAGAAAGACATCCTTAGATTAATAAAAAAATAATACTTTTGTGAAAGATTTATGGAGTACTACTCTGGAAAATTAGACTTAAATAATAATGTTCGTTTATGAATTTCACATTAAAAGATAAATCAATTCTTATTACTGGAGGTACAGGGTCTTTAGGAAAAGCTTTAACCAAACATATAATAAATAGCTATCCGGAAGTAAGAAGGATAATTATATTCTCAAGGGATGAACAGAAGCAATTTCAGATGGCTCAAGAATTTCCTGAAAGCAAGTACCCACAAATGAGGTATTTTATCGGTGATGTTAGAGATTTTGAGAGAGTAAAAAGGGCATTAAAGGGAGTTGATTATGTAATTCATGCCGCCGCCATGAAGCATGTGCCTATCGCAGAGTACAACCCGATGGAATGTGTGAAAACAAATATACTCGGAGCTGAAAACGTTATTAATGCTTGCCTCGAAACAAGTGTAGAACGGGTTGTGGCGTTATCAACCGATAAAGCAGCGGCACCCATCAATTTATATGGAGCTACGAAATTAGCTTCAGATAAACTATTTGTTGCCGCAAATAACATAACAGGCTGGAACCCTATACGGTTTTCTGTTGTGCGTTATGGAAATGTAATGGGGTCTAATGGTTCAGTTATTCCTTTTTTTATGAATAAAGTAAAAGAAGGGGTTTTACCTATTACTGACCCTAATATGACACGTTTCAATATATCTCTGAGCGGAGGAGTTGATATGGTCATGCACGCACTGGAGCATGCTTGGGGCGGAGAAATATTCGTGCCTAAGATACCATCATACCGAATCACAGATATTGCCGAAGCAATCGGACCAGATTGTGAAAAACCAATAGTTGGAATTAGACCAGGCGAAAAAATTCACGAGGAAATGATAACTACTTCTGATTCATATTATACGTATGATTTAGGGAAGTATTATACAATTCTTCCAGCAACACATAAATGGAATTTAGCTGAGTTTATTTTAGCGTTCAATGCTAAAAAAGTTGCAGCAGGATTTAGCTACAATTCTGGAAGTAATACTGAGTGGGAAAGTGTAGAACGTTTAAGAAAGCTTATAGAACAGCACGTTAAATCGGAGATGTGAGTATATTAAGAAAGTCAATGTTTTTATCTAAAAATTATGACTTCTTTTTCTTCTTTTGTAGAAATAATCCACACACATCCACAACTACTGGTAGAGGTAGCTTACAATTATTTAAATATTTGACTAAGAAATAATATTCTTATCAGTTGTTTTAATTGGCTTTTTTGTAACGACAAAATACTTTGTAAATTACTGATAATCAAATGTTTGTAATTTCTAAGAGAATTGCAAGAATAAGAATAGTTGAATTTGGCAAATATTGACAACTTTATAAATTTTGGTAATTCAAAAACGTAATACCTTCTGTTAATTTTCAATTACTCAAAATTTTATTTTGTATTTCAATTTTATATAAAACGCTGTGAAGGTTGTTTCAATATATAGCCAATTTTTTAGCTATTAGATACGTGCTACATCTTTTTTAGCAGTTTTTTCTATAATAGAGACAATTATTATAATACTATTTTTCTTATGTTTGATATAGACAAAACAAATGTTAACATTACAATAGTAGGATTAGGCTATGTAGGTTTACCATTAGCAGTAGAATTTGGAAAACAGTACACAACTGTCGGATTTGATATAAACTCTCAAAGAATAGAAGAATTAAAGAAAGGAATAGATAGGACGAAGGAGCTACAAAAAGAACAACTTTATGAAGCAAAACTTTTGCGATTCACTACAGAGTTAAATCCCAATCAAACAAATGTCTATATCATAACAGTACCAACTCCTATCGACCAATTTAAAAAGCCAGATTTAACTCCTTTAATTAAGGCTTCTGAAGCGGTGGGTAAAGTGCTAAAAGCAGGAGATGTAGTTATTTATGAATCAACGGTTTACCCAGGTTGTACAGAAGAAGACTGCGTGCCTATTTTGGAAAAGTTTAGTGGACTTAAATTTAACGAGGATTTTTATTGTGGCTACTCACCTGAAAGAATAAATCCTGGAGATAAAGAAAGAACACTTACTAAAATTGTAAAAATAACATCTGGTTCAACTCCATCAGTTGCTACTTTCGTTGATAATTTATATAATTCTATTTTAGAGGCAGGAACGCATAAAGCTCCTTCGATTAAAGTTGCCGAGGCTGCAAAACTTATTGAGAATTGTCAAAGAGATGTTAATATATCTTTTGTTAATGAATTGGCCCTAATATTCGACAGAATGGATATTGATACTACTGAAGTATTGGAAGCAGCTGGAAGTAAATGGAATTTTCTAAAATTCAAACCAGGTTTAGTAGGAGGTCACTGCATTGGTGTTGACCCATATTATATGATTCATAAAGCTGAGAGCCTGGGGTATTTTCCAGCAGTAATAGGTGCTGGCAGAAGAATCAATGATAACATGGGTGTTTTTGTAGCAAATAAAGTTGTCAAGTTAATGATTCAGAAAGGTATTCAGATTAAAGGTGCCAAAGCATTGATTTTAGGGATAACCTTTAAAGAGAATTGCCCTGATATTAGAAATACTCGTGTTGTTGATATTTATGCAGAGCTTAAAGAATATGGCTTAGATGTAGATGTATATGATCCTTGGGCTGATAAAGAAGAAATAAAGAACGAATATAATATTAATCTATTAGATACTCCTTCTTTAAATAATGAAATGGTTATTTTAGCTGTAGCTCATGATACCTTTTCAAAATTAGATATAAAAGATATAATTGCAAATAATGCTACAATTTTTGATTTAAAGTCTTTTCTTGATAAAGATTTGGTGAGTTCAAGACTTTAGTAAAAGTTTACCATTAAATAAAATTCTGTATAAAAAATTGATTACAGTAAATATAACATCTATTTTTGATATAGAAAATTTTAAATAAATAATATTTCAATGAAAAGAAATCTATTAATTGGTGCTATGCTTTTAGTTGGAGCATCCACTTATGCTCAAAAAGATAATGTAGGTATTGGTACTATGAAGCCAGAACAATCTGCTATCTTAGATGTAAACTCTACAAATAAAGGTTTATTGATGCCACGTATGAGTTTACAACAAAGAAATGCCATTCAAAATCCAGCCAAGGGCTTGATAGTTTATCAAACGGATTTACTCTCTGGTTTTTATTTCTATGATGGAAATGAATGGAAAAGTCTTGGAAATAACACATCCGAAAAATCAGTAGCTGGTACTGATGGTGACTGGACCATTATCGGAAATGCTGGTACTAATCCAACAACTAACTTTATTGGTACTACTGATGCAAGTTTGGCATTCAGAGCTGGAAATGAGCCTTCTGGCTTTATAGATATATCTGCTGTTTCGCAAAGAACAACATTTGGTTATCAGGCTGGAAAGAATGTAAATACTAATTACAACACCGCATTCGGATTTCAAGCTCTTAGAGGAACTGTAGGAGGAACAGGGACAGGTAATTTAGCTTTTGGTAATTCTACATTAGTTGTAAATAATAATGGTAACGATAATGTTGCCATTGGTGGTGGTGCCTTAAATAAGAATACAAATGGCTCAGGTAATCTTGCTATTGGTGGTAATGCCATGAGTGAAAACTTAACTGGTAATTATAACATAGCAATTGGAAGTCAAGCCTTGAGAAATGGTTCTGGTCCTGGATTGAATATAGCAATTGGTTCTAGTGCATTACAATTTGAAGCAGGTTCAGGAAATATTGCGATAGGTGAGAATGCAGGGGCTAACAATACTGCAGGCTTTAATAACTTATTTTTAGGTAAATCTGCCGGTCAAAACGAAACTGGTAGCGATAAACTATATATTGCTGGAAGCAATACAACAACACCGCTTGTTTATGGAAGTTTTACTGCAGATTTTTTAGCAGTTGGTGGTGTTGATGCAACCTCAGCTAAGAGGGATAATTTATCCTCAAGTTATGGTCTTTTAGTTAGAAAAGGAATTCTTACTGAAAAGATTAAAGTAGCAACTATGACTTCAACTGATTGGGCTGACTATGTTTTCGATAAAGACTACAAAAGAATGTCGTTAGAAGAAGTAGAAACTTTTGTAAAAGAAAACAAGCATTTACCAAATGTGCCAACAACAGAGGAAATGATGGCAAATGGGAACGATTTATTAAAAACTGACGCAAAGCTTTTAGAAAAAATAGAAGAACTTACGTTATACATTATTGAATTGAACAAAAAAATTAAAGTTTTAGAAAGTCAAAGAATAGAAAAATAATTAATTATATAAAAATAAAATGGCTTGTCAAACTAATTTGACGAGTCATTTTATTTTTATATGTGTTAAGAATATTCTCCTTCAATGTAATGCTGCCGATATGTAATGTCTATGTTAACACAATGGTTTAATGTACCAAAAATTAGTTTTCTCTCATTCCAAATATATTCTTTTTTTAAAAGAGGATATATTTTACTGTTTGCAAACATATTTTATGTATTAGCGAATTTAGGAGTAATAAAAATATTTCTTTTATATGACAAATCATCATGGGTAGGAGATTACGCTTTAGTAACATCTATCATTACTCCATTTATTTTACTTACAAACTTTCAAATTAAAAATCTGACCATAGCCCATGAAAGGAGTATATATCATATATCAGATTACTTTTCAGCAAGAATATTAGCATCTATCACACTGGTTGTAATTATCTTTTTTATTTATACTATAAGTATATTAGCAACGTTTCAAACCACTTCATTATTACTAACAGTATGCTTCTATAAAATTATTGAATCTTTCAGTGATTTTACTATAGCTGGACTCCAAAGTAAGAAAAAGACTGTAGTTGTAAGTATTTCAATATTAGTAAGGTCATTAATTCTTCTTTCGACAGCTCTTTTATGTATTTATTTTAAAAATTGTATAATAGGATTTTTCATTGGTGGTTTAGTCCTCTTTCTTTGGAATTTGATTTATGAATGGAGATGGTTTATTAAAATTAACAAATATGTTTATGTGAAATCTTTAATTCTATTTAAACGCTTAAATGGAAGGAGTTTAATACTTAAGCATGTAATTAAAACATTCAAAATAATAAAGACGGTTATTCCTTTAGGGATTATTTCAATGTTAACATCGTACTCTGTTAATATAACAAGGTACATGATAGGTATAATGTTAGACACTGAAAAAGTAGGGATTTATACATCTGTATCCTATTTGTGGTATGCTTCTTGTTTTTTATGTATAACTATTGGTGAAATTTACCTATCAAATGCTTCAGAGAAGTTAAAGAGTGGAGAGCATCTTTTTTTTATTTCATCTTTCAAAAACTATGCTTATTTTTCAATTTTTGTAGGCATTTTAGGACTAATCATTACAGTTTTTGCAGGACCTGCGATATTACAATTAATATTTGATGAAACCTATAGCAAATATATTGGTTTGTTATTTCTATTTATTGTTTTTGTGCCTATATCGTATGTAAATTATTTTTTAAGTATTAATTTAACCTTGTTTGGTTGTTACTATAATCAACTCATAAGTAATATAATTGTAAATATTATGTTGATACCTTGCTGCTACTATTTAATTACTTTGTTTGATATTAACGGCTCTATTATTTCTTTAATTACATTATCTTTGTTACAGGTTTTCTATTTTACTTACCTCTATTTTAAAAACATATTAATTTATAGATAAAAATGGCAAATAGATTCTTTTTAAAAGAAATACTCTTAAATCAGCTTATTACAGTTCCATTTATTCAGAATTGGTCAAATAAAAATGGAAGTACAGGTAGAAATGAAAATCCAGAAGAGGTACGAAAAGTGTATGATAAGTATAAAAAAGCATCTGGGTGTTTAAAGGATAAAACAATTTTAGAATTAGGGCCAGGGCATACGTTTGGAAATTTAATCTTAGCATTGAAAGATGGTGCATCAAAAGTATGTGCTGCTGATATAATGGAATATGTAAACTGCATTGACCCCAATATTGAGTATAAAGAATATGATGGTAAACAGTTGCCATATGAGAATGAAAGTTTTGATTTTGTGTGGTCATGGACTGTATATGAACATTTACGCTTCCCAGAAATTACAATTCCAGAAACCTTTCGAATACTAAAAAAAGGAGGAGTCTCAATAAGTTTTATAGATTTAGTAGACCATTTTGTGTATGGCCCTTTCCCTGAGAAAGAAGAGGATATTTTTGATTGTTTAAGCTACTCTGATAGCGAATGGAAAATGATGACTTCAAATCGTAGCACTTACGTTAACAGATTAAGAGTGAGTGATTGGAAAAAATTATTTGCAAAATCGGGTTTTGAAATTATTGAGTGTACACAACAAAAAAGCGAAATAGTCAAAGATTTGGTAGCCAATGGTAAACTCAGTTATTTAAGTAAGTATTCTGTTGAAGATGCCATTACGAGAAATATATTCGTAGTTGCTCAAAAAAAATAAGTTAATAATATTAGATTTCAATACATGAAAGTAGTCATATTAGCAGGAGGATTAGGTACTCGTTTATCCGAAGAAACAATATTGAAACCTAAACCTATGGTAGAGATTGGAGGCAAGCCCATTCTTTGGCATATCATGAAAATTTATTCTTCTCATGGATTCAACGACTTTGTTATTTGTTTGGGGTATAAAGGGTATGTAATCAAAGAATATTTTGCTAATTATTTTTTACATCAATCTAATGTGACATTTGATGTGAAAAATAATACTATGCAAATTCATGATTCTCAGGCAGAACCTTGGAAGGTTACGTTAGTAGATACGGGTATCAATACAATGACGGGCGGACGAATAAAAAGAATTAAAAATTATATTGATAATCAACCATTTCTATTAACGTATGGCGATGGTGTAGGGAACATTGATATTAAAAAATTAGTGGACTTTCATCATGAAAATGAAAAATTATTAACTGTTACTGCCGTACAACCTTCGGGGAGATTTGGAGCTTTACAGATAGAAAAAAATCTACAAGTTAGTTCATTTCTTGAAAAACCTCAAGGTGATGGTGCATGGATTAATGGTGGTTTTTTTGTTTGTCAACCAGAGGTAATTGACTATCTTGGAGACGATTCTACAGTTTTTGAAAAAGAACCGCTCGAAAATTTGGCAAAAGATACTCAAATGATGGCTTTTAAACATCAAGGTTTTTGGAAGCCAATGGATACGCTCAGAGATAAGCATGAACTCGAAACTATGTGGGATAGTAACACTGCCCCTTGGAAAAATTGGTAATCAATCAAAAGAATTTAGCTTTTATGAATCATACAGATTTAGTAGCTTGTTATAAAAACAAAAAAGTTTTTTTGACTGGACATACTGGCTTTAAAGGTACATGGTTATTATCATGGTTAAAAATATTAGGGGCAAATGTAAGGGGCTTTTCACTCGAACCCACTGAAAAAAGTTTATATAATTCCATTGATGGAAATACGCTTTGTGAATCAATTATTGGAGACGTTCGTGACGGGGTAGTTCTCAAAAATAGTATTACAGATTTTCAACCTGATTTCATTTTCCATTTGGCTGCCCAACCTTTGGTAAGACTGTCATACGAAAATCCGAGTGAAACTTTTGCCATCAATGCTATTGGTACAGCTAATTTATTAGATGGTGTTAGACTTTTAAATAAGCCATGCAATGTTGTGATTGTTACTACTGATAAAGTATATGAAAATAAAGAATGGCAATACCCTTATCGAGAGAATGACCGATTAGGTGGCTATGACCCTTATAGTGCCAGTAAAGCTTGTGCAGAATTGGTGGTTAGTTCCTACCGAAACTCCTTTTTTAATGTAAATACTTTTGAGCAGCATCAAAAAGCAATTGCTACTGCAAGAGCGGGAAATGTTATTGGTGGAGGTGACTGGGCAAAAGATAGAATTATTCCCGATACTGTTAATGCTCTGTGCCAAAATCGAGCAATTGAAGTCCGTAATCCAAATGCCGTTAGACCTTGGCAACACGTGTTGGAATCATTAAATGGGTATCTTCACCTTGGTAAAAAGTTAGTGGAAAATCCCACGAAATATTCAGACAGTTGGAATTTTGGACCCAATGCTGACGATAATCTTACCGTCGAAACCTTGGTGAAAATGGCAATTGATACATGGGGAAGTGGCGATTATTTTAAACCCACTCAAATTAACCAACCGCACGAAGCAGGTTTATTGAAGTTGGATATTAGTAAAACACTTAATGCTCTTGATTGGTCTCCTCGCTACAATTCATTTAAAGCTATACAAAAAACTATTGAATGGTATAGGAAATATAATTTAGCAATAAGTAGTGCCAAGTCTTTGGTCAATAATGATATTTTAGAATTTATCAATGAATAATAAAGTCGCCATCATTGGCAGTAATTCATTTGCTGCACAGTATATTATTGATATTCTCAAAAACGATTTTCTCATAGTGGGTTTTAGTCGCCATAAAAAAACGCTTGATAAATGTAATCATGTTATTTTTGATTACCCGAATGTACCCTTAAATTATCAAAATTTATTGGCGTTCGACCACATTATTTACACCGCAGGTGCAGGTATCCAAAGTAATAAATCGGATAGTATCTCCGATATTTATGAATTGAATAGTTTTTTGCCAATAAAAATATTTAATTTTTTAAGTCAAAATAATTTTCAGGGTACTTTTATTAGTTTTGGTTCGTATTCGGAAATTGGACAAGAATTCAACCAAATTGCTTACGATGAATCAGCCATTACAGCTACTCAACAAAAAATTCATAATGACTATGGTAATTCTAAAAGACTCTTGACTCGTTTCTTTAGTAACATTGATAGCCAAATAAAATACTATCACTTAATACTACCCACTATTTACGGATTTGGAGAAAACCCTCTACGTTTAATACCTTATGTGATAACGTGTTTAAAAAACGGAGAAAAGGTTCAATTAACCAACGGGCATCAAATTAGACAATATCTACACTGTGAAGATTTGGCGAAACTTATTCATACTGTCATTAGGGAGCAAATATCCTCGGGTATTTATAATGTAACATGCAAAGAACAAATAAGTGTAAGAGAAGTAGTAGGTAAAATTATCGATACCCTACAAATTCAGGCAGATTTATCGTATGGAATCGCCAAAAGAGCAGATGAATCATTACCCAATTTGATAATGAACACAGATAAACTCAAAAATCTAAATATCTGGTCTCCCTCAATATCAATAGAAGATAGTATTCAAGATTATGACTAAAAAAGATAGTAAACCAAAAATTTACAAAAATGTCAGATAACTCACTCACGATAACCATACCCACATACAATAGGAATGCTATCTTAAAAGCGAATCTACAAGTATTATTACCCCAAACAATAAACTTGTGTAACATAATTGTGATTGATAACCATTCTGACGTTTCGGTTGAAGAGACTTTAAGAGAAGAACTCAACGAATATCCTAACCTTAAAGTTGTTAGGAATAAAGCAAACGTGGGACTTTCGGGGAACTTAATAAAATGCTTTGAAATATGTAAAACTGAATGGGTTTGGTTAATTGGTGACGATGATAAAACGCTACCAGATGCTGTAAATACAGTTTGCGAATACACAGCCAAATACCCAGATGCACATTATATTAATTTTACTTCTGATTTAGTCAATAGGAATCCTAAATTAGTAAGACAAACAGATACCGAAGCAGTTGGAGCCGATGAATTTATTGAAAAAATAGATGATTTTTCTAATGTTGTTTTCCTTTCAGTAGGTATATATAAAACTTCTCAGGTAAGAAATTATATTAGATTTGCCTACCTTTTTTCTTATACTTTAGCTCCACATACTGCACTTTTACTTGCTTCTTTGAATGAAAAATCTAAAATAATTTTTTCTTCAAAAGAAATAATAAGCAGATATATTGTAGGTAGTGACGATGGTGAAAATACTTGGTCACAACTGTTCATCAGATTATCAATACCTACTTTGTACGAAATACCAGTTAAACTAAATAAAATAAATCAAGATAAGTTTAATTTTCTTATTAGAAATGGAATTGGGCGACCAATAAGGATTTTGTCCGAAATAATCATGTATCTAAATAAAAAAGAAAAGCAAGAATTATTTTTTCTCTACAATCAGATATGTCATAGAATGATACCTTTTGGAGTTTCTGCTTTTTGGAGAGTGGAGTTTTATTTAGGAAAGATAATCCTTTATATACCTCCATTAGCTAATTTTTTTGCAAGATTAAACGAAAATATTAGAAAAAAGAAAGGCAAAGTAATAACAAATGCCGATATGTTTAACAGGATTTAGATAAATTATAATTGATAGATAAGTAATAGGATATATTTAATTTTATATTTTTTTGCCAACGAGGCTAAATATGTTTACAACTGTTTTTTAGAGTTGTGTAAGATGAATAATCTTTGGGTCTAATTCACTCATATTTTGTTTTATGCCCAATGATTTCTATTTTGTTCAGATTTTTGATTATATTTTGGTAAATAAGTTCTTTTCTTGCCATATTTTAATGTGTTTCTTAAATAATTCTTAATAAAAAAATCGTTTGAGAGTTTTATCAGAAAAATCTTTAACTAAATTTATTTTTAATTGCGTTTGAACACTCTTAAGTTAATGATGATTTTCTTGAACTTGTTGTTTAATTTTTTTATGTGAGCATCTGTCAAAATTAGTTTACAACTTTGCCATTTTTCGTTATAAAAATCCATTAAACATTGCTTTGCCCAACGATTAAACCGCACGAGCTGCCCCGCAATTATAGCTGGTAATGCAAATAATATTAAAATACATCTTAAAAGGGTAATACCTTATCCCTTGTTACTCAGTAATAGGTAATGACTACAATTTCTAAACTGGAATTGATGATGATGATTCTGATATTCTTTTAAGGTAGAGATTTTGACTGAATCTAATTGGAACAAATCCCTTTTTCATTAAGCAAAGCCAATTTTAAATACTATAAAAACAATTATGTCTCAGCACTTATTTGCCTACATATTTGCAATTTTTTCGATACTTGGTGCAATATTATTTTTCAAAATTTGGCACAAAGGAGCATATATGAATGTAGTGATGTATTCACTACTAATTAGGATAGTATTAATACCCTTTTTTGATATTTATAGAGATAAAATATTTCCAGCAGAAATTCCAGAATTATTGCAATGGTATGAAGAGTGGATTAAATACTCGGATTTAAATGGATACTTCAATATACTTTTAAAACCTTTTGATGTAGAAGGTCCAAGAGGTATGTATCTGTATTATAGTATGTACGCAGGTTGGTTATTAAGATTAACAGATACAAATGATTTTATTCCTTTAAGAATAGTTACAGCAGTAATATCACTTACTGTGGTTGTATTTAGTTATAAATTTTGTAAGCTAATATATAAAAAGAAGCCTACAAATATGCAAATGTTTGTAATAACGAATTGGCCATTTTGGCTCTTATACTCTGTTAATTTGGGTAGAACAATGCCATCTGTACTAATACCACTATTTGGAATGTTGTATCTGTACAAATTAATTCAAAGGTTTAGTGTTTTTACGTTAATTATTGTGACTGTGAGTTTTTGGTTAACCCTCATTTTTCGCACTTTTTTTTTTTTTTTTTTCGTTACAACATTGCTGAGTTATTTACTATATATTGTTTTTCTTGAAAAAAAATGGCATGAAAATAAAATAAAGAAAATAGCAGGAATAAGTCTAATAATAGTTTTGTCTATTATTTGTAGTAAATATTTTAGCATTTTAGACGCATTTTCACTCATTACCGATGATTTATCTAATGGAGACCAAGTTAATGGTGATGCTACTGGGAGCAGTTATTTATTAAATTTTTTCCCAACCCAGTTATCAGATTTATTGTATTACGTGCCTATACAAGGCCTCTATTTTTTATTTTCACCCATGATTTGGGATGTACTTAAGTTAGAACAATTAATAAGTAGTATATTTGCGTTGAGTTTGTTTTTCTTCATTATAAGAGTTTTAATTATCAAAAATAGTGAATTTAAAAGAAGTAAGATTGCAAAAGTCTTTCTTTTAAATATGATACTGATATGCATGGTATTAGGGGCAGGCGTAAAAAATGCAGGTGCTGCTCAAAGATGGAGATTACCAGTAACAGTTATTTTACTATGTATTGTTTTAATTGATAATGTGAAAAATGATGAAAGAACTTAACGAAAACTTAGTTTTTGATATTGGTATATACAATGGGCAAGGCACTTGCTTTTATTTGAGTCAAGGATTTAATGTAGTAGCTGTTGAAGGTAATCCAATGCTTTGAAAGAAAGATGAGGTTAAGCTTAAAAAAATATCAAAACGGAGTAGTTAATTATCATCAATAAGGCAATAGGAAAAACGATAAATTTACTTTTTATATAAGTTAACACTCTTCATGGAGTTCAATGATTAATGAGAAGTCCAAAAGGAGTAACAAGTTTGTGTCTAAAGTAGTAGTTTCGACAATTACATTGCATAGTTTGATTAAAAAATATGGAGCTCCTTAATATTGGAAAATGGATATTGAAGGATATAATAATGTGGCTATAAGTTCATTGTTAGGTACTGGTCTCTTGCCAAAAATTTCCATAGAGTTCGATAATGAACAAATTGACTCAACTAAGTAATGCAGAAATATTAGCTAAATTGAGATACAATAAATTTAAATTAGTAAATCAACTATCTCTTGAAGTTGAATCAAAAGAAATACAAAAAAGTAGGATAGTAAATTTAGCTACCTATACAAAAACTTTAAAAGACCTCTTGTTTGCATTGGTGCTTTAGCATAGATATGTTTAGAAATAGGTCAGGCAAGTTTGGTAAAAAACTAGTAGAATATGGATTTATCTTGAACTCATAAATCAATTACTTTTAAAATAAAGTTAGAGGGGTAAAACAATTATTCATGGTTTGATTGTCACGCAACTTATTGAGTTTGAAAGTAGAACAATAAATTGACAATAAT
Source organism: Cytophagaceae bacterium (assembly GCA_027488335.1). Classification (GTDB taxonomy): domain Bacteria; phylum Bacteroidota; class Bacteroidia; order Cytophagales; family Spirosomataceae; genus Emticicia. Next base: position 33,910 of record JAIYBU010000028.1, read on the forward strand.
AACAACAATAGTCGTAATATATGTGTTGGGAAGGATGATTTACGCCTTTTTACCAACTTCGATAAAAAAATAGTTAGAGTAAAAATTATAGGTCTTAACGAAAGTATAAATCATAAAATTGATGACTTCTCCTAAAATTACTGTTTTATGTACAGTTTACAATGGAATAAAATATTTTGATAGAGCCATTCCAAGCATTTTATCACAAACTTACGAGAATTTCGAATTTCTTATAATTAATGATGGCTCGGACGACGGAACACTGGAAAAATTATTGGAAATAGAAGACCCAAGAGTGAAAATTATTGACGCTGGCAGATTAGGAAGGATTAAAGCAATGAATTTTGGAATAAGCTTAGTGAAAACAGAGTTGATTGCTGTTCAAGATTTTGATGATGTAAGTTTTCCTGATAGATTGAAAATTCAATCAGATTTCATGATGAAGAATAGTGAGGTAGTTTGGTGTGGTGGTGCGTATATTAATAAAAATGAATCCAGAAACGAAACCTACACAGTTAATCTGCCTTTAGTTCACAATCAAATAGTGAACCACATGGCTCATTCTATACCTTTTGCACATACTTTAATTATGTTCAGGAAGAGTGCTGTGCAAAGTGTTGGACTCTATGAAGATATCTCAGATTCTTTAGAAGACTTCAGACTCGCATTAAGGTTAGTACAGAATGGATTTAAGTTAGGGAACGTTAAAGATGTCTTAGGAGTTCATCATGCACACTCTGAGAGCTTTTGGAATAGTACTATTAAGTATAAAAACAGGCAAAATAGTATCCGAAAGTTACAATTTGAGGCAATTAAAACCTTAGATATTCCTAAGTGGAAAGTTATCTATCCGATAGGGAGACTTTTTTACCATAAATTCCCGGACAAATTAAAAAAAATAATTAGGACTAAAATTGTTGGTGTAAATGAAAGTTAAGAAAAAAATAGCATTTGTAGCAACATTATATAAGCATTTAGCCGATTTTTCGATACCTCACATGCAGTTGTTGCAATCTTGGGGATATGAAGTTCATGTTTACGCTTTTGAAGAAAGAAGGAGAATTGACCTCGAAAAGATAGGCGTTGTTTGTCATGACCTAGAAATAAAAAGAAACCCAATGAAGGTTAGTAATATAAAAGCAATTTTATCGCTAATCAAAAGTTTTAAAGAAGAAAAGTTTGAATTGGTTCATTGTCATACACCTATGGGTGGAGTAGTGGGTCGGATAGCTGCATTTTTTTCTAACGTTTCAACTGTTATATATACTGCTCATGGATTTCATTTTTATAAAGGTGCTCCTATTAAAAATTGGATAATTTATTATCCAATAGAGAGATTTTTAGCTAAAATTACTGACTTTCTAATTGTAGTAAATCAACAAGATTTCTTAGTAGCACATTCATTTAATGTAAGAAAGGAATCTGTTTTGATTTCAGAACATACAGATACAAAGAAGTTTAATATCATTGTAGACGATAAAAGCCTTGAAAGAAGTCGTCTTGGAATAAGCAATGATGATTTTGTAATTATTTGTGTAGCAGAGTTTATAAAAAGAAAAAATCATGTACAATTAATAAGGGCAATAAATAAATGCAGCACTTTACCCGTAAAATGTTTATTAGTTGGCGAGGGTGAAGAGAAAGATAAGTTGGTACAAGAAGTAGTTTCTTTGAAACTTGAAGAGAAAATCAAATTTTTAGGGTTTCGTAGGGATATCCCAGAGCTATTAAATATTTCAGACGTTTCGGTGTTGCTGTCTTATCAAGAAGGCCTTCCTGTTTGCATCTTAGAAAGTATATCAGCAAGTAAACCTATAATTGTAACAGACATTAGAGGTAGTCAAGATTTAGTAAATAATTATATAAATGGCATAAAAGTACCTATTGATGATATTGTAGCAACTGAAAAGGCCATACAATATTTGTATGATAATAGAGCTAATTTAACATTGATGGGTATGGAAAGTAGAAAGTTATCCTTACAATATGATACCCAACGAATAATTAATGAAACATCACAGATATATCAAAAAGGATTAAGTAAATGAAGGTTTTTTTAACAGGAGGTTCTGGTTTTATAGGCACACATCTACGTTTGTTTTTAGAAACAAAAGGTATTGAAGCTATTTATTATGATAAAAGAGAACCTAAAATTAGTAGTAAATCAAAATACATTAATGGTGATATAAGAGACTATGATAAGTTACTCGAATCAATGGCTGGGTGTTCCGTCGTTTTTCATTTAGCAGCAGAATGGGATGATTTCATTGAAGATTCAAATTTATATTATGATGTAAATGTAAAAGGAACCCAAAATGTAATAAATGCAGCAAAAGCACTAAATATTAATAAAGTCATTAATTATTCATCGGTTTCAGTGTACGGAGAATTTGAAGGAGAATGTGAAGAAAACAGTACTCCTCTCAAACCTGTAAATCATTATGGAAAATCGAAACTGCAAGCAGAAATGTTGTTTGATGAATGGTTTAAAGTCAATAATACAATTTCAATAATTCATATCAGACCTTCGGTGGTTTTCGGAGTAAATAATTACGGTAATATCTACCGATTAATTAATCAAATCGCCTCAGGTAAATATTTTCATATATCGAAGGGAATATCAAAAAAGTCAATCGCATATGTTGAAAATTTGGTAGAAGCTACTCTTTTTCTATATAATAATATGAAAAAAGGAATAGAGGTGTATAATTATTCTGATGAACCACATCAATCATCAGTTCAAATTAGTAGTACTATTGCAAAATCTCTTGGTAAAAAAGAGCCTTTGACATTGCCATATTGGTTTGCCTACTTGGTAGCATTACCTTTTGATTTTTTAATATGGATTTCCAAAAGGAATTTTCCTATTTCTACAATGAGAGTACGTAAATATTGTACTCAGACACTAAATAGCTCGAAAAAGATAATAGATTTAGGTTTTAACCCTAAATATACCTCTGAAGAAGGATTGAATATTACTGTTAAATGGTACTTAACCGAATAATAAATTATAAGTATTAAAATTAAATTATTTAATAATATTTGGTAAATTTCCCCCAAAAATAGGAAGAGTTTTAACAACTTCATTAATAGCTGAACAACTAAAAGAATTAGAATAGATGATTAAGTATTACATTAATCATCTATTACGCCAGCGTTGCCATATTATTTTGCTAAAATAACGAGGTCGCAAAACCACCAATATTATGTAAAATAGTTGGCATTAAGAGTCAAAATTGGGTAAATATTTGGATAAATTTATACAAAAAAACATTCGAGACTTGGAATAAGTATTCTCAAAAATAAAGAAAGTCACGGTAGGAAGCCTATTTTTAATAGTGAAAATGAGGCTAAACTTATCCAAAATATTGTATAAAAGAGCGTCAAAAATTAGATAATGCAAAAACTATTCTAGAGAAAGAGTTAAATTAATCGTTCAATATCAAAATATTAAAGATTTTTTTAAGCCTTGGCTATCAATACAAACGATTATGACCAAAACGAAAGGCAAACCTGACCCAGAATTGTTAGCTATTAAAAAAGAGCAATGAACTTTTTTAGAAAAATCAAGCGAAATGGATAATATTGACTTGGTATATGGTAATAAAACAGGAATAAGCTTATGTCTGCTATGGTTGGCAAAACAAGATTAAAACATAGCTATATGTTTTAATCACGAGAAATAAATCAGTTGTTTTGGTATTTTATCAAGAGATAGTAGATTATTTTCAAAAACTACAAAAGAACGTATTAGATAGTGGCAAAAAAGTGGCTTTTTTTTGATAATCTGAAATACGCAATTATTAATTGCTTTAATAGTATAGGTAAAAACCTTAAAATCAATTTTGCACAATATTGTTAATTCTTTATAAGTACTTATGTCTAAAATTTTAATAACAGGTGGAGCTGGAAATATTGGTGGGAGTTTAGCGAATCATTTGGCTCAAAATCAAGAGAATCAAGTTGTTATTTTTGATAATTTGTTGACGGGTAGTGTGAAAAAACTGCCAAGTGAAGACCTTAAAAATTGGAGATTTATACGTGGTGACGTAAATAACTATAGAGATATAGCTGCTGTGATGTTAGCAAATCAGTTTGACTATGTGTTTCATTATGCAGCGGTAGTAGGAGTACAACGGACGTTAGATAATCCTAAGATGGTTTTAGATGATATTGAGGGAATAAAAAATGTGTTAGATTTATCAAAAAATACGAGTGTTAAAAGAGTTTTTTACTCGTCATCATCTGAAGTA
>JAIYBU010000053.1 GCA_027488335.1 Cytophagaceae bacterium
TAAGATTAATAGCCGACTCCCAACCTTCGATATTATCATCATCACCCAGCGTATCGAGCCAGACTGGAATAGTAATTTGAGCAAGTTTTTGAATAATTTCGGAGGAGTAGGTATTGATATTACCGTCTAAAATCGATGCAGAAAAGTTCAAAACAAAGGCTTCAAACTCAAACAGCGATTTAATGTTTGACGTTGGACTCGTAATTACGGGAATCGTCGGAGCGAGCTGTTTCCATTGAAAAATCTGTTGTGGCGAACAATAAATCACTACTCGCTCACGCATTTGGTACTTGTCCAGCAAACCGATGATTTTCTGGGGGTCAGCTTCTTTAATATCCAAATACAGATTTATTTTCCCTTTAGCTTCCATCAGAAACGACGAAAAAGTAGGTGGAGAAATTTCTGTACCTTTTATTTTCAAGTTTTTGAAATCAATCGTTGATGTGGCCGATACTTTACCCTTACCATTGGTTGTGCGTTCGAGATTGGCATCATGCATCACTACTGGCACACCTTCAAGTGTTGTGCGGATGTCAACCTCCACATAATCTACCCCCAATTCGATAGCTTTTCGGAGCGATTCAATCGTATTTTCTGGAACATCAACATGAAAACCCCGATGGGCAATGACTATAAATGGATGATTCGTTTTCGGAAAAACAACTTTTGATTGAGCAAATATTACACTCGGAAGTCCCAAGAGCAATATTCTGAAAATTAGGCTTTTCATAATAAGTTAATACATTTCAAATGATTCAAAATTACTATCATTCAATTACTAAAATCGCTGTTGTAGATTATGATTTTGTTAAATTCCCATCAAAATTGTACCTTAAAAAGTATTAATTGTACTATAATAGGTTTTTCGGGTTTCGGTCAAACATTTTCAAAAACTAAAGATTTTTCAAACATTTTGACTTAATTTTGGGGATAAATTGAGCGTACAGAAATACGCTATCTTCTTTATCAGCAATTATTTAAATAGTACAACAGTGGAAATCATACACGAAAAAAACCTCGGAACTAAGCAAAAAGCACTGCGTATCAATATGAATAAGCAAATCTATGGTAGCTTTGCTGAAATCGGTGCTGGGCAAGATGTAGCCGCCAACTTCTTCAAAGCGGGAGGTGCTTCAAAAACAATTGCGAAAACGATGTCAGCCTACGACATGACTTTTTCCGATGCTATTTATGGAGTTATGGAAAATGGTCGTTATGTATGTGAACCTCGACTCATGAGTATGCTCGACCACGAATACGGACTTCTGATTGAGCGTCTGGGCGAAAAACGTGGCAATGATTCTACCTTCTTTGCATTTTCTGATACCGTTGCTGCTCTCAATTATCATAAAAACAACGATGCTCACGGTTGGATGGGTGTACGTTTTCAGCTTACTCCACACGGCGACTACAACGATATTATTTTGCACGTAAAAATGCTCGATAACGATAGCATTCTACAACAACAAGCCCTCGGGATATTGGGCGTAAACTTGATGTATGGCTGCTATTTTTATCACCAAGACCCTGAGATTTTACTCTTATCTTTGATGGATGACCTTGCTTCTGACCGCATCCAAGTGGATATGATTCGCTTTGAAGGGCCAGATTTCAAGCACGTCGATAATCGTCTAATGAGCTTACACTTAGTAAAATACGGGTTTTCGGACATTGCACTTTTTGGTGCAGATGGCAAAAACTTACAGCCTTCGGAAGTCCTTTTCCGCAAACACGCTTTGGTGTTGCGTGGGCGTTTTCGTCCGCTCGTAAACGTGCATTTAGATATGCTCGCCAATGGCAAAAAACAATTCATGCGTGAGCCAGACGTAGACAAAGAACGAGTAGTAGTACTTTCTGAAATTACGCTGCAAGGTTTGCAAAGAGACGATGCCGAAATCGACGAAAAAGATTTCCTCGACCGAGTAGATATTCTCTGCTCAATGGGGCAAATGGTGATGATTTCAAACTACCAAGAATACTATAAATTAGTGGCGTATCTATCAAAAATTACAAAATTGAAGATGGGTATGATTATAGGTTTTCCAAACCTACAATATATTTTTGAGGAAGAACATTACAAAGACCTGCCAGGTGGAATTCTGGAATCATTTGCCACACTTTTCAGCCGAAACCTCAAGCTTTTTGTTTATCCAACTTATCAAAACAATAACATTATGAATTGCATGAGGTTTAATCCACCAATTCACCTCATTGATTTGTATCGCTATCTGATTGCTAATAATAAAATCGAAGATATTCATCATTATAATGAAGCAAACATGAATATCAATACCAATAAAACGCTCGAACTTATCAAAAAAGGCGAAGAAGGCTGGGAAGAAAACGTGCCTGATGACGTAATAAAAATGATTAAAGACCGTTGTCTATTTGGTTTTCCATGTGTGGTTATTCCAGGCGTACCTGGGCCAGCACACGCCTAAAAAAACTACGAAGTAGCTATCGAAAACGATGATATATAAATAAAGCAATTACACTTGCTAATTTGTAAAAATCAACAACAAACCATGAAATTTAAACTACTGATAATTAGTATAATTCTCTTTTTTTCGTATCAACTATTTGCACAAGAAACTCCCAAAATAGCACTACCTGCTGGCAAAGAATGGACCCAACTCAAAGAAGGGTCTGAGGTTTCTTTTGAGTTGAAGATAGAAGGAAAAAATTGCGAAAAATTCCGTTTTTCAATTCCACAAGGGAAACTCGAAGGCATGGCTTTCGACTCGCTTGGGCGTTTTACATGGATTCCCCCCTACTCGATGGTCGATAGACTTGACTCGTATAAATTCCATCAGGTTATCTTCGAGGCTAAATGTGATTCTACCAACGAAACTATTTCATCGAAAGTCGAATTTCGTATTCAACACGTCAATCGTAGTCCTGTTATTCGAGATTTGAAACCTTTTTATGTCCAGTATAATACCAATAATGTCTATAAAATCGACCGTGATTTCGTGTATGACGAAGACAATGACCCTATCGTAATTATTCCGTCGTTCGAGAGTATGCCCGAAGGAATGAAAATGACTTCGCAAGGCGAAATTTCGTGGTCGCCATCGTTGACACAATTCAAGAAATTGAAAGAAAAGACGCTTGATGGAAACTACATGTTTTTGGACTTTTATGTAGAAGACCAGCCTTCAAAAACGCAGTCGAAAGGTCGATTAAAAATTGAAGCTACCCAAATAGATTTACCACCCGAAATAGTGGTTGTACCGAAAGATAATATTTTTAAAATAAAAGAAAATCAGACTATCAATATCCGATTTTATTTATCAGACCCCAACGGTGATGATGACATTCAAGAATTTGATTTTTTAACAGATAATCCGAACGTTAGCAAGAAAAGCTTAATCAAAAATACCTCCAATCAATACGAGTTCACTTGGCAACCCACCTACGATTTTGTAAAAGACCCACTCGATTCGCTTGGCTTTAATATTGATTTCTTTGTGCTGGATAAAACCAAAAAACGTGACGTAAAAACCATCAGAATTGTGGTACGCAATACCATTAACGAAGCCGAAACTGACTTTAAACTTTATAATTTGTATCGTGGTACACTCCTACGTGGTTGGGAATTGCTCGAACAAATGAAAGAAAAAGAAGATGAATTAAAGAAAGCCTATGTACGAGCTAAAAAGGGCAAGAAAAACCGCTCAGTTATCAATGCTTCCTTAGGTGCAACCACAAGTTTATCATCAGTTTTTGTGCCAAAAGATCAACCCGACAAACAACGTCTTATTTCAACATTAGGCGGTACAACCGTACTAACAATTGGTACACTCGAGGCAACAGAAGTAATTGGTCGCTCGATGAAAGACATTATCGACCGTCTCAATTATATAAAAAAAAAGAAAAATGAACTACAAAGCAAAGGCGATATTTTTGCCCGTGATTTTGCTCTGAAATCATCTCGAAGAAACAATGATTTCATCAGAAAAGTAGATGATTTTATGAATGCCATGAGCCTAAAAGGCTTAGTTGTACTTGATTTAGATGCAGCTTGGGAGCCAAAAAACAAAGCAACCGACGCCAATATAAAGAAAGTTTTTAAGGATTTTAATGCGGAATAATTTTCCAGTATTCGTAATTGCAAAGAGACAAGGCATGCCTTGTCTCTTTTTATTTCATGCCTATATCGCAGATAATTTCACATTTTCATCAAAGCCACATAAGTTTCGATTCCATTCCAAATATTCTGAATTCTGATATTTTCGTTTTCAGCGTGTTGGTTATTATCATGGTTAGCAATCGGTACAGTTATAGTTGGCGTTGCTAAGTATTTTTCAAACAAAAATAAAGGTAAACTTCCGCCCAAACTTGGCATCAGAACCACCTCTTCATTCGTACTTGACTGAACGGCTTTTATCACATTTTGAGCAATTGGCAAATCCATTTTTGTGCGTTGAGCGTTATAACCTTTTTGTGCTTGTACACGAGCAATAAGTGGATATTTCATGCGTTCTTCGTCAGTAATACTCTCATTTTGCGTTACATAAAAGCCTTGAGATTTGATGTGCTCAATCACTTTTTGCACTTGTCGTTGGGCGTCGTTGCCCAAAACCAAACGCAAATCTAAAGCAGCCGTTGCTGAAACAGGAATCACATTGGCAGCCATTTTGCCAACATTGGCACTCGAAATACCATTAATATTGAGCGATGGCAAATTTATCAACTCCACCAACGACTTTCCGCCACCTTCGGCACGCATAAAGCCCAATTCATTTCGCATTTGCTCATCAACTGGTGGCACTTTAGCAATGGCTTTTCTCTCGGTTTCAGTAAAAGGCACAACATCATCATAAAAACCTTTTATTAGCACTCGCCCATTATCATCTTTCATCGAAGCCAATAATTTTGATAAAAGCATCGCTGGATTAGGGGCCCAATTACCGTAGTGTCCGCTGTGCAATGGGCGTTTGGAAGCATACACTTTTACCTCCATGTTTACATCGCCTCGCACACCAAAAACCACTTGTTTTTTACCCGACTGATGCACGGGGCCATCACAAATTACCCAAAGGTCGGATTTGAGTTTATCTTTGTGTTTTTCGAGAATTTCTGATAGATGCGTTGAGCCTGCCTCTTCTTCACCCTCAAAGAAAAACTTGATATTTACGCTTGGCGAAATGCCCAATTTTGTTAGAACTTCATAGGCTGTTAGAATCGAAAACACGCCTGCTTTATCATCAGAGGCACTACGGCCATAAATTCGCCATTCAGGATTAATCTTTTCGTTGGCTTTGGGTGCTGGAATTATCTTCCCCCCTTTTTCGAGCGAAGCGTCTAAAAAGACAGACTTGAAAGGCTCAATTCCCTCAGCCCATTGATTGGGATTGACAGGCTGACCATCGTAATGAGCATAAAAAATAATAGTTTTGGTAGCATTTGGCACATTTACTTCACCAAAAACTGCTGGCGGTACCCCCTTAGTTGTAGCTTGTAAAAGCTGTGTTTTTATTCCACGAGCTTCCATCATTTTCACGATATAAGCTGCAGTTTTCTGAATCCCGACGGTATCATAAACCACATTCGGAATCGAAAGTAATCCCATAAACTCGCTTAGTAAAGCATTTTCGTTGGTTTTTCGGTAGTTTCGGGCTTGTTCAATCAATGGACTTTGGGCAGACACTACGCCCGAGAGCAATAATAAAGGTAATAGATAGCGTTTCATTCGTTAGATGATTGATGTTTTGACAAACTTACTCTATTCTGACTTTTTCCCAACCTACTTCTCGGTATTTTTTGAATAAAAACAGCACCAAAGCCAATTGAATGAGTATAAAAACCCCTATTACATAAGGTACTTGCATTATAAAATAATGGATTATGGCTATTACACCCGCGAGAAATACATAAGCTAAGTTTCTAAGAAAAATACCACCCCCATTTTTCTTGATTTCGCTCGAAAACGGCAGTTCGTTGCTCATGCCAATTGATAAGAGTAAATCAAGATTGGTAATTGTCAGCATTCCGAAAAGCAAATCATCGAGCAGATTCCCTCCCCAAATAATTGATAGAAGTAAGCTCAAAAAAATAGTAATTGGTAAAAGAAACTTTACCATAATTGCCCTTAATGAACCGCTTAAAATTTCACCAGGTCGGCTGATTGGAGCAAGTTCATAAAGCCACGCCGCTTTAAAATCTTCCGATTGCGAAATTTGGCTTCTGATTGTGAGCAGAACCGTTCCACAAAGATAAACTACTACAATTCCCGTACCCGTCGATTCTCTAAGATGTTCAATTTTTTGAACAAAACTTTCACCGCTTCGTCCCGTACCAATCATAAAAATTGGATAAATAAGAAAATACGCCAACGAAGGATAGATTCGGAGTTTAAATTTGCGGTCACGTGAGGTAATCTTCCAAACAAATTCAAAAGCACCACGTTCCATCGGAGTACCTGTAAAGATACTTGATAAAGTTTCGACCAAGCCTTTTTTAGCAACTTTATTTGGTATTTTTTCTTGGCGTTTGGCAATATCAATTCCTGCCATTTTTTGGTTAAAAACCCCCGAAAAGACATTATTCACCAAGAAAATCACCATAAATGGTACAGTCAAAGTCAGAAAAAGAAACAGAAATTTAGTGGCATCAAACTCATGTTTAATTATTACGTTCATGCTATTTCCCATCCAGATAGGTGGTACTATAAAATGCCACCATTGTACTTTTGTATCAATGCCATTCATCAGAGCTTTCATATTGACCAATTGTCCTACCAAACGATAGCCTCCCGTAAAAATAAATGTCAGAATAATCTGAAAAGTATTAATAACATTACGCAAACGTTCTTCGCTCGTAAATTGCATCAAAACCAAATAGAAAATATTGGTCAGAAATACTATCAGTATTAAATTTAATAAACTGATAATCAAGAATACGAAAGCGGCTAAAACACCATATTTGAGCATCGTGACTATGATAAACGGGATTGCTAAAGCCAACATCATCGAAAGCAAATACATCAGAATATGCGTAATACGAGCAATGAGCAGTGTGCGGTCGTCGATGGGACGAGGAAGCAAGACAGCATTATCGTTAGAGTCAAGAATAACTGCCGAAAAGTCGGTAATAAGTGTCATGGCAAGCATAAACATCATTACAGCAAAAACCAAAGAATAAGCTGCTGTAGCCGAAGCCGAAAAATAAATTAACAACGAAAAAGCACAAGCCATGACGAAGTAAAAAAACAGCGTAAGTAAAAACGAGTTATTAGATTCGGTTTGTTTTTTATTCCATTGATTAAACCTCGCTCGACGGTTATCCATTTTGAGTTTGACTTCAACAATGGCCACGAGTTGCTCAAAATTAACGCCCAAGCGTAAGAAAATTGGGCGAAGCAAGAATAGTATTCTTATGTAGAAATTTAGCATTTTATGTAAGATGTGGAGAGTTAGCGATTCATTACTTGTATAAACTCTTCAGCCAGTTGTACGTGTTCATTATTGCCCGTTAGCTGGTTGAAAATCTGTTCGAGCGAACCCGTTTCTCGTTGCGATTTCAATTCTTCAAAAGTACCGTTGGCAATGATAGTTCCTTTATTGATAAGCACGATTCGGTCGGAGATTTTCTCGACCACATCCATGATGTGTGAACTGTAAAAAATAGTTTTACCAGCGTGTTTGAGCTGAGCAAGTATCTCTTTGACCAAAATTACGGCATTGGCATCAAGACCAGAAAGGGGTTCATCCAAAAATATCACTTCGGGGTTGTGCAAAATACCCGAAATCAACAATACTTTTTGTTTCATACCTTTCGAGAAAGTCGTCATGCGGTCATCTCGCTGGTCATAAAGAGCAAAAAGTCTGAGTAGTTCGGTGGCTTTCTCTTCGATTTGGTCGGTTTCCAATTGATACAAACTTCCCAAAAACCGCA
>JAIYBU010000066.1 GCA_027488335.1 Cytophagaceae bacterium
AAATAAGAATCTCATCCCTCCTTTTTTTTTTTTTTTTGTAATTAATGATATTTTGATAGAACACAATCGCCAACTGCATCAAGAACTAAAAAACCACGGCATACCACATACTTACGAAGAGTTTTCGGGCGGCCATAGTTGGGAATATTGGACAGAACATCTCGCTGAAACATTACTATTTTTTAATCAACAACTAAATCAAAAATAGATTTCACTCTTCCAAAAAAACAAAAAAAGCAAGAGAAAATCTCTTGCTTTTTCCAACCTAAACCTAATAAATTCTAATGACAAAACGGAATGTTTGATAAATCAATATTCTGTTTAATGATGTGTGGAAATGATATAATTAAACCTCTGAAAATCAACCATAAACCGATTAATGAATAAGTTATCGGAATTAGTTTTGGAAGTTTTGCTCCGAATGTTTTCCTGAGCCATGTTGCTCCTAAACTCACGCCCAACATCATAGGTAATGTACCTACTCCAAACAAAAACATAAACAACATGCCATCGGTCAGGGCTTCGGTAAGAAATGCCCCACTCAATGCGGCATAAACTAATCCACAGGGCAAAAAACCATTTAGAACTCCAAATGAAAACTGTGTAACCAGTGAATATTTTTTAAAAAGCTTTGATAATGAACCCTTTATATAGTTCGTAAAGCCAAACACATAATTATTGAGGTTGAGTTTTTGTAGCCAAATTTTTGGTAAAAAAACGCCAATCAAAATCAACGCACCTAAAATTATGGATAAAGATTTCTGAGAAATAAAATAGGTGGTACTTTCACCGATAAAACCAACAAGTAAACCTAAAATTGCATAAGTCATCAAACGACCGCCATTATATAATCCTCGCCCTATAATGAACTTCCAACGTTTAGAAGTATCGGCAGGTAGCATCATGGCGATTGGGCCGCACATACCAACGCAGTGCAAACTACCAATAAACCCCATTATGAATGCTGAGTAAAACACGTCTTTTGAGTTCTGAGTTGAGAGAGTTGAGTTCGGTAAAGAGTTGTATTTTAACTCAGAACTCAACAATCTATAAAACCATTTTTTCCTCTTTGTAATATTTTTTGCCGTCTTTAACCCACGATACTTTTATCACCCACAAACCTCGGTCGAGATTCGCTACTGGAATTAATTGAATTTCAGTGGTAGTAATATCAAGTTTTACCGCAAAATCTTTGCGAGCATCGGAGGGACGGTAGAAATTAATTTTACCAGTTGCTCCAATTGATTCTTTTGGAAAACTTAATTTAACTACATGGCTATCAGATAAATACTCAAATTTCAATTGTGTAGAAAGTTGATTTGTATTATTCATCTGGTCGATGTCGTCTTGGTATGCAATTTCGTTTTGATAATAATCTTGACTAACCAAATGAATATCGTCTTGTTGAAGGCATTTCCAAACCAAAAAGCCCATAAAACCAACAAAACTTAAATAAACGATTGCTATTTTTTTTCCCCAGTTCATCTTTTTTAAATTAAGAATGAGGAATTAAGAAGGAGAAGTTGATGAATAAAATTGAAAAAATTAATTCTTAATCGCTACGGCGAACCGTTCTCCATTCTTAATTCTTAATTAATTAAACTATTCTGCTGGCCCTAAGAAGTTGGTTTTTACGGTTTCAACCAATGTGGTGCCGTTATAAACTTCGATTTTTAGAGGTGTTTTAATATCTGTAATTTGCTTCTTAGGTATATCTAAGAAAAATACGGCATCAACTCTACCTTGCATGGGTACGTTTAATTTTCCGCCTTGTATGCGTATAACCCCTTTGTTATCGGCCACTTTAAGTGTTAATTGTATTGGTTCGGAAGTTTTATTGATAAACTGAACGTTATACAAATTACTGATAATTCCGTTGGGTTGCTCTTGGTACATTTGTCCAGGCACACGCATAATGGTGGTTTCAACCATTGAACGATTTATCAATAAAAAGGCTTCAATTGCAACTAAAAGCACCAAAACAACGGAATAAGCATACGCTCTCGCCGACATTTTGAATGGGACTCGCTTATCAATACTTTCTTGAGAAGCATACTTGATAAGACCCGTTGGTTTATCAATTTTTATCATTACTTCATCGCAAGCGTCAATACAAGCCGTGCAGTTGACACATTCGAGCTGAGTTCCATTACGAATATCTATTCCTGTTGGACAAACTTTCACACATAATGCACAATCAATGCAATCTCCGTGTTTTTGAACATCACCTTTTTCAGGATTTTTTGTCAATTTACCTCTTGGTTCTCCACGAATAAAGTCGTACATGATAGCCATTGTGCTACGCCCCATTAAGACACCTTGCAAACGTCCATAAGGACAAATGGCGATACACACTTGCTCTCGTAGACGAGTGAAAACGAAATAAAATAAAGCAGTAAAAACAATAATTCCGATGAAGCCCGACCAGTGTTCGGCGGGTGAAACCGTTACGATATTGATTGTTTCTTCGATTCCGATGATATAGGCCATTGTAAAGTGGGCAATAATCACCGAAAAAACTATATATATAAAATGCTTGAGAGTCTTCTTTCTAATTTTTTCGGAGGTCCATGGGCCGCTGTCGAGTCTGTGTTGTTGGCGTGCATCTCCCTCAATCCAGTATTCGATTTTTCGGAAAATCATTTCCAAAAAAACTGTTTGTGGACAAGCCCAACCACACCAAAAACGCCCATAAACTACCGTAAAGAGAATGATAAATACAAAAAAAGTAATCATTCCTATACCAAACAACACAAAATCTTGAGGAAAGAAAGGTTGACCAAAAATCACAAACTTTCTTTCAAATATATTCATCATCAAAAGTGGTTGTCCACTAATTTTGATGAAAGGTACAGAAAAGAATATGGCTAAAAATATAATTGTAGCAATGATTCTTTTATTATGAAAGCTTCCTTTTGGTTTTTTAGGGTGTAACCAAATGCGTTTTCCGTTGGCATCTACCGTGGCGATTGTATCACGGAACTCTTCTTCATAAAACTCTGATATTTCGTGTGATGTATTCATTTTATTTTTATAAAGGTTCGGCGTTGCGTTTATTGATGCCGAATAAAACCCTAACCCTCTACAAAAAGGCAAAGGGTTAGGAGTGATTTTTATTTTGTTGCTGTCGAATCGGCAGCAACTTTTTCTCCTTGTGGAGCCTTAGCGTTTGGTGGATTTGTACCAGCCAACGAAACTATATAGTTAGCTACATCTTGCATTTCGTTTGGCTTTAAGGTAGCTTTCCAAGCAATCATCCCTTTTTCTGGAACACCGTTTTTGATGGTTTTGAAAATTGCACTGATTGTTCCACCATGCAACCAATATTCATCAGTTAAATTAGGGCCTACACCACCTTCACCCGCAGCACCGTGGCAAGCCACACATTTACCAGTAAAGATTTCTTTGCCTTTAGCAATAACTTTTGCATCAGAAACTAACAGTTTTACCGAGTTTTCATCAATGCTATTTGCATTTTTTGCCTGATATTCTTCGATTTGTTTCTCGGCTACTGCTACTTCATTTAGGTATTCTGTTTCTTGATTCGGGCTTGAATACCAAACGTGATAATCGAGCAAATAGAAAACTGCGAACACAATGGTAGCGTAGAAAAGATATTTCCACCAAGGTGGAAGGTGATTGTCGAGTTCCCTGATTCCATCATAATTATGGTTCAATAAGATAACTTCTTCTTTTTCCAAAGGGACTGCCCCTGTAAGCCCTTTCCACCAAGTATCAAAGCTAAATGCTTCAATGATTTTGCCACTTCGCTCGGCATCGATTTGTTTTAAGGTACGGAAAATCCCGAATACCACAAACAAAATCACAACTGCGAAAATGACGAGAGTTACCAATACCAAGAATAGAATCAATTCATCTCCTGTTTTGAATGATAAGTTCATTTATGACAATTTTTATGATTAATAATTTGTTTTAGTCGATGGTCAACACTTGATAACTTTCTTTGTATCAAGCCAGACCTCTAATCTTGAAAACCTATTTTTCGTTATCGAAAGGAAGATTTTCCATGTGGTTCACGTATTTTTTATCTGCTTTAATAACCCAAAAACCGAGTGCTGTAAAAAAAACAAAAAATACTATTAGTGAAAAGATGGGGAAAACTGATACCCCTTCTATGCTATTTAAAATATTTCTGAACATAGTTTTATCTGTTTATAGGTCCACTGTCGATAGCCAACGAATTGATTTTTCTCTTGACTCTTAACAGTGGACTATCGACTAAAGTCATTTTACTGCAGTTTGTTCTTTCTTAATATCAGTACCCATTCGTTGCAAATAAGCAATTAGAGCGATGATTTCTTTGTCTCCTTTTGCAGTGATTTTGGCATCGGCCAAAGACTTCACAATACCTGCTGCTTGAGATTCTGCATTAGCGATGGCTTCGTCTTCAAAACCTTCTGGGTACGGAACACCCAGTTTTCGCATGGCATTTATTTTATCAGGTAGTTGATTTTTGTTATACTTATCTGATAATAGCCAAGGATAAGTAGGCATAATCGAACCTGGCGACATTGTCTGTGGGTCCATCATGTGGTTGTAGTGCCAGCTATCTGGATATTTACCACCAACACGATGCAAATCTGGCCCTGTACGCTTAGAACCCCATTGGAACGGGTGGTCATAAACAAACTCACCTGCTTTTGAGTATTCTCCATAACGCTCAGTTTCAGAACGGAATGGGCGAATCATCTGAGAGTGGCAGGTATAACAGCCTTCACGAATATAAATATCACGACCTTCGAGTTCGAGCGGTGTGTACGGTTTTACTGATGCAATGGTAGGAATATTAGACTCAACCAACCACGTTGGAATAAACTCAACCGCACCACCAATAATTACCGCAATCAACGAAAATATCATAAACATTACTGGTTTACGCTCAATAACAGAGTGCCATCCTTCGCCTGCAATCGTAACGTTTTTAACCAAAGCTGGAGCTTCGTCGTATTCGTCCGCCACAAAACTTCCTTGACTGGCTGTTTTCATTAAGTTATAAATCATAATGAAAGTACCAACCAAATAAAGTAATCCACCGAAGGCACGCATGGCGTAGAGCGGAATCAACTGAGTTACTGTTTCTAAGAAGTTTGGATAAGCCAAGAAACCTTCTTTTGTAAACTCTTTCCACATCAAACTTTGGGTGAAACCTGCCCAATACATAGGCAATGTCCAGAATAAAATACCGAGTGTTCCTACCCAAAAGTGCGTATTTGCCAGAGAAACTGAGTAGATTTTGGTTTTCCACATTTTTGGTACCATCCAATAGAGCATACCAAAAATCATGAATCCGTTCCAGCCTAAACCACCCACGTGAACGTGGGCAATTGTCCAGTCAGTAAAGTGAGAAATGGCATTTACGTTTTTCAACGATAACAATGGACCTTCAAAAGTTGCCATACCGTAAGCCGTAACCGCAACCACAAAGAATTTTAAAACTGGGTCTTCACGAACTCTGTCCCAAGCACCACGAAGCGTCAATAAACCATTCAACATACCACCCCAAGATGGAGCAATGAGCATGACTGAGAAAACTGTACCCAAACTTTGAGCCCAATCAGGCAACGAAGAATAAAGCAAGTGATGGGGCCCCGCCCAGATATATAAGAAAATAAGTGACCAGAAGTGAATAATTGATAATTTATAAGAGAAAACTGGACGATTAGCCGCTTTTGGCATATAATAGTACATTAATCCTAAAAACGGTGTTGTCAAGAAAAATGCAACCGCATTGTGGCCATACCACCACTGAACGAGGGCATCTTGCACACCTGCATAAAGTGAATAACTTTTGGTCCAAGAGATTGGCAATGCGAGCGAGTTGACGATGTGAAGCATCGCAACAGTAATAAATGTAGCAATGTAAAACCAAACCGCCACATACATGTGTCGCTCACGGCGTTTGATAATCGTACCAATCATGTTGATACCAAAAACCACCCAAATCAACGCAATCGCAATATCAATTGGCCATTCGAGTTCGGCATATTCTTTTGATGATGTGATACCAAGTGGTAAAGTAATGGCCGCTGCTAAAATGATTAATTGCCAACCCCAAAAGTGAATCCAGCTTAATTGTTTGCCAAACATCGGCGTTTTCAATAATCTTGGCATAGAATAATAAATACCAGCAAACATGGCATTGCCTACGAAAGCAAAAATAATTGCGTTGGTATGAAGTGGACGAATACGACCGAAAGTTGTGTAGGGAATGCCTAAGTTGGCGGCAGGCCAGAATAGTTCGGTGGCAGCCGTTAGACCAACCAACATTCCGACAACGCCGAAAATTACGGTCGCAATCATAAAGGCTTTTACAACTTTATTGTCGTAATAAAAACCTTCTAATGCACCCCCACCCCCTGAATGAGAGTCGCTACTGAAAAAAGGTTTGGCAAATAATCGCATAAGATTTGGTTTAAATAAGTGCTGAAAGGATTTGGGATTTGACAACTCTTAAAAAGTTGTCGAACTTGAATCAGTAATCTTTTTTTCTTGATGTAAAATTACAAGCAGACCCCAGTCGAAAACATGACTGAGGTCTGAAGAAAACATGATTAAAATCATAAAATCAGTTGAGCGATGGAGCTGGCTCATAAGTAGCTATAAAACTGCGAAAACTAAACTTAGTTTCTCGGTAATCTGACTCAAAATATTTCATTTCTTCATTTAAGTACGCACGGTCTTTTCGCTGTTCGCCATCCAAAATATTATCTTCTTTTGCACCCTGAGCCACTTCTTTTTCAATTACACTCAATTCTTCGAGTAAACGTTTAGTCAATCGTTGAAAATGACGAAACTGCTTTACAAACTCAGCAACCACAAGCGAATCGTGCGATTGTGAAATAGTTTTGATTTTATATTCATCAAGCGTTTTCAAGAAAAAGGTAGCTTCCTGCGAAACTAATTCGAGTTCGTTTCGCCACAATTTATGCTCAAAATGAGCATGAGTCAATTGGTGCATCTTAGAAGTTGTCATACTATTTTATCTGTTTTGAGTTAGATGTGTCCAAAAAACCTACGAGGTTTCATAAACCCATAGGTTTGAAAAGTTTTTTATCAGAAAGTAACCACCTCAGCTTCATTGATAAACGGAGCCGATACTTCATCATAAATACTAAGCAGAGGAATAGAAGGATGATAAGCAAATTTGCGAGTTATGCTACGATTGAAAATCACATCCAAAAATGAGTGATGACGAGAGAGCATCACCAGCATATCAGCTCGGTGAATTTCTAAAAACTCCTTAATACCTTTTTCTACATCCGCATTTTTGATGTAAAAATCATTGACTTTACAATTATTAAAGTAATTATGATATTCATATTTTGTCAAACCATCTAATTCGTCAGCCGATTGATTATCTTTTAATACAGTAAGCAGGGTCAACTGAGCATCTTTTTTAGCAAGCATATCTTTCAGATTATCAAAAACTTTTAAATCGCTCACTTGATTATAATCAACCGCCATTGCCACATTTTTGATTGGACTAATTGGCGTATTGTTAGGAATAATAAGCGTATTGGCCTTTACATTACGAACTACGTCGGTGGCTACACTACCAAATAACAAATTATTTCCTGCACCACTTGCTCCCAAAACCACCAAATCGTATTGGTTGGTCTGATTCAAAATTTCAATAGCACTTGCCGTCGAAATTGGAATATATTCTGTCTTAAATGTATGAAGCGATTCTTTAGCAAACTGTCTTAACCCTTTCAAGAAGCCTTTCATTAGATTTTCTGCATTCGCTTGCAAATCATCTAAGACATACATGGCTATTTCTGGTTGAGTATTGGTTGTGTAGGTATTCAGCAACGTAAACTCACAGGCGGTATCACTAAACATCGCCAAAGCGTAATGAATAGCACGTTCAGATGCTCTCGAAAAATCGGTTGGAAGCAGAATCTTTTTCATGGTAAATGCTAATTTTAGATTGATGAAACAAAGCTAAACATCATGCACTACCAAAAGCATGACCAGCATTTGAGAGAAATATGAGAGAAATCAGTTTGTGAATATATATCCTAAAAAATACGCTTTACAATCTCATTATTGAGTGCTTTGGCTATTTCTTTAGCTGAAAATTCGAGTTTTAAGCCTTTAGGTTTTCTCACAACATCTTCAAGCAAGAAAATCACTACTTTGGTAATTCCTGCTTTGCTTTCAATACCAATTTGGCGGTCAAACGCTTTCCAGTCTGCAATCAATTTCAGATGGCGTTGTGAAACCTTTTCTTCAATTGCTCGAAAGAAAATCTTTTGAGAAGCTACATCTTGCTTAAAAATATCCGATTCGAGCAGAAAACGTTTTTGTTTCAAATCATAAATTTCCCAATCTTGGGTTTCGCAACATGGTATTTCGGAGGTTTTGCAATTTCCTGCTTTCTGAAAAAAACCAAGAAGTTCATTTTGAACTGCTGTGACATACGTCATTTTGTAGAAATAATGAAAGGAGGCGATATCCAGACATTCATTGTCGCCATCACACGTGCCAAAAAAAGTCATTCCCGAAAGCCAATCATTGACATAATTTTGAGCCGTAGTATCGCTCAAACCACTTATTACTGCATGACTGGTTTCCCATTTACAGTCAAATTCTTTATAATACTCGATATATTTAATGTTTTTGACCGAAATTGAGGTGTTTTTATTTTTGAAGATTTGCGTTTCGGGAACATTTAAAAAAGCACTGTGCTGCTGTGCAGATGCTTCCGAATAAGAAAAAAATAGCACTAACATCATAGTGGTTAGTGCTATCACATAAACGCACTTCGAACCTGTTTGTTTCATAAATAGTCTTGATTTATGAAACAAAAGTCTTCAAAAGTCAAACAAGATTTATTGAGAAATATCACTAAGAAAGATGACCTTACTCATCTTTCTTTATTTTAGATTCTGGACTTTTCACTGGATTATCGAACAACATTCTGACCGATGGCGTGTAAGTATCGTCGTACTGTCCATCTTTGGTTGCCCAAATGAATGCTATTAAAAAACCACCTGCTACTATAATGGCAGCTATGGCTAAAAAAAATATTATACTCATAGTTTTAATTGAACTTATGGTAGTCAGTGAGATGAATAACTTATAAGTAGCGATTAAAATCGCTATCTAAAATAACAAGGGAATGTTTTAAATCTAAAACCGATTCAAATCGGTTTGATAACAATTACAATTTTCTAAAACGTGCAAATAAATGCGTAAGTCCAACTGCAAAAAGTACTACCGAAATCGAACTTAAAGGCATAAAAATGGCCGCCAGAACGGGTGAAAGTTTACCAGTAACTGCCCAACCGATGCCGATAAAATTATAAACCAATGATAGTGCGAAACTTGCCTTCACAATATTGAGCGAGGTTTTACTAAACTTTAGGAAATCGGCCAATTGTCCGAATCTTGAAGCATCAAGAATGGCATCGCAAGCGGGCGAAAACACTTTAATATCTTCACTAATAGCAATTCCAACATTGCTTTGTCGCAAAGCACCTGCATCGTTTAAGCCATCGCCAATCATCAAAATATGGTTACCTTTTTGCTGTTCTTGATTGATAAAGTTGAGTTTATCTTGTGGTTTTTGCTTAAAATAAACCGCATTTTCGTTGAAATATGGTGCGAGTTTTTCTTTATCGGCATCGTTATCGCCTGAAAGAATAAATAATTTAAAATTTTTACTGAGGTTAGTCAGCATCGTTTGCCAATTTTTACGGTAAACCGTTTCTATTACAAAGTATCCAATTAAAAGGCCATTAATTTCAAGAAATGAATGCGTATGTTTTACTTCCTTATTGATTGCTGACCGCACAAAACCACTTTTGCCGAGTCTTAGTAAATTCCCTGCAATGCTGGCTTCAATACCTTCGCCTTGAAATTCTTGAAAATAATCAATCGGTAGAGCTTTGCCACCTTTGATATTCAGTGAATTGGCAATCATTTTGCTCAATGGGTGAGCAGATTGCATGGTTAGCGTTTTTACGAGTTTTTGCTCAAATTCGCTCAATTCAGAACCAACAAAACTTACTCTCGCAGGACGCTGCCCGTCGGAGTTACTTTCGGTCAAAGTTCCTGTTTTATCAAATGCAATTTCGTTTACTTCATTGAGCAGTTGAATTACACCTTGATTTTTTACATAAAATTTATTTCGCCCAAAAATTGCCATCGTTGTTGACATCGTGAATGGCATCGAAAGTGTCAAGGCACACGGACACGCCACCATCAATACGGCAGTTATCGAATTCCAAAAAAGACTTGGCTCAAAAAATACCCAATAAATACCTGCAACCGTTGCAATCGTAAACGTAATGACGGTAAAATATTTACTAAACAAATTGGCCAATTCGGTGGTAGGCATTACTTTTTCTTTCGTAAATGCTTCATTGTTCCAAAGTTGAGTTAGGTAACTTTGCGAAACAGGTTTCTGCACAATCAACTCTAAACGCTCACCTTTTTGGCGGCCACCAGCATAAAGTACATCGCCAACATTTTTACTTACGGGGTCAGACTCACCCGTAACGAAACTGTAATCAATCATACCTTTTCCTTTTGAAATAATGGCATCGGCTGGAATCAGTTCTTGGTGATGGATAAAAATCGTATCGCCTTTTTTAAGCTCCATTACATTCATATACGACTCAATATTTTCACGTATAACCTTGACAGCCAACGGAAAATAAGATTTATAGTTTCGCTCAAAAGAAAGGTAATTATAAGTAATTTGTTGCATCCATTTTCCGACCAACAAAAAGAAAACCAAACCCGCTAAACTATCATAATAACCCGCCGAATTGTTGACGAATGTTTCGTAAACACTACGTCCATAAAGTGTTATGATAGCCACCGCAATCGGAATATCTACACTAAAAACATCGGTGGTTTTCTTAAAATTTTCTTTGATTGAAATCCATGCACCAGTTAGATAATCATACGCTCCATAAAAGAAAACGGGCAACGAAAGTATGAAGTTAAAGTATAAGAAAAACTTCTGATAATTGGCATCAATGCTATTTTTGAGGTCGAGGTGAAAGTATTCAGGAAAACTCATCATCATGATATTTCCCATACAGAAACCCACCACACCAATTTTCAGAATCAAACTTCGTTGAGTGGTATTTTTTTGTTGTGGTTTATCAGTACTTTCTAAATTAAGCAATGGCTCGTAACCCAAAGTAGCCAATAATTCAACAATTTCTTTCAAACTAACATTAGCAGGATTATAACTCAACGAAAGCTCTTTCTTGATAAAATTAAGCCTTGAAGTAATTACACCTTTTTTGATTTTATTGAAATTTTCGAGTAACCAAACGCACGAACTACAATGTACGGCTGGTACATAAAAAGTAACCTTACTCAGCTCTTCTGACTGATAATCAAGTAATTGAGCCACAATATCTCCTTCGTCGAGATAGCTATATTTTCCTTCAAAGTTTTTAGCTTTTAGACTAACCCCTGCGTTATCGTTGAGGTCGTAGTAGGCACAAAGATTGTTATCTTGTAAAATTTCAAACACAGTCTGACACCCGTGACAACAAAAATGTTTGTCTTCGACGGCTATCGATTCATCAGGACATTCGTCTCCGCAATGATAACACACCAATTTTTCGTCAATCTCCGCTATCATATTCATTACATTACTTTTTGTGGTTCGATTTTCATAAAATCATTCATATCTTTTCCCAGCGTATTTTGTCGTTCGAGCGACCAATAATTCGTAAACGACGATTCGAGCCAAGTTTTACCCGACTTTCTAAAGATTGAAATTTGGATTCCCATATTTTCCCAAAAAAGGTTTTCTACCTCCGAAACTTTCATTTCGGGCGAAATTCCAAAGCCTTCAATGGATTTTTTATGGACAATATCGCACAACTTACAATCATGAAAGGCATCGCTCATTTCTTGGCCTCGATAATAAATTTCAAGCCGAAGAAAGGGGTAAATTTCATTGAACTGCCTTATCAAATCAGTTGCTTTTATGTCAGGTTTTACAAAAAGTATCATCGGTGTTCCATTATTAGAGATTGAAAGTTGGGGAACTAAGTGCTACGCACAATTGATACGGGGTCGCCCGAGCGATGTATAATTAAAAATGAATAATACTGATTATCAACAAATTACACTATTTATTTGTACAACTAATTTAGCTTAGCACTTATGTATTTTTTATCAGACAACCGTCAGAATCGAAATAGTCTCATTTTTAGCCAATCGTTCGGTGTTGGTATCGGTAAATAATCGTTCGAAAATGTTATGTTTTCTCGGAAACGTAATTATCAAATCGGCATGCGTTGACTTAGAAAATTCTAAAACTGCTTTCGAGAAATCAGCTTCTTCGGCAATCGTATAAGTATGTGGTACATTTTTCAACAATTCTCTTACTTTCAAGGCACTATCTTTGGCATATTCAGAATCTTCAGTAACTGTATAAAGATTCACAACTGCGTCTAAGTCTCGGAGAATACTAACAGTTTTACTCAAAACTTCGGCATCAATATTATACCTAAAATCAAGTCCCAAAACTGCATTCTTAAACGTTGAATAGTTGGCTTTTGGCGGCACAATTAGCATAGGGACTTTGGTATGATGAATCATCGAAGTGGCCAAACTGCCAAAATATCTGCTTCCCAATGGCGAATCACCCACACTTCCCATAATCAATAAATCGACGTTTGTCTCTTCCAAAGCCTCAGATAAGGCATCAATTACTAAACCTTCTCTTACTAAAACTTCTAACTCTAACGTCGGCGAAAACTTCTTAATCAAGCGAGCTTTCAGGCGTTTAAGCATAAATAAGCTATGTTTTTCTAAATCCTGAGCCGAAACCGCCAACATACTCATTTCTGAATCAAGCGGCATCAAGTAGCGATACGCATGAAAAAGTATAAGTTTTGCCCCAGTTTTAATAGCTGTTTGGGCGGCTGTTTGGGCAGCTTTTCTTGAACCTCTCGAAAAATCAGTGGCAAATAAGATGGTTTTCATAAAGAAGTTTGTTTTTGAATTGACTATGCTATAATTCAACGATACAAATTTTGACCTTTTATGAAACAATAATTATGACCTTTGTCATAACCAAATATGATATTGATAAAACGCTGAACTTCCGAACAGAAATTTTTATCTTTGAACCCAAGTATTTTTGAAAATACTGACCAAAATCATATTTTCGCACCTCACTAATATCCTAACTTGCCCGATGATTGCAACCAATATTTCAACTGCTGAAAACGACATGCTGAATCAGGTAGAAGCTATTTTTCAATTTGCCACCGAAGCCATACTTATAACGGATAATCAGGGGAAAATTATACGAGTAAACCCAAGCACCGAAATGATGTTTGGTTATGCCGCAGATGAATTTATAGGGCAACCAATTGAAATTTTAATACCCAGCCGCCTGACTGAAAGACATATAAAACATCGACAACATTTTACGGAATGTCCGCACGCTCGTTCGATGGGAGCGAATTTAGATTTATTTGCGAAAAGAAAAGACCAATCTGAATTTCCTGTCGAAGTCAGTTTGAGTCCTTACAGCAATAGTAAAGGCAGTTTTGTCATTGCTTTTATTATTGATATTAGTATCCGAAAAAAAGCTGAAAATCAACTCATTGCCTACAAAGCCGAGCTTGAAAAAGAAGTGGAAGAACGTACCATGATTTTGAAAGAAGCGATTCAGAAACTCGAACAAACCAAAGACGAGCTTGATAACTCGCTGAAACGTGAACGTGAAGTAAATTCGATGAAATCAAGATTTATTTCGATTGCTTCGCACGAATTTCGTACACCATTGGCTACAGTTTTGTCTTCGCTTTCGTTAGTTGAAAAATATTCTACTTTACAAGATGAAGAAAAACGGATGAAACATATCGGCAGAATTAAATCTTCTGTGCGAAACTTGACGGATATTTTAAACGATTTTCTGTCATTAAACAAACTCGAAGAAGGCAAAGTAATGCTCAATATTGAAGCCTTCAATCTGAACAATTTAATTGAAAATTTGATACAAGAGTTACAAGGAATTACAAAAAAAAGTCAAAAAATTGTCTTGTATTGCTCGAATAACGGCAATTGTTTAGTGAACCTTGACAAAACTCTTATCCGAAATATTATTATTAATTTAGTTTCAAACGCCATCAAGTTTTCGCCCGAAAATACCAATATTACAGTCAGTGCCAATTTGACCCAGAATGAAATCCAATTAAGTGTTGCTGACCAAGGAATCGGAATTCCAGAAGCCGACCAAAAGCATTTGTTCGAGCGTTTTTTCCGTTCAAGCAATGCAGGCGAAATTCAAGGTACAGGATTAGGTCTGAGCATTGTGGCACACTATGTAAATCTGCTGAAAGGCACTATTAAATTTAAAAGCATAGAAAACGAAGGAACGACATTTTTTATAAACCTTCCTCGAAATTTTTAAAATCGCATGAAAAAGATATTACTCATTGAAGATAATACTGAAATCAGAGAAAACACAGCCGAAATTCTCGAACTGGCCGATTATCAGGTAGTAGCTGCTGAAAACGGACGGATTGGCGTAGAAAAAGCTCATGCCGAAAAACCAGATTTAATCATCTGCGACATCATGATGCCAATTATGGATGGCTATAGTGTGCTGCATTTGCTCTCAAAAACGCCCGACACGGCCAATGTTCCGTTTATATTTCTGACTGCCAAAGCTGACCGTTCGGATTTCAGAAAAGGAATGGAAATGGGTGCCGACGACTACATAACCAAACCTTTTGATGATGTTGAACTACTAAATGCCATCGAAAGTCGCTTGAAAAAAGTAGAACTTTTGCAAAAAAAATACACCCAAGATTTAGGCGGACTCGACGAACTCATCAGCGATGCAGGTGGCGACCAAGAACTAAAAAAACTACTCGAAAGCCGTGAGGTGAGAAGCTATAAAAAGAAAAGCGAGATTTACCGTGAAGGTGATTATCCACTTTATTTGTTTTGCATTATCAAAGGAAAAATCAAGACATTTAAAACCAATGACGATGGTAAAGAGCTGATAATCAATATTTACGACAAAAATGATTATTTGGGTTATGTGGATTTACTACAAGAAAGCAACTACACAGAGTCGGCCGCAGCAATGGAAGATTGTGAAATTTGCCTCATTCCGAAAAATGATTTTTATACCCTCGTTCATAAAAACCGCCAAGTTGCTCAGAAGTTTATTCAGCTCTTATCGAACAACGTAAAAGCCAACGAAGAACAATTACTCAAACTCGCCTATAACTCAGTAAGAAAACGTATTTCGGAAGCATTACTGAAATTTCATAGCCATTTGGTGAAAGAAGGAACAGTCAGTAATAATATGAAAATTAGTCGTGAAGACCTTTCAAACGTAGCAGGAACTTCGCTCGAAACAGCCATCCGAACACTTTCAGACTTCAAAGATGAAAAATTGATTGAAATTGAATCTGGAAAAATTACGATTTTGAATTTGGAGAAATTGAAGCGATTGAAGAATTGATATTAAAAAAAGTAATATAAAGGGCTTTGAAAACTTGTTTTTTCAAGGCCCTTTATGTTATATTTGAGTTCCAAATAAATTGATTCATACAACTACCAAAATATATGTATGTAAAAAAATATACTTTATCTCTTCTGCTTTTATTTTTTATTATTGGCTGTAAAATCAAAGATACGACAGAGCCACAACCTACTGATACAAAGACTCAAAAAATAGTCTATAACGGAACGCAAAAGGACAAGCAATATTTAACAAAAATAATAAGTATCTTTCAAAATTATAGTTATCTACAAAAAGACTCTTTGATGATAAGCTATGATTTAAATAAGAAGATAATTAATACCGTAAATTACCAGTTTCGTTCTGGATTCTCTGGTGCTACAAATCGATTTATCAAAAAATACGAAACTACTTTTAATTACGATTCTAAAGGCAATTTAATTGATTGCAAAACAATTGACCTTGAATATCAGTTTAATGCAACATTTAAGTTTGAATATGACGATACTACCAATCAACTAAATAAAGTTAATGCAGCCTATCAAAGCGGTAATTATTCAGAATTTATTACAAAATTAGAAGATACAGACAAAGGATTTAATCAATTAAGAAATGGTTTTTTACGAGTAGAAAATACATTTATTGATGAAAATCTAAGTAAGTATTTCGAAAAAGACTCTCCTATAACATTTCAGTATCAAGGCTATAATTTAGCAAAATTAAGTCCTTTTTATGCCTTGCCATTAAATATGCAAAAAGTTTTTTACTGTACCGAAAATGTTATTCAGATTTTCAACTTTTCAATTGAACATCTAAATATAATGAGTAAAAATGTACCTTCTAAAATTATATCTTCGGGTGCAATGAATACCACTATTGATTTGAATTCTACTACCAATCAAGCTGGCTATGTAACAGAAATTTCAATTGGCGATACATCTACGAGCCTATACAAAAAGTTCAAATTTTCATACAATAATAACTAATGAAAAAGTCCTTATTGCTTCTATTGGGCTGCTATGTTTGTATTTCTTCATGTAAAAAGGTAAGCACAAATCCAGCTAAGTACCAACTAAAATCCTATACTATTTTAGCAAATCAGTTCAATATTTCAAACGTACGAGACTCCGTTTCTCTTGAGTACAGCAATGGTTTAATAAGTAGGGCAACTTCTCATTACAAGTATGACTTAAACAACGTTGGCCCAATAAAGACTTTAAATTTTATTTACAACAAAAATAAAATTCAATCGGCAACTTCAATTAAGAACAATATTTCTTCGACAATAAACTTAGAATTCGACAGTGATAACCTTTTGAAAAATATTGCATCTCAAAATAGTACATTTTCCATTCGATACAACACTGCACTAAAAGTGAGTGGAATTAGATTTAGTATTACCAATTTTTACGATTTTGAAGTTTCTGACGAAAACATGGTTTCAATAAATAGGTCTGGTAATCTTCAAAAAAACGAATTTGAAACAACTAATAATCCGTTTTATTATATTCCAGACGATGTAAAGTTGATAATTATGGCCGAATTCGGAAATTCAATTTTCTTAAATAATTATAATGGTTTTTCAAGAAACTCCGTTAAAAGCTATTATCAGGATAAAAAAGATTATATCATTAGCTATAAATACAACAAGGCTAACTTGCCAATTGAAGCAATCATCACAAATAATTCACAGAAAATAAATACTTTAAAGTTTTACTATTAAATGAAAAAACTACTTATAACTGCCATAATCATCACGCTAACCACATTTTCGTGTAAAAAGGAAGTAGAAATAGATACTCCGATAACTAAAGCTACTCCTAAAAGTTATATTTCTAAGATAACCTTAAACGAAATATATAACAATAAAAAAGTTCGAGACCAAGAGTTTAGTTTTTCATACGACTCGAAAGGACGACTTGAAAACATTGCTAAAAATTATTCTTACTATGACCTAAATACAGGGAATATATCTTATAAGGTACAAAACAGTATTTTTTTAACTTATAATTCAGAAAACTTAACTTCTGAAGCAAGAACCCTTGATAAAATTAGTAATGGAAACGAAAACATAAACATTGATAGGTTTATTTATGATAAAGATAAAGTAGTAGAGATACGACCTTATTTTACCGAAAATGGTGTCGAAAAAGCACATACATTGGGGAATAATACCTTTAAATATAATCTAAAAGGTCAACTCAGTTCGGTATCGGTAGCTGATGAGGTTAGGGCAACATACATTTATACAAATGATGTGCATACTTCATCAATTGTATATTCTACAACAAATAATATATACTTTCACGATACTGCTCTTAATCCAATATCTAATTTTCCTGATGCTCAAAAAATCATCATTAGTAGAATACTTGATGGCTACACTGAATTTGGATATGGTCTAACAAGCAACCTTTTTCCTAAGAAAACTGTAAATGGGAATAATAGTTGGGAATATGAAGCAATAACTGACAAACAAAACTTTCCTGTAAAAGTAATAAGAAGTAATTCTGTTTATAATGTAGTTCAAACTACGAATTATGAGTATAAAACATTCTAAATTCGTAAAAATGAAATTAAATCAAGGCAAAGGGTTTAGAAATCCATCTTGATTCTTTTTTCGTATTTTTATCATAACCTATGATAAAATATGAGATTACTCCTTCACGTTTGCAATTCTCTTGTGATTATTGGCATTTTAGCAGTTGCCGTCAACAAATATGATGATTATCGTCGAAGAAAAATTGACATAAAATTCATAAAAACCAAAATTACTAAATCATCACCCTCTCAAATGATGGAACTCAACAACTATTTTTTAGAGATAAACCTCTTTTTATTGGCACTAAAAATCAATTTAAAGAAGAGGAAAGTCATATTAGCACCCATTATTGGATTGTTTTGAATACAAAATAAACTCCATAAAATTTATATTACGGAAGGCTTCGCTTCAAGCGTAGCCTTCCTTTTAAACAACTTTCAAATAACCTTTCCCATGGCAGGGTCAGTAAAACTTTCTCGGCCTGTTTCTACATGCCCTGCGTAACGTTTCTCAAATGCATCATTTCCTTCAATTTTCACCGAAAAATCATACCATTGGTAGCTGTTTTGTAAGTTCAAAACCAAATTTGCCGTTCCGCCTTTAGGTAAGTCCAATACCTTTTTGCCAGTTTTATAAGACAAATCATTGATTTCAACTTTTAAACTCTTACTATCTTTGTTTTGTAATTCAATCACGACATTACCTGTCAAACTTTTTTTAGCGGTATCGCTGGCTTGGTATTTCAATTTTGTTTCGAGTAGTGGCTGAGTTTCGTTACCAGCAAACGAACGATAAAATCCATTTGGGCCATAAACTTCTACTTTATAATTTTTATTAGTAAATGACTCTAAAGCCCAAGTATCAGTAAGTATATCGCCACTTTTTATGGCATAATTACGAGTTTTTAGCTCATTATCCGTAAAATAAGCCACAAACGGACACCCTTTTACTTTATTCCCAAAAACCTTATCACCTACTCCAAAGTTTACTTGGAAAGTTTTTTTATCTTCGCCCAACCGTCCATCAACATATAATTCATACGGAATTGAAGTAGCTTTACGAATACCCTTTTCTTGTTTCGGAAGCCATTCATAATCAGCATTTTGCATATTTATATTACTAATTTCTTCGGCTGTTAAGGGTTTGAAATTTGATGGTAATTTCTTAAATTTTGCTTTATGAACCGACTGAATAAATGGCTCTTTGGCGACGAAAGTTGGCAAGGCCATCTTTTCACCATTGTATGGTTTGAAAGTTGAAGTAAGGTCGCCGCAAACTGTTCTACGCCAATCGCTGATATTAGTTTCGGTGATTTCTTTTTTGGTTTTGTGTTTCAAAAACTTCTCCAAAAACTGCAAAATCGACGTATGGTCAAAAACCTCAGAACATACATTTCCGCCTCTACTCCACGGCGAAGCAATCACCAAAGGTACTCGAAAACCTAAGCCGATAGCATCTTCACGGGCATCCTTTTCGGGGTCTTTATATTTACGTTGTTTTTCGTGAACCAAGTTTACTTGCTCGACCGAAGTATCTATTCCAGCCGAAACTTTGCCCGTATTTGGTTTGGTGTGATGTGGTGGCACAAACGGCGGAACGTGGTCGAAATAGCCATCGTTTTCGTCATAAGCCAAAATAAAAATGGTCTTTTTCCAAATTTCTGGATTTTTTGTCAGAATATCCATCACTTCCGACACATACCAAGCACCATACCACGGTGCTCCAGGATGGTCCGAGAAGTTTTCGGGAGCAACCAACCACGTAACCATCGGCAGTTGTTTATTTTCAACATCTTTTCTGAATTGATACAAAACATCGCCTTTAGGTACTTCTACTTTTCTTGGTGTGCCATTATCATCATATTCGAGCGTAGTCAATTCATGATAATATGGGTCGTTGCGGTTGTTGGTGAAGGCTTTTCGGTGAAGATTTTTAGTAAAATCACTTAATTTCTCGAAGTTTTCGGGCGTATATTGTACCAAATCTTGCTTCAAGATTTCGTAGTACGATTTCTTACGAGCTAATTCGGCCTTTACTGTTTCAAGTTCTGCACCATTGAGTGAGGTCAGATTTTTTTCGAGCGTAGCAATATCTTTCGGCAAAATATCATTCATTTTCTGAATGTATTTGTAATATTCGGGCGAAAACTTTACGGCATATTGCTCAAACCATTCAATCGGATTATCGGTAAAATTGGCGAGCCAACCTTCTTCTTCACCTTCAAAACCAACAGGCAAACTGATTTCATTTTGGTAGATTTTCCATGAAATACCATTCTCCTCTAATCTTTCGGGGAAAGTCTTCCATTTTGCCCATTTTCCGTAATCAATATCGTCGTTTTTTACGTTAGCTTTTGTATTAAAATCAGCTTTTTCACGAATTGTGCCTGTCCATAAATACAAACGATTAGGTGTTGTGCCTGTCAATGATGAACAGAAATTTTGGTCGCATACTGTAAAGGCATCGGCCAGTGCATAATAAAACGGAATATCTTCACGGTTGTAGTACCCTAAAGTCAAAGGCATTTCTTTGTAAGCTTTGTTGCCCGACTGCTTTACGTGTAGCCATTTATCGTACTTGCCATTATTACGGGCATCTACTTGGTTTTCCCACGAATGCGGCAACGAACTCATCCAAGTAGCGTTTGAGTCTTTTAGATTGAGTCGGAACGGTGCAAACGTTTCTCCTTTCGGATTTGACTGCAACCAAACTTTATTTTTATTTGGTAAACTGATGGCTCGTGGGTCATTGAAGCCACGCACGCCTTGAAGTGTACCGTAACTGTGGTCGAATGAGCGATTTTCTTGCATCAAAATCACTACGTGTTCAGCATCCCAAAAGGTGCTACCCTCAGCAGGATTGATGGCTAATGCTTTTTGAATAGATGGAGGCAAAACGCCCATCAGACCAGCTCCGCTGGCCAATAAAGTTGCTTTCTTGATGAAGTCTCTTCTGGATTCCATGTTAGGGTTGAATAGTCTCTGAATTTTTATCTAAAATACGGATTTGTTAAATAATTTTAAAAATCATAGCATTATTTTTTTGTTACTAAAGCTTCAAAACAAAAGAGTAGCTCATCTAATAAGCTACTCTTCTATTAAAAATGCTAATTATGGTATACTTTTTTTTATTAGCGAATACGCCTCAATAACTCCGTAATAATTTCGCTATAATTCTACTTTTTTAGTCCTAATCTAATTTATATTATTTAAAGTAAACCTTTTGACGATGTTTATAGTATCATTCGAGAATGGTAGAATTTACATTTGGAATAGCGTTTTTATGAAAAATTAACCACACTTTATCTTTTATTCGATGATTAAAAATAAAAAAGTGTTCTTTACACTATTAATTCGGAGCTTTCCACTTCATACGTTCCGAAATTTGGGTATTTATTTCGTTAATAATTATTCGCGAAGCCTCCATTTTGGTTTTAATCGAATGCTCCAATTATTGCATATAAACTGCTACTTTTTCGACATCAGTCATTCTTTAATCAACTTATGATGATAAATGTATGAAACTGCTAAAATGGCAAACACTAAGAGTGGAAAGAATGCCATTGCAGAGACACCATCGACCGCAATATGAGCAATGGTAGCAGATAAAAAATCAATTCCAAGACCAACATAAGCCCATTCTTTGACACGCTTTGGTGTAAAAGGCAATACAATTAAAATAGCAGCAATAAACTTAACAATACCCAATTCCCAATGAAACCACATCGGTAAACCCAAATGTTTTGTACCATCAAGAGCCATCTGGCTATTTAGGTAAAATATTCCAGGAATAATAAAAAGTGCAATAATACCCGTGCTAATCCAATAAATAATTTTGTCTTTCTTCATTTTTTTAAGCGTTTAGGAGTGTTTGAATATTAAATTTTTTCATTTGTAAAAAAGCTTGCACAACTCGTTGTCCTTTTTTGGGGTCAGAAACCAATTTCCCTAAAATTGAAGGCACAATTTGCCACGAAA
This sequence comes from Cytophagaceae bacterium, assembly GCA_027488335.1. GTDB lineage: Bacteria > Bacteroidota > Bacteroidia > Cytophagales > Spirosomataceae > Emticicia. The sequence continues at coordinate 22,010 of JAIYBU010000066.1, forward strand.
GTCCATACTTATCTTTCAACCAACCGCACTGACTTTCTTCACCACCATCGGTCAATTTTAACCAGTAATAATCAATTTCTTCTTGGTTGTCACAATTTACTACAAGCGAAGCAGCTTCATTAAACTTAAACTGAGGGCCGCCATTTAGTCCCATCATTTTTCGACCATTCAACTCAAAAGTAACCATCATCGGGTTTTCGTAAGTAATCTTTGAGTTCTTAAAAATCGAGCAATAAAACTCAGCAGCTTCTTTGGCATGTCCATCAAACCAAAGGCAAAGTGCAATTTCATTATTCATAAAAATGTTCTATCTATCTTTTTGGGGTTCATAACAGAGCAACGTAATTCCACAATCAAAACCTTGTGCTTGCTTTAATTTAAGCCTTTGCTTAGCTGATAAACGTTGAAAAATTGGCATTCCGCCGCCCAAAATCGAAGGATTTACGAAGAGATGATATTCGTCTATCAACCCCTCACTAATCAAAGAAGAAACGAATGACCCTCCACCATATACGATGATGTCACCACCCGATTGATTTTTCAAGGTATTGATTTCATCAGCAAGGTTGCCTTTAGCTAAAATAGTATTTGCCCAGTCGGCACTTTCAAGTGTTTTTGTGAAAACTACTTTGCGTGTTCTACTCATAATCTTGGCAAAATCTTGCTCTTCGTTTTCGATTTGAGCCGCACCTGCCCAATGTGGAATAAAACCTTCAGCCAGTTTTCGTCCTAAAACGATACAATCGACATTATCGGTAAGGGCTAAAACATAGTTTTTTAGAGCATCGTCCCAGTTCCAAACCATCCAATCCATTTCACCATTCGAACCAGCAATAAAACCATCGACTGACATTTGCACTTGCAATTTTAGCTTTCTCATAATTCTTGTAAGTTAAAGTGCCACAAAACTACGGGCAATATTTGGAATAAGAAACATATAAAAACGGTAATTTAGTAGGTGGATTGATTGCAGCAAACTTTTTTTAGAGTTTTATTGAATGAAAAACATTCTGATATTAGTGAAACAACCATAAGTGCTACCCTTATTACCGAAATAAATATAATTCTTAATGGATGATTGAAAATGAATAATAATTTTCTATCATCCATTAAGGATTACTTTGCAAGCAATAAGCTTTTAAGTTTGGTAGCATCTAAATATTCTCCGTGAGCCACTAAACCATAAATATTCTGTGTGGCAGAAATATGGAGCAGTGGGTTTTCGTTGAGTAATAAAATATCCGCTTTTTTGCCTTTACTCACACTTCCGTATTTTTCTGATTTATTCAAAAACTCAGGACCATTAATAATTGATGCCTGTAAAGCCTGCAACGGCGTAAGTCCATTTTTGACCATTAATTCCAATTCTTGGTGAAGCCCTAAGCCTGGATAATCAAAGCTATTCAAATATCCAGCATCTGTTCCTGCCAAAATCTTCACACCCGAGCGTTGTAATAATGGTAACAACGACGCTGCTTTTTCGATGGTTCGGTGACGAATTTCGATGGCTTCCTTAGAATCTTTAGCGGCTCTTTGTACTCGCCAATCATAAGTTTTGCGTAAACCTGGCCCAATATATTTTAAGAAAACATCATTTTGGTGGTCGCTTATATCTAAGAAAGCCGTTGCATAACTAATAGATAAGGTTGGAGTTACGGCTGTTTTATTTTTTGCTAAAACCTTAAATGCCGCTTCAGCGGTTGCTTCATCGAATTCGTTGAGAGCTTTTAATGATAAATCTCTGGCGGTTAGTGTTCCATTGGCTACTTGTTCGCTGAGTTCTCTCTGATTTTTGAGTCCTGCACGCAATAAATACGTAATATGCTCAACACTACTCAAACCCGCTTCGCTCACTTGTTCAATCGTAAATACAGGCGGAATATGTGCCGATGTTTTATAGCCTCTTCTTCGTGCCTCTTTCAAGCTACCTAAAAAGATTTCGGGCTTAATTGTATTGTCGGTAATCTTCACAAAATCAACTTTTAGTTTATCGAGCGAATCAAGAGCTTTGTTCACTTCATCCATTGTGCCAACTTCCATATCTCCCAACCAAATCGACTTATAGCCTTCAAGTTTTGGACCAGAAGTAAAAATAGTTGGCCCCAGAAGCTTTCCATCATTCACTGCCTTACGCCACTCCAACACACTTGGCGAAATATCAGCCGCTGCATCTCGTACGGCCGTAATTCCCATAGCAATATACAAATTCATCAAATCTTTATTTTCCTGAATCAAGCTATCGCCACCGCCAAAATGAACGTGCATATCCCAAAGTGCAGGCATTATAAATTTTCCCTTAGCCGAAATCGTTTGACTGGCTTTATATTTACTCATTTCGACAGGTGAGCAAACATTAATAATCTCACCTTTATCGATAATAACTACTTTATCATTAGTCAGTTTTCCTGTCTGAATATCAATGATATTGGCGTTTGTAATGACTAAATCCACTTTACTTTGAGCGATACAAAGGGAGGAAATGAATAAAAAGAAAAGGTTGAGGCTGGTTAGAGTAGTTTTTCTCATAGTAATGGTTGATGCAAATGCTATAAATATGTAGTATAAAAAAGCATCGTCTGTTCTGGACGATGCTTTTCTTAAATATTATTTCGCAGAAAACTTATAAGAAGTAGTTGATTGATAAACCTCGCCAGGGCGTAAAACCGTAGTCGGGAAATGCGGTTTATTTGGCGAATCTGGAAAATGTTGAGTTTCCACACAAAAAGCCGAGCGACGACCATACGTAGCTCCACCTTTACCAATAATATCACCTTTTAAATGATTTGCTGAGTAAAATTGCATCCCAGGTTCGGTTGTGAAAACCTCCATCACACGCCCAGTTTTTGGTTCATATACTTCGGCAGCAAGTCTCAAATCCGAGCTTGTATCTGTCAATACATAACAATGGTCGTAGCCACTTCCCAATACAATTTGCTCATACGAAGTATCATTGATTCGCTCGCCAATGGTATGTTTTTCAGTAAAATCAAATGGAGTTCCTGCTACTGGTCGCAACTCGCCCGTTGGAATCACAGTCGCATCTACTGGCAGGAATTTATCAGCGTACAGAATTACCTCGTGGTCAAGTACGTCGGCTGCTCCGCTTAAATTAAAATATGAGTGATTAGTTACATTCAAAACCGTCGCTTTATCGGTAGTAGCGTTATAATCAATTCTTAAAGTATTGTCAGTCTGTAAAGTATAGATTACTTCAATTTTCAAATTTCCAGGGTATCCTTCTTCCATATCAGCAGCCACATAAGTTAGTTTAAGAGCTGGTTCTTCGCCATTAATTGCGGTAGCATTCCACAATTTTTTATCGAAACCCTTCAAGCCACCGTGCAAAGCATTTACTCCATTATTGATTGGTAATGAGTAGGTTACGCCATCTAACTCGAAGCTACCTTTCGCAATTCTATTACCATAACGACCGATAATTGCCCCAAAATACGGCACACCTTTTAGATAACCTTCTAAGGAATCGCAACCATGAACAACATCTGCAAAATTTCCATCACGGTCAGGTGCAGTCAATGACACAATTATTCCACCAAAATCAGAGATTCTGGTTTCCATTCCTGCGGTATTTTTTAAGGTATAAAGGCTTGTTTCTTGGCCATCGGGAAGTTTCCCAAAAAATTGTTTTTCGATACTCATTATAGTTGATTATTTGTAGAATTGTAAAGATTTGATTCACAAAACTACGTATTTTTTTTCAAAGTAAGACAGGTTTCTTACCTGTCAAATTCTCTAAATTGACAGGTAATAACCCTGTCCTACAATAGTATGTATAGGAGGATTTCGGTATTTGAGATAAATTAAAAAAGATTCTTACAAAAAAGTCGCTAAAAAATTCCGATTTGTCTATCCAACTATTTAAACATCTATGCTATTCATTAGTTTTAGTTTTTGTATGAATCGTTTTTTTAACAAAAAATTTCTTATCACCGAATATTTGTTCATTTTTACAATAAATTTCATTTTTAATTCAATCAACACCTAACATGAAAAGAAGGGATTTTATCCAATTATCGGGTATGGGTTTGGGTGCGATGATGGGTTCTTCGATTCCCGTATTGGGGAATATGGTATCTGCCGAGCATCTTCTGGAGCCTGGGGCTGATATTGCTACAAAAAAGCGATTGGCCGACATTGCTCTCAACGCCACCAAATCACGGGGGGCCACTTACACCGATGTTCGTATCGGTCGCTATTTGCAACAATTTATCTTCACCCGTGAAACCAAAGTACAAAACATCGCCAATGCCGAATCATACGGCGTTGGTATCCGAGTAATTGCCAATGGAACTTGGGGGTTTGCCGCAACCAGCGATGTAACAGCCGAAGGTATCGCAAAATGTGCCGAAACGGCCGTGGCAATTGCCAAAGCAAACTCGAAAATCCAAAAAGAGCCAGTCATTCTTGCTCCACAAAAAGGTGTTGGTGAAGTAGTTTGGAAAACTCCAATCGTAAAAAATGCGTTTGAAGTGCCAATCAAAGAACAGATAGACTTATTGATGAACGTAAACGGCGAAGCCATGAAAAATGGTGCTGGATTCGTAACATCTAACCTATTTTTTGTAAACGAACAAAAGTATTTTGCTTCTTCTGATGGCTCATACATCGACCAAGATGTACATCGTATTTGGCCAACTTTCACCGTTACGGCCGTTGATAAAGCCGCTGGAAAATTTAAAACTCGTGATGCTATCAGCTCGCCAATGGGTATGGGTTATGAATATCTCGATGGTTTGGCCAGCGAAAAAATCTCCGCTCCAAATGGCTTGATTGGCTATCGAAATTCTTATGATATGGTGGAAGATGCAATTATGGCATCGAAACAAGCTCAGCAAAAACTTACGGCGAAATCTGTTCCAGCAGGAAAATACGATTTAGTGCTTGACCCAAATCACCTCGGACTAACCATCCACGAGTCGGTTGGTCACCCACTCGAACTCGACCGTGTATTGGGCTATGAAGCCAATTATGCAGGAACAAGTTTTGCAACGCTTGATAAATGGAAAACAAAAGCTTTCAACTACGGTAGCAAGCAAGTAAATATTGTAGCAGATAAAACGCAACCACACACCCTCGGAACAGTCGGTTACGACGACGAAGGCGTGCCATGCAAAGAGTGGGATTTGATAAAAGATGGTATTTTGGTCAACTACCAAGCTACTCGTGACCAAGTGAATATCTTAGGAGAAAATGCTTCGCACGGTTGTTGCTATGCCGATAATTGGAATTCGGTACAATTCCAGCGTATGCCAAATGTTTCGCTTCGCCCAGGTAAAGAGAAATTGAGCGTTTTTGATATGATTAAAGGCGTTGAAAAAGGCATTTATATCATCGGTCGTGGCTCTTATTCGATTGACCAACAACGATATAACTTCCAATTTGGCGGACAACTTTTCTACGAAATCAAAAACGGTGAACTCGTAGGAATGCTCGATGATGTGGCGTATCAATCAAATACACAAGAGTTTTGGAACTCATGCGTGCAGATTTGTGATAAAGACGATTACCGTACTTTTGGTTCGTTTTTCGATGGAAAAGGTCAAC
>JAIYBU010000096.1 GCA_027488335.1 Cytophagaceae bacterium
CTTGATTTTCGTGAGCGAAAATTTTGTTGGCATCCATCTGAATATGATAAACCGTAGCACCCAATAAACCCGCTCCAACAAGCGAATTAAGCGAAACCAACAACATTTGGCGTACACGATTTTTGTATTGAAAAATAGTAAAAATCGAAAGTCCTGCCGAAAGCACCGCCAAAACTGCCAAATAATATACAGGTGTATTTTTTACGATTGAGCCAGCTTTTACATAAGAAAGCGTGTAGGCATTCAATGAAATTGATTCTGTACCTACGGTTTTGTGCCAAGTTTCGGTTCCCAAAAAGAAAACCATGCAAACAGCAACAAGTAATAATAACAATGATTGCGGACGTTGTAACATCTTGATAAATAATTTATTTTTTGAAAATATTCTGCAAAAATACTAATTCTATCACTTTCTGATTCATTTATTCAAAATTATTGATGCGTAAGCATTTTGATAATAGTTTCGTGCTGCGGAAATTCCTGCAAAAGTGTTTGTCGGTCTGGCATTTCAAAATCGGCAAAATCAAAACCTGGGGAAACCGTACAACCAACCAAGGAATATGAATTTTCGACGGCTGGCTTACTACCAAACCAAACGCCCGCTGGCACAACTGCCTGAAAAACTTCGCCATTTTCGGGGTTATTGCCCAACTTTATGAGTTGCATCGTTTTCTCCTTATCAATATAATATATGTTGAGAGCATCACCAGCATAGAAATGCCACATTTCGTCGGATTGAATGCGGTGAAATGATGAAAAATGATGACTTTCCAATAAAAAATAAATTCCTGTGCTGAAATTTCTGTCGCCCGAAAATCGTTTAGGAAGAGAGTTTTTGTCAATCAGTTCGGTAGAACGATAGGTTTCAGCAAAATATCCACCTTCGGGGTGGCTTAGCATTTGTAACTTTTCAACCCAATATTTGGCATCAAACATAGAAAAAGCAGGAATTAAGGAATGAATGTTTTATTTTTGAGCAAAATTAGTTGAATTGCCCTCTTTCAAACACATAATGAAAAATAAATTTGTCGTAGCTCTGCTAATTATTAGTGGAATCATTTTACTCAACATTGCCGCTTCTTTTGTTTTCTTTCGCCTCGACCTCACCGAAGAAAAGCGTTATTCGTTGTCAGATGCCACGCAAAGCTTACTCGAAAACCTTTCTGCCGATGATTCGACTGACGTTTTCGTGAAAGTTTATTTAGATGGCGAAGAACTTCCAGGCGGTTTTGAACGTCTCAAACGTGCCGTTACCGAAACCCTCGAAGAGTTTAAGGTTTACGGTGGCACAAATATCAACTATACGTTTATCAATCCAAATGCCGAAACCGACACAAAGAAGCGTGAAGAGTTTTATGTAGAATTAGCAAAAAAAGGCATGAATCCTACACGAGTGGTTGATACAAAAAACGGTCGTCAAATCGAAAACATCATTTTCCCTTACGCACTCGTGAGTGCAGGAGGGCGTGAAGTGCCTGTTTTGTTACTTAAGGGAACACAAGGCAAAACTGCCGAAGAAAAACTCAATCAGTCGAATGAAAATGTAGAGTATGAACTCGCAACGGCGATTCGTAAACTTACCTTAAAAGAACGCAAGAAAATTGGTTTGTTAGCAGAATTTACGAAACTAAAACCACTTAATTTTTCAGACTTAATTGCTTCATTACAAGAGCGTTACGATTTATTTATCATTGATGCGAAAAGTTCACCAACTTTTCAAGGACTTGATGCTTTGATTTTACCAAAACCAGATTTCCCTGTTGATGATAGCACCAAATATAAAATCGACCAGTTTGTGATGGGTGGCGGACGTGCCTTGTTTTTTGTTGATGGATTGAAAGTCGACTCGGTAGGTTTAGAAGGTAATTTTGCTCAACCTTTAGAGCTAAATCTGACCGATTTGTTTTTTAAATATGGCCTAAGAATCAACTCAAACATCATCAAAGATGGGGCAAGTTGTGCTGTAATTCCGTTGGTAGTGGGCGACTTAGGCGATAAACCCAACATTCAGCCAGTTCCTTACCGATATTTTCCGTTGATTAATAATTTCGGCAAAAGCCTCATTACCAATAATTTGGATTTGGTTTATAGTCGATACGTGGCTTCGATTGACACCGTTAGGGCAGATGGCGTGAAGAAAATTCCGCTTTTGATGACTTCGCCCTACACAAAAATACTGAATGCACCTGCTTTTGTGACATTCAACGATGCTCGTACTGACACAGAACAAGCCGAATATCAAGGCGGTGTAAAAACGATTGCCTATTTATTGGAAGGAAAATTTCAGTCGCTATATAAAAATCGTTTACTACCAAACGACCCAAAATTTGCCGATTTCAAAGCCGAAAGCCAGCCAACAAAAATTATTGTATGCTCGGATGGCGATTTAATTGTGAACGAAGTGAGCCAGAAAACAGGCAATCCTTTGCCATTGGGCTACGACAAAGCGACCCAACACACATTTGGCAATAAAGACTTTGTGATGAACGCCATTGATTATTTGATTGATGAAGATGGCGTGATTCAGGCTAAAGGAAAAGAAGTAAAATTACGCCCGCTCGACAAGCTCCGCACCCGAGATGAGCGAACTTTCTGGCAGATTCTCAATATTGGTCTACCCGTTGGTTTAGTAGTGATATTTGGTTTTATTCTTCAATGGTGGAGAAAAAGAAATTACGGAACAGTTTGATTTTAATCTAATCAACTGATTATAAGTACGTAATAAAGCCGTATAATAAAAAACATTGAGCAAAAACACCTATTCATTTTCTTGGAAAGGTACAAATTCAAAAAAACAAAATTTGAACAAAACATATAAAAAATTGTACTAAAAAAGGCTCAAAAAGAGCCTTTTTTTATGTAAAATAGCGGAATTTTACCAGTTCACAAAACATATATGACATAAAAAATGTTAACTTAAAATTAGATTTTTTTTAGAAAAATGGTCTTATATTTGCAAAAATGTATAACGAAAGGAACATTTTATTTAAATCTTATGTTGTAAAAAAATATTGAAATTATTAGATTTGTCCAAATTTGTTAATATATTGCACTTATTATTCTAAGCAAAACTGAAAAACATTCTTTCACGATGGAAGACTATAATAAAATTATCGAATCTCTTGGCGTAAAATTCGCTAAGGCACGTCATATCAGAATCTTACAAACTATTAAGATTAAAAACGTATATGACGTAGAAAACACCATTCTTGTATTGTATAATGGTGAAGTAAAATTGGCTGGCAACGAAGAAAAAGTAGAACCAGGCGATTTGCTTTTTATTCCAGGTGGAAAAGCAGCAACGCTTACCTACGGAACGGGTGAACCGAAAAATATCTCTTATGAAGAGTTTATGACTCGTCGTGAAAGTTATTGGGAAACGTTGACCGACCCTTCAACAATTGGACAAGTGCCAAATTCGTTTGGTTTAATTGCCTTTGAAGCAAAAGTTTTCGATTCAGTAAACTTCTTTACTTCATTGGATATTCCTCCGTTTTTTATCAAGGCTCACAGCAAACTTGGCTCGTTGATTCATGATATTTTGAAGGAAGATTGCTCAGATGAAGCAGGTCGTGGCCGTGTAATTAGAAACAAAACCGAAGAAATTGTTATCGAAATTGTGCGTCATATCTTGAAAAACAGAATGTTTGTGGAGCAATTGGCCACTAACAGCACATATTTCAAAGACCCACGTTTGATTGATATTTTCACGTATATCAAAAATAGTCTACCAGGCGATTTATCGAACAAGCAGTTGGCAAACGTTGCCAATGTTTCAGAAGATTACGTTGGTCAATACTTCAAGATGCTAACGGGTATCAACCCACAAGATTATATTGAGTATCAACGTATGGAAGCAGCCGTAACGCTTTTGCGTACGTCGAAGAAAAGTATCCGTGCCATTGGGCATGAAGTTGGTTACAAAGATACCGCCTATTTCTGCCGTCGTTTCAAGATGATGTTCGGAATTCCAGCAGGAAAAATGCGTAGAAGAGAATCATTAATGATTGGTTAAGATTTTATCCGCCCGTCGCAATTAATACTTCATAAAGCTAAGCCGCTCGTGTAAACGAGTGGCTTTTTTGTTGAAAACAATAGTCAAATTATAATTAAATAGGCTATTTTTAATATTTTTGAAAAAACTCTCGTAAATTCGTTTTCAAGATTTTACCGAAATAACATCAGCCGATGTCCACTAAAAAAACATCAGAAAATTCTCGTCGAAACTTTTTAAGTGCTTCATTATTAGCCACTTTTGGTCTAACAAACCTTAATTTTATTGCTAAAAATGATACCCTAAAAACTATCAAACCTGCGGCTCTCAAAAGAGGCGATACCATCGGTTTGGTTTGTCCTGCTTATTCGGCATTTATCAAAGAAGAGGTTACGATTGCAGTCGAGAGTCTGCAAGCAATGGGTTTTAAGGTTTCACAAGGAAAACACATGTTTGACCGTTATGGTAATCTTGCAGGAACAGACGAAGACCGTGCCGCCGACATCAACGAAATGTTTGCCAATAAAAATATTAATGCCATCATGGCGATGCACGGCGGTTGGGGAAGTGCCAGAATATTATCGTTGCTCAACTACGAAATCATCAAAAATAACCCCAAAATCTTTATAGGTTACAGCGATATAACCGCCCTATTATTAGGCATTTACAGTCAAACTGGACTCGTTACTTTTCACGGTCCAGTGGGTTCTTCGACTTGGAATACTTTTACCGTCGATTATTTTAAGAATACTCTAATCGATGGCAATGCTACTCGTATGAGTAATCCTATTCGAAAAGGCGATGCTTTGGTGCCAATGGAAGACCGTATTTATACAATTTATGGCGGAAAAGCGAGCGGAAAACTGATTGGTGGAAATCTGACGGTGCTTTCGCATATTCTTGGCTCAACGTACGTTCCTGATTTTAAAGGAGCAATTTTGTTTCTTGAAGATGTGCAAGAAGACACATACCGAATCGACCGCATGATGACGCAACTCAAAATCACAGGTATTTTGAATCAACTGGCGGGTGTTGTGTTTGGGAAATGTACAGATTGCCCACCCTCAAAAAACTATGGCTCACTAACGCTCGAAGATATTTTTGAAGACCACATCAAACCCCTCAAAATTCCAGCATTTTCAGGGGCTATGATTGGGCATATTAAAGATAAATTTACCGTTCCGATTGGCATCGAAGCCACCATTGATGCTGAGGAAGGAACAATCAAACTCAAAGAATCAGCAGTCATCTAATGTGGAGCGAACCGAGCGACGGCCGCATCCTTGTTCGCTATACCCAAAATTATTAACAAAACGACAACTGACGAAGTACATGCAACCAAGCGTTGGCCGACGTTCTCCGACAAACGTTGTGTGTTTCGTCCCACAATAAATATGAAAACTAAACTCATTACGTTCTTTATTTTATTTGGATTTTTTACAACAAAAGCACAAAAATGGGAGCGAATATCCAGCGAAGACGGTACGGTGTCGCTCTCTTGGAAAACAACTCAACAAACCGGTTCACTTTCGGTAGATATTGACAAAGACGGTATCGAAGAGTTTGTTATGGCTGGGCGTGGCCAAGCTACTTCGATTATCTACCTAAAATTCGACCGTGCGATTGGCTGGCGAGAATTTGCCGTTGAAAAAGAAGCTCTTCCACTCGAAACGGGTGGTACTTTCTACGACATCGACAGCGATGGCGATAATGACTTAGTTTTTGGGGGCGATACTCAAAGCAATAAAATTTGGTGGTGGGAGAATCCTGCTCCTTTTTTCAATCCTAATGTACCGTGGCATCGCTTTGAAATCAAAACCGATGGAGAAAATCAGCATCAAGATATAGTTTTCGGCGATTTTAAACAAACGGGCAAAGCACAATTGGCATTTTGGAATCAAGGAGCAAAAACGTTGTTTGTCGCCAATATTCCGAGCGAGGTACGTAGCGAGAAATGGATTTTCGAGCCAGTTTTTGTGGCTGATAAGGATACTAAAAACACCAAAGGTTGCGTGGCTGCCGATGTTGATGGCGATGGAAACAAAGATATAGTAGCAGGAAATTATTGGTTTAAATACGTTGATGGAAAGTTTAAACCCACCAAAGTTGGCGAGGCTGGTGGAAGAGTAGTAGCAGCTAAATTTAGAGCAGGTAAAAAAGTACAATTGGTTTTTGCCCCAAGCGACGACAAAGGGCGTTTGATGCTCTACGAATGCACAGGAAGTGCCGAAATATCAGCTAATTGGAAAGACCGTGATTTAATTGGCCGTGAACTCTCGCACGCTCACACACTCGAAGCCGCTGACATCAACGATGATGGCAACTTAGATATTTTTTGTACCGAAATGGTCAAGTGGGACGAGAAATCGACTACAGATAACAACCCGAATGCTGAGGCATTCATACTTTATGGCGATGGTAAAGGTGGTTTTACGAAAACCGTTTTTCAAACAGGTAGTGATTTTCACGAAGGAAAACTTACAGATATTGATGGCGATGGAGACTTCGATATTATCTCAAAATCATATATCTGGAAAACTCCAAGAGTAGAAATGTGGCTGCAAAACGGAACGGGCGAACGCCAACCGAATATCAGCAAAGTATTAAGCGACCGTATCGGCCTCGAATTGTATAGCCTGAGAGATTATTTCAAAACTGATGTAAAAAATACGCTTGCGTATGTAAAAAGTCTCGGCATTACCGAAGTTGAAGTGGCAGGTACGTATGGCATGAAAACCGAAGATTTCAAAGCAGAACTTGATAAAGCGGGACTGAAACCATACAGCACATTGCTTGATTATAATCTTTTCAAAGATAGCATCAGTAAAGTTGTGGCAACTTGCAAGGCTTTGGGTATCAAATACGCTGGTTGTGCTTGGATTCCACACGTAAGCAATAAATTTGCTAAAGAAGATGCCGACAAAGCCATTAAGGTTTTCAATAAAGCAGGCGAAGCACTGGCAAAAGAAGGGATAAAATTCTTTTACCATTGCCACGGATATGAATTTAAACCAACCGAAGAAGGTACTCTTTTTGACTATATCGTGAAGCAAACAAACCCCGATAACGTTGGCTTTGAGTGCGATGTGTATTGGGCTTTTCACGGTGGCCAAGACCCTGCTCTTTTGCTCAAAAAACACAAAGGTCGTTTTGTGGCTTTGCACATCAAAGACATGAAAAATGGTCAAGAAACGGGCGAACTTTCAGGAGGAACACCGTTGACTTCTGATGTAGCCGTTGGAACAGGTCAATTAGACTTCAGAAAAATTCTACGAGCAGCTATTCAGACAGGTGTGAAATTTTATTACATCGAAGATGAAAATGCCGAAGTAAAAGAGCATCTGCCTGTTTCGTTACGTTATTTGAGAAATCTGAAATAATCACTTCCACTTGATGGCTTTAAATACAATTTGAGAGTAATTATTCTTTTCGTATAAAACCCCAATGTGGTTTTTATTCATTTTCACGATGTCAGAGTAAGCAGCATAATCGTTTACTTTGGCATCGTTACTTTTTTCTACGACTTGTGTCCATACCCATGTTTTTCCTTCATCAAAACTAATTCTTAGGGTTAGATTATCTCGATTTTGGGTATCGGCAGCATTGCAGAACGCCAAGACATGTTTGCCATTTTTTATTCCCAAAGATACAATACTTCCTTCACAAACAGGGTCAGGTAGATTTGGGTCGAAATAGGTTTTCTCCCAAGTTTCTCCACCATCTTTACTAATAGCCACAATTCGCTGGCGAATATCACCTTTCTGATTTCTCATATTCATCATCAAGCCATTCCCCGAAATTTCGGTTGCCGTGGCCTCATTACTTCCTGCTACTTCAATCGTTTGGCTCAAACGAAACGTTTTGCCGTGGTCGTCTGTAAAAAATCCGTGAGCGGCATAATCCGTAAATTGTTTTTGTGGCTCTCCTGCCGAGTGGTTGGCCGCAACAAAAATTCTCCCACTGTATTTGCCCGACTGAAATTGCATGGCATGGCCAGGTGTATTGGCATAAGACCGCCAATCTTCTTTAAAATGATAGGCAGTATTTGCTTGATTCGGTCGGTGAACTTGGTTTGTAATGTTCACGCCTTCGCTCCAAGTTTTGCCTCCATCAGTCGAGGTTTTGTACCAAACTTCCCGTAAGCCTTTACCTTTCCTTACTTCGTTCTCGTGGTTATTCCCTGTATTATAAAACAAAAACAAGCGTCCTTTCGGAAAACTGGGGTCGGTAACATCAAAAACAGGAGCAGGATTACCCGCTTGCAAGGAATCATAATTGACAACGGTTGTCAGTCCGCTCCAAGTTTTACCATTGTCAGTGCTACGTTTTAGAACAATATTTATATCGCCAAAATCGCCACTCCCCTTTACTCTGCCTTCGGCAAAGGCTAATAAATCACCGTTTGGAGTCTTGATAATGGCTGGGATTCTATAAGATTTATGTCCTTCAATTCCCGAAATAAAAACGGGTATTTGAGCCATTAATTGGTAAGAGATGAGTAAAAATACAATGATTAATTTATTCATAACAAAAGGGTTTGTTGAGGTTGAATTAAGTTTCAAAATAACAAATTCTTGGACACTTTTCTCGCTAATTTTCGGTTTATTGATAAAATAATTACCTTTAAGTAGCCTTTCATTTTAAAATCACTCTGACCAAATGCCTCACGTCTTTTATTTGCCAATTACGGTTGCTCCCGAAGACATTGACGAACTCAATCACGTAAATAATATTATCTATCTGCGTTATGTGCAAGATGCTGCCATTGGGCATTGGAAAACTGTACCGCAGGAAATTGCCTCACAAATAATTTGGATGGCTCGCCGACATGAGATTGATTACCTCAAACAAGCATTTCTGGGCGATGAATTGGTTGCCAAAACTTGGGTTGATGATTTTGTGGGAGTAAAGAGCATTCGTCATTGCGAAATCATGCGGGGCGAAGAAGTTTTGGCTCGCTCGGTTACACATTGGATTTCGCTCGATGCTCAAACTTTACGCCCAAAACGCATCACCGAAGAGATTGTAAAACAGTTTTTCCCCGAGTCAGAAGAAAGATAATTCAAAAAACACCCATTTTTCTAATAAAAAACGCTACTTTTGCCCAAGAAAATGACGTAAGCTTTCTTACTCATTCGCTCATTCAATCATTCACAATTAAAGAAGATGGGACTTTTTGACTTTTTTAGCAAGGAAAAAAAAGAAACGCTTGACAAAGGCTTAGAAAAAACAAAAACCAGTATTTTTGATAAAATTTCGCGGGTAATTGTTGGAAAATCGAAGGTTGATGAAGAGGTTTTAGACGAATTAGAAGAGATTCTGATTAGTTCGGATGTGGGTGTCGAAACAACCGTAAAGATTATTCGCCGAATCGAAGCTCGTGTTGAGCAAGATAAATATACCAGTGTAGAAGAATTAGACCGTATTTTGCGTGAAGAAGTGGCTGCACTTTTGGCCGAGAACAATTCACAAGACGTAAAAGACAGCTACGAAACTGAGCATTTGCCAAAGCCTTACGTGCTGATGGTTGTAGGCGTGAATGGTGTAGGAAAAACAACTACCATTGGCAAACTCGCACATCAGTTCAGTAAAAGAGGCAAAAAAGTGGTGTTAGGTGCCGCCGATACCTTTAGGGCGGCAGCCGTTGACCAACTTAAACTTTGGGGCGAGCGTGTAGGCGTAACGGTCATTGACCATGGCATGAACACCGACCCATCATCAGTAGCATTTGACGCTGTGAAGAAAGGTATGGAATTGGGTGCTGACATTATCATTATTGACACGGCAGGACGTTTGCACACCAAAATAAATTTGATGAACGAATTGGGTAAAATCAAACGTGTAGTACAAAAATTCTTACCTGAAGCTCCACACGAAGTAATGCTGGTTTTGGATGGAAGTACTGGCCAAAATGCCGTAATTCAAGCAAGAGAATTTACGAAAGTAACCGAAATTAGCTCTTTGGCTATTACAAAACTCGATGGAACAGCCAAAGGTGGTGTAGTTATCGGGATTTCCGATGAATTTAAAATTCCAGTAAAATACATTGGTGTTGGCGAAAAAATGGACGATTTACAAGTTTTCAATAAAATGGAATTTGTCGATTCATTGTTTAAGAAATAATACAGTAGGGCAAATCTCGAGATTCGTTTTGAAATTAGCGAATCTGGAGATTTGCCTGATTTGCTACATTTTACACAATATCCAACAGAATTCTAAAGGTTGTTCCTTTATCTACTTGTGTATCTTTCACGAATAGCTTTCCTTCGTGATAATTTTCAATAATACGTTTTGCCAATGTAAGGCCTAAGCCCCAACCACGCTTTTTTGTACTAAAACCAGGTTTAAAAACCTTCCGAACATTCATTTTCGAGATTCCTTTTCCAGTATCTCTAACATCAATAGCAATCATTTTTTTGCCCGCAGGTGTAATCGACACAAATAGTTCGCCTCTTCCCTCCATCGCATCAACGGCATTTTTGCACAGGTTTTCCACCACCCATTCAAGCAAGTGTTTGTTTAAACTAACTTTCACATTATCAGACACTTGGCTATTGAAATGCACTTTTACTTTTGTCGAAATTCGTCTTTCTAAATAACCGAGCGTTTGTTGTACCAATGGAGCAATTTGTTCCTCGCTCATCTGCGGCACTGAACCAATATTCGAGAAACGAGTCGTAATGGTTTCCAGACGTTTTACATCTTTTTCCATTTCATCGCCAATACTTCCATCAAAATCAGGATTTGAACGAAGCACTTCCACCCAAGCCATCAAAGCTGAAATCGGTGTGCCGAGCTGGTGAGCCGTTTCTTTGGCCAAACCTACCCAAACTCGGTTTTGCTCAGCCTTGCGAGAAGAACTGTAAGCAATGAATGCCAATGAGCCAAAAATCAAGAATGTGCCAAGCAGAATATAAGGAAAGTAATGAAGCTGCTTAGCTAAAATTGAATTGCTATAATAAAGGGATACTTTAGAATTGCCTATTTTGTCTTCAATCGGAGAGTGTTCTTCTTGCATTTCGGCAATTTTACGATATAATAGCTCTTCTCTTTCTCTTGGTTTCCATTTACGAGTAGAATCATCCAGTTCTCTAATATTCACATTGCTTATCGGTACGCCATTTTCAACCAATATTGCGGGAACAGTCTCGTTTGCTTCCAGAACCTCTTGTACAAAAGTATAATCGCAGTTAGTTTCTACACTTTTTTCAACAAAAAACTTAATACTTGCAGCATATAAAAGCACATACTTTTTCTCTCGTTCCTCCACTTGTTGAGCGAGTTGGTTAAAATAATACAAAACTCCGATACCGATTGTCAGTAAAACTGCAATCGCTACAAACCGCCAACCTGTGATTTGCTCATAAATATTTACAAAAACCTCTCTTTTCGCCATAAATTTTAAATTTGATTGACTAAAAATACTCAATATCAAGTCACACCTCCGTTGAATTGTTTAGAACAATTCTAAATTAAATACACTTTCTTTATTTCTCTTACTTTGGGTAAACTATTTATGAAATTTTGTCGTAGATAATAAAACAAGTAAAAGTTTGTCAAATAACCCAAAACTTGTCGTTTAACCCATTTTTTTCTATCAATTAATTAAATTCGATACTTTTGAGCCTTCAATAGTTTAACGAAAAAACAGGCGTCAAAATACATTTGAATTTTTGTATTTTTTTTAGTTGAATACGAATAAAGTACGAAATTAATTTAGAATAATTCTAAATTAAAAAAACTGATAGAAATCATATCCATTTTAGAGAATCTGACCGTAAATTTGCAAACTATTTTAGATAAAGATGCACGGATTATTTAAAGCACTCACGATTTCGCATAAAAAAGCCCCTTTACAACTAAGAGGACAAATTGCACTTAACGAAGAAGAATCTAAAGCCTTGATGCTAAAGATGCGTGAAACGTTTGAGGTGTCGGAAGTGCTTGTACTTTCTACTTGCAATCGCACAGAGGTTTATTATGTTTCTGAGAATAATTTGGGAGAAGAAATTATTCGATTAATTGCCAGTCAGAAAGTACTTAGTTCGACCGATATTTTGCCATATTTTGAGATAATCGACGACCACAACGAAGCCGTAAGATATTTGTTCGAGGTTTCGATGGGCTTGCACTCGCAAGTTGTCGGCGATTTGCAAATTCCGAACCAAGTAAAACATGCTTACCAATGGGCGGCCGATGTACAAATGGCAGGGCCATTTTTGCACCGTTTATTGCACACGATTTTCTTCACCAACAAAAAAATTGTTCAAGAAACTTCGTTCCGTGATGGAGCGGCCTCTACTTCTTACGCAACTGTAGAAGTAATGGAAACGTTCTTGCCACTTTTGAATAATCCGAAGATTTTGGTAGTTGGTTTGGGTGAAATCGGTGAAGATGTTTGCCGTACTTTGGCTGATAAAGGCTATAAAAATATCACAATTACCAACCGTACTTTAGAAAAAGCACAAAAATTGGCCAACGAACTGGGCTTTGAAATAGCTGATTATCAGTTTATTAATCAGAATATT
This sequence comes from Cytophagaceae bacterium, assembly GCA_027488335.1. Taxonomy (GTDB): domain Bacteria; phylum Bacteroidota; class Bacteroidia; order Cytophagales; family Spirosomataceae; genus Emticicia. The sequence continues at coordinate 12,523 of JAIYBU010000096.1, forward strand.
TTAGAGGCTGATATTGTTATTTCTTCTGTACGTTGCGAGTCTCCGATTATCACGAAAGAAACGCTTAAAGATAAAACGCTTGCCGTAAAATATTTGATTGACCTTTCGGTACCAAATAGTATTTCGACTGATATTGAGGAAGTTACGGGTGTGGTTGCATACGATTTGGACGAAATTCAACGCCGTGCCAATGAGGCCCTTCAACGCCGCATGGAAGCGATTCCGCAGGTGATGGATATTATCAGCGATGCCATTGGTGAGTTTAATAATTGGTCGCAAGAAATGATTGTTTCGCCAACGATTCAGAAATTGAAAGGAGCATTGGAGCAAATCAGAAAGGAAGAAATGGCTCGTTTCGTGAAAGAACTTTCGGCCGAAGAAGCAGAAAAAATGGATAAAATTACGGCCAGTATGATGCAAAAAATCATCAAATTGCCAGTAATTCAACTAAAAGCTGCTTGTAAACGTGGCGAAGCCGAAACATTGATTGATGTATTGAATGATTTATTTAATTTAGAAAAACAAACAGTGTAGTAGCACAATTTTCTAAGTTGTTACAAAATATTAAAAGGCGTAATTTCTGTGGAGATTACGCCTTTTTTGTTTCTCTCTTTTTTCCTCCCCAATTTTTCTCTACATTTCGTAAAAATTCAACCTTCTATCAGCATGAACAACTCTCACGACCAAAAACAACAAAATTCCCGCCGTAATTTCCTCAAAACCAGCACTTTGGCCTCCGCAGGTTTTATGATTGTGCCACGCCATGTGTTGGGCAAAGGCTTCGTTGCACCGAGCGATAAACTCAATATTGCGGCCGTTGGCTGTGGCGGAAAAGCCGATTTTAATATTCCGCAGGCCTATAACAATGGCTCAGATAATATTGTAGCTCTTTGCGATGTTGATAATAGACAATCGGCCAAGTTTCGAGCAAAATTTCCGAATGCTCCATATTTCCGAGATTACAGAAAAATGTTGGAGTCGGAAGGCAAAAATATTGATGCCGTAATCGTAACTACGCCCGACCACATGCACTACCCGATTGCAATGTCGGCGATTCAACTCAACAAGCACGTTTACGTAGAAAAACCGCTCACGCACGATATTTGGGAAGCTCGCCAACTAACCGAAGCGGCACTTAAATATAAAGTTGTAACTCAAATGGGAAACCAAGGGAGTAGCAGCAAAGGCACAAGAATTACGGAAGCAATCATCAAAAACGGCACAATCGGAGAAGTGCACTCGGTAGAAGTTTGGACAAACCGCCCCGTTTGGCCGCAAGGGGTACAATCGCCCAAAGATAAAGGCGAAAAACAGCCGATTCCGAACGAAGTTGACTGGAACTTGTGGCTCGGCACTGCCCCTGTGCGAGATTATCACGAGGCTTATATGCCATTCCGCTGGCGTGGATATTGGGATTTCGGCACGGGAGCTTTGGGAGACATGGGCTGCCACTTCATGGATGTACCTTTCCGTGCATTGAATTTGGGTTATCCGACTTCGGTTGAGTGTTCGGTTGGGCAAGTCTATGCCGATTTCTTCAAAGAAGCATTTTTTGATGATGTTTGTCCGCCATCGGCATCTATTCACCTCAAATTCCCGAATCCAACGAGCAAAAATTTCAAGGAAATTAATCTTACTTGGAATGACGGCGGTATTCGCCCAAGACTTCCCGAAGGCTGCGACTACGATAAAGTTTTTACGAGCATCGACGGTGGCGTGATGTTTATTGGAACCAAAGGTGTATTGGCCTGCGAGATTTTTGGCGATAACCCGAAGGTTTTTCTCAATGGAAAATTTGAAAATATAAAATTACCCGACCCAATACGACCAGTTGTAGATGGAGGCGTAAATGGCCACCAACAACAATGGGTAAAAGCCTGCAAATCGGGTTTTGGCACATACACAAGTTCGTCATTCGACCAGTCAGGACCTTTGACCGAAACAGTTTTGATGGGAAATTTGGCCGTTCGTTCGTTTTTAATGCGAGATGCAAAGAATAAGTTTATCGGCAGAAAGAAACTCTTGTGGGATGGCAAAAACATGAAAATTACCAATTTTGATGAAGCAAATGCGTTCGTCAAACGAGAATACCGTGCGGGTGGTTGGATTTAATCTTCCTAAAATACAAACGTCGGCATAGCTTAAAGCCATGCCGACGTTAAAAATGATTCGACAACTTTTACAACCTCACCTTCACTGCCAACAAGAAGTTTGTGCCAGCTTGCGGATAATAGAAGTTTTCGGTAGTTACTTGTTTGTCATAAATGTAGCTATACGTATAGCCATTTGACTCATACAAATGATTGAAAATATTATTAACTAATAAGCTGAACGTCAACTCTTTAACAATTTTAGGCTTAATAGAATAGCTCGCTCTAATATCATTCACAAAAAACGCATTAAGGCTACGGTTATCGTCAGAAGTATTATCCATAAATTGCTTACTTACATATTTTGTCATCCAAGCTAACTCAACGTTTTTGGCAGGATTATATGAAAGCTGCCCGCCCGCAATGAGGTTTGGCGAGAATGATATATCGGTTTTAGCAAACTTATTGATTTTGTCGGCATCGCCATCGTAGTTGACAACCGTTTCTGTAAAATTCTTAATTTTGTTTTGACTAAAAGTGGTATTCGCTGCCAGTTTCCATTTTTCAGCCAACTTTACAGTTGCCGATAATTCTAAACCAGCACGATAACTTTTAGGAACATTTACTCTAATTGCTTCTCCTACTCCATTTACTTGACCTGTAAGTACCAACTGATTTTTATAGTTCATGTAATAGAAATTCGCATCAAAACTCAATTTTGTTCCTACCAAACGATAGCCAACTTCTAAATCCTGTAAGTTCTCAGCCAAAGGTGCTTTTGGAGCATTATCTACAAAATCTTGGCGACTTGGCTCTTTATTTCCAACTGCATACGAAGCATAGACCGAAACAGCTTTGTTTACCTGATAGTTTACGCCAAATTTTGGATTAAAGAACTTATAATCCGACTTTTGTGTAATATCTTGGCGTTTATCGCCCGTACCTTTCATGTCATAATTCACAGTTCTATATTGCAAATCAGCGAAGAAATTCAAGGCTTCTGATACTTGATAATAGCCTTTTGTGTAGATATTAAAATCTGTCTTCAAGGCATTACTTTCATACCAACGATAACGCATATCAGCCGTAGAAGCATTTTTAGCCCAAATAATTTCTCCAAAATGGTCACCATCATATTTATTCCAAGCTCCACCAATATTTGCTGAAAACTTCTTATTACTTTGATAATCAAACGAATACGTTGCTCCATAAAAATCATTATCCAACCATTTACGGCGTATAATATCGGTTTTCTTGATAGTAGTTGTGCCAATCACAACATTTGGTAAACCATAATTCGAGTATTTATCTTCAGGCTTAAATTGCTCATAGAAACCTCTACCTTTGGTATAGTGAAGTATCGGATTAAACGTCCAATGTTGATTTAATTTAAACGAAGAAATCAACTGATAATGGTCTTGTTGATAATCATCCACTTGATTATCGTAAGTATACGGGTTAAAAGTGCGGTTGGTTTTTAATAAACTTTCTGGCACACCTTCCCAAGCCTGATATGTTTTTTCTTTTCCCGAAAAAGCATTAAATCGCACAAAATTATTTTTACCATAATAGCCTGCTGAAACATAAAACGATTTTAGGTCGGAAGAAGCACGGTCAATGTAGCCATCAGAACTCAGTTTCGATAAACGAGCATCAACCACAAAGTGATTATTCAATAAGCCTGTACTGGCCAACACATTGGTTTTTAGGGTATTAAATGAACCCACCGTAAAATTAGTTTCGCCATAGGCATCTTGCTCATAACCCAACGTATTGATGTTTATACTTGCACCAAATGCACCCGCACCATTGGTTGAAGTTCCTACGCCACGTTGCACCTGAATACTTTGTGCCGACGAAGCAAAATCAGGCATATTTACCCAATATGTTCCCTGCGACTCAGAATCGTTATAAGGTACACCATTAAGTGTAACATTGATACGAGTAGGGTCAGTACCACGAATACGAATACCTGTATAACCTACACCCGCACCTGCATCTGAACTCACTACTACCGAAGGCAATTGATTAAGCAAAAATGGCATATCTTGCCCTAAATTCAGCTTTTTGATGTCTTTCTGATACACATTCGTAAATGCCATACCTGTTTTCTGATTGGCACGAGTAGCACTCACCACAACCTCATTGAGTTGTCGAATCGAAGTAGAATCTTGGGCATTGGCAGTGAATAGTAGAAAATAGGTAATTGGCAAGAAGCAATAGACAGCTTTTGAAAAAAAACTGTTGACTAAAAGAAATGTTGTTAATTTTTTCATTGTTTTGAAAGTTTTAACAACAGGAAAAAGGAGTAAAATCCTGTCGAAACTGCATGACGCACGGAAATCCCGTCGGCTTGCCGTTTTGGTTTGACAAAATTTAAAATTGAATAAATTTGAGTACTCTCTCGGAAGTTATAATTTTCCTAAAGGCACTCTATTTCCCTGCGGCGGCATTATCCGTGTACAGGTTCAATGGGTATAATCTCAGCCCGTTATATTGAGGCACCCCTTTTGAGATAAGTTCTGCAAAGTAAACGTTTTTTTTAGAAAACTTGTTTATCTTAGTGTAGAAATTTATTGTAAAAACAAGTTTACTTTTACATAAACCATTAACTACAAACAATTTACATTTCAATCAATTGTATTAAATAAAAAGCCCAAGCAAAATATATGAGCCAATTTATGGTCGAGTTTGAACTACCAAACCCATTTCCAGAGAAATTAATTATAAAAATTCCTGCCCAACGAATGATGGTTAATCAGCTTTTGGAAGATGGAAAAATACAATCTTACGCCCTCTCAATGGACCGTGACCGACTTTGGTGCGTCGTCAATGCCGACGATGAATTGGAGGTAATGCGAATCATCGGAGAGTTTCCGCTCATCGAATATATGCACCCGACTATCACTGAACTTATGTTTAATAATGCCGTGGTGATGAAAGTACCTTCTTTTTCGTTGAACTAATCCCCATCGGACTACCCAAAGGGAAGTAAAAAACTACTATTGTGAATACGTTTTTAAGACATACACTTTTAGCTGTCGGGTTAATTAGTCATATATTTTTGGGTTGCCGACAAACCCAAAAACAAGAAACATATAAAGTTGCTGAACCATCAACCCTGCAGTCAGAGCAGAAAGAAAATAAAAGAAATAGAAAAACCGAGGAGGAAAACTCTGATTATCAATCGAATAAGCAGGAAAAGATTCCACAGAAAGTTTATGAAGTACTGAAATATATCAAAGAAAATGGAGAAGCTCCCGATGGCTATGTAGGCGGACGAAAATTTGGCAACTACGAAAAACAGCTCCCGCAAAAAGATGAAAACGGACGTAGAATTAACTACCAAGAGTGGGACGTAAATCCTAAACAGCAAGGCCGAAATCGAGGAGCAGAACGACTCGTAACTGGCTCAAATAACAAAGTCTATTATACCAAAAATCATTATAAAAGTTTTGTAATTGTGGAGTGAACTTTTCATTCGCTTTCAAAAATATATTAATACACACGAAATGTCTAATTTCCTTATAATTAACAATTTAGAAGTAATAAAGGACTATCATATCGCTCAGATTGATGGACAAAAAGCACATACCCTCAGAGGTTTCTATGAAGAAGTTGCTAAAGTTCTCGATTTTCCCGAATATTTTGGTTTTAACCTCGATTCATTCGATGAAATGCTCAATGATTTATCGTGGTTGGAGCAGACAAAAATTGCAATTTACATCACAAATTCAGATTCATTCGTAGAAAAAGAACGCAATCCCGATAAATTACCGACGTTACTTGATTTGCTCGACGCCACTTGCGAAGACTGGAAATGGATTGATGAAGACGACGAGATTAATAAAAAAGAATTAGTTGTCGCATTCTCGCCAAGCGAACGCATCACCAAACTACTTGATAGCCAAGAAATTAGTTATGAAGTAAAATAAAGTAATTGCCTATGCTCCAACCATACACACTCCGCCAATGGCAATCGGGCGATGAAGAATCGCTCACAAAAAATGCCAATAATTATAATATTTGGCGAAATCTGAAAGATACTTTTCCGCATCCTTACACCATCGAAGAAGCTCATGGTTGGGTAAAAATTGCTCAAAATTCACCCGAAACCTTTGCCATTGTGGTTGATAATAAAGCCGTTGGCGGCATTGGTATTTTACTAAAAGATGATATTTACTGCAAAAATGCAGAAATAGGCTATTGGTTAGGAGAAGCACATTGGAGCAAAGGAATTACCTCATCAGCCATCACCGAGGTTGTTGAATATACCTTCAAAACCTACGATATTCACCGAATTTACGCTGGCGTTTTTGAATATAATCTCGCCTCCATGCGAGTTTTAGAGAAATCAGGTTTTCATAAAGAAGCCATTCTAAAACAATCGCTTTTCAAAGAAGGAAAACTTTATGATGAGCATATTTTCGTAAAACTTCGAGTTTAAAAGTCCTCCTCAATGATAGGACTTAGGTGGGGTTTCTACAAACGAATTGGCACTTTTACTTCGGTATTATCCCAACGTAAAACCATGTCGGCACCGCCTTCGGCTGCTGCAAAATCAATTTTAAATTGTTCCATCATTTCGGCGACTTTTCCAACGGGCACATCAACCCTCAGAACATCACGTTTCTCATCATAATTTGTTCCCCACTGTCCCGTTTCGCTGTTTAAGATTACCGTCCATTTATCAGCATTTGGAATTGTCCAAAGCGTATATTTTCCCGCTTTTAGAGTTTTATCACCTACTTTGATGTCTTGTTTTACTTCAAAGATTGTTGCTTCGTTTGCACCTGTACGCCAAACTTGACCATAAGGCAATAGTTTTCCAAAAATTTCACGTCCTTTTTTATAAGGTCGGCAATAATCCACTTGCACAGTTAGTCCATTTTGGTCAAACTTTGCAGTTTCGGCTGGACTTTTACTCTTTGTGAAAGCTTTAAAACCAAAAAAGGCAATAACCAAACCGGCTACCATAATCAAAATAATTTTTACGATTTTGTTCATTTTTGAGAAGAGATTTAGTTTCTCTAAACAAACAACGTATAGTATTAGAATAGTTCAAAGAAAACACGGCATAATACTTTCTTGTATTATGAACGAATAAAACATATCTCTATCAATAATGTATCAAACCGTCATTTTATGAGCTTTCTCAAAAAAAAATCAGATTATTCAATGAATTCCCCTCGAAAAGCGACAAATTTGCATTGAACGAACAGTTTTGGCTTTTAGAGTGTTTAGAATGTAAGCCTCAGTTGAAGACTGATAACAGAAATGTAGCCCAGCGGAGTACCTCCCGTTAATAATTGTTAATTGAATCTATGCTCGATATTATTCATTTACTACCCGACTCAATAGCCAATCAGATTGCGGCAGGAGAAGTTGTGCAGCGACCAGCGTCGGTGGTGAAAGAACTTTTGGAAAATTCGATTGATGCCCGTGCCAATAATATACAATTGATTGTAAAAGATGCGGGGCGAACGCTCATTCAAGTAATTGACGACGGAATGGGTATGTCGGCTACCGATGCTCGTATGAGCTTCGAGCGACACGCTACTTCAAAAATCCGCACCGCCGATGACCTTTTCTCAATTCTGACGATGGGTTTTCGTGGCGAAGCCCTGGCTTCGATTGCAGCCATTGCCCAAGTAGAACTTCGCAGTCGCCGAATGATTGACGAAGTAGGTACAATGATTCGCATCGAAGGTTCGGAAATAAAAAGTCAGGAATCGGTCTCTTGTACAAAAGGCACTAATTTTCAAGTCAAAAATTTATTTTTTAATGTTCCCGCTCGACGTAATTTTCTAAAATCTAATCCCGTCGAGATGAAACATATTCTTGACGAATTTCAACGAGTTTCGCTGGCTCATCCAGAAGTTGCTTTTACACTTTATCATAATGATGTAGAAGTTTATAACCTTCCTGCGGGAAAACTTAGCCGTAGAATTATTGATATTTTCGGAAAAGCCTACCGTGAACAATTGGCAAGTTGTGACGAAGAAACGCCATTTGTGAATATTTCGGGCTACGTTGGCAAACCAGAATCAGCTAAAAAAGGCCGTGGCGAACAGTTTTTCTTCGTAAACAAGCGTTTTATCAAGCATAATTATTTGCACCACGCTGTGTTGAGTGCTTTTGATGCCACAATTCCCGAGGGTAGCAGTCCATTTTATGTCTTGTTTATCGAAATCGACCCATCGCACGTTGATGTAAACATTCATCCGACTAAAACTGAGATAAAATTTGATGACGAACGAGCCGTTTATGCCATTATTCGCTCAGCAGTTAGGAGAGCAATCGGGGTATATAACCTCACGCCAACGATAGATTTTGAGTCGGATATAAATTTTGCAAATCTTACAAATACCAATCGTTTCACCGATTCACCCAACCCCATCAGTCCATCCTTTTCGGGTTTATCCGATTTTGAAAATGCTCGTCCTTCATCGCAACAAGGTTCATATCAACCTCAGCGAGATGAAGTTTACAGAGACAAGAGAGATAATACCTCTTCAAATACCGAAAACTGGCGAAAACTTTTTGATGGTTTAGAAGGGTTCAAGCCCAATAATCAAGCAAGCTTAGGGTTTGATTCTGAACCAATGACGATGGGAAGTAAAGCCAACGATATTTCGGACGAAAGCCGTAGAATTGCCGAAATCCAAGAAATCAGTGCTATTCAGATACAAAATCGTTTTATTGTAGCACAAGCTAAAAGCGGTATGATGCTTATCGACCAACGAGCCGCTTATGAGCGAATTTTATATGAAAAATATTACAACAATTTAAAAAACAAAAAATCGTTTACTCAACAACTCCTTTTTCCGAAAACCTTAGATTTACAGCCCGCTGATTATCAGTTGGTCATGGAAATTCAAGAGGAAATAAGGGCTTTGGGCTTCTCGTTTGAAGAATTTGGGCAACATACCATCAAAATCAATGGTGTTCCGCCCGAAGTACAAGAAGAAAACGAAAAAGAAATTTTTGAGGGTTTGGTACAACAATACAAAACCAATCAGACCGATTTACAGTTGGATAGATTAGAAAACGTAGCTCGTTCGTTCTCGAAACGTTCGTCATCAAAGTACATGAGCGAACTATCAAAAATTGAAATAAATCTGCTAATCCATCAACTTTTCGAAACCGCTGTTCCGAGCTATACGCCTAATGGTGAACCAATTATGACTATTTTGTCGTTAGACCAATTAGCCGAACTATTGAACCGAAAATAGTGATTTTAAGTTTAACGAAAAAGCTACTTTAACCAAAATTACGATATGTTTCAAGTTACACCCATTGTTCGTAACTTATTGATAGCAAATATTGCTGTTTATTTAGTACAGAGTTTTTTAAGAATAGATTTAGCCACAATTTTTGGTTATCATACCTTTTCGTTGCACGAAATGGGACTTTTCAACCCTGTTCAGATTTTCTCTTATATGTTTCTGCATTCAGGTACGAGGCATATTTTCAGCAACATGTTTGGTTTGTTTATGTTTGGCCCAATGCTCGAACATTTCTTAGGGAGCAAGCGTTTTCTGATTTTATACATTGTATCGGGTATTGGGGCATGTTTGCTTCACGGAGCGATAAGTCTTTATGAAATTTCACAATTTGCTATTGATTCTCCCGAATACACCATGATGATGAGTATTCCTATGGTGGGAGCTTCGGGAGCAATTTTTGGAATGCTGGGGGCATTTGCCAGATTATTCCCAAATACCGAAATGATTATTTTCCCCCTTCCTATACCCGTAAAAGCAAAATATTTAGTATCTTTATATGCTCTTTTCGAGATTTTCTCGGGTGTCTATAATGTCATGCCAGGGGTTGCACATTTTGCCCACATCGGTGGTTTAATTTTTGGGATATTATTGATTAATTATTGGAACAAAAAGAAAGATAGATTTTATTAACAGTGGCAAGTTTCATTGACGACATAAAGAGTCCGTTTAAAAAAGGAAACACATTGATGCAACTCATGCTCATCAATACAGGTGTTTTTTTATCTTTAATTTTAATTGGTTTTATTTTTTCCTTTGCTCCGAGTGGCGGAACAATTAGTAAAATTATCAACGATAATTTTGAGTTGATTGCTCCAATTAAATTATTCATTCGTAAACCTTGGACGATTCTTACTTACTGCTTTACGCACAATGGTTTTTTTCACTTACTTTTCAATATGCTTTCGTTATTTTGGTTCGGAACTCTCGTGCAGGAATTTATTGGAAGCAGAAAATTATTGAATATTTACCTCATTGGTGGAATCATCAGCGGTTTGATTTACATCGCTGTTTATAATTTATTGGCTTTATCTCCTCAGCTAAACAACATTAGTCCAACTATTTTGGGGGCTTCAGCGGCGGTATATGCCGTAATGTTTGCGGCAGTTGCTCTACTTCCTGAATATGAGTTTTATTTATTCGGAATCGTACTTATCAAAATCAAATATCTTGCTTGGGCTTTCCTGATTATCTCTTTTGTAGTTCCAAGTAGCGGAATCTCGCACTTAGGTGGAGCAATAGCGGGTTATTCATACATTTATTTATTACGCCGAGGAACAGACTTAGGTAGTCCAATAGAAACCATTAGCGATTGGTGGAGCAATCTTTGGAGACCAAAACCACAAGTAAAAATTCCGCAAAGAAAATACAGCGAGTCAACGGTTGCGAGCAAAAGCGGTAGCAGCACAAAACTCGACCCTAATTATTTCCCTGACCAAGATGAGGTTGATGCTATTTTGGACAAAATAAGCAAATCAGGCTACGAAAGTCTCACAAAAGAAGAAAAACAAAAACTCTACAGAGCAAGTCAAAAGAAAGATTAAAGTTTCTAAATTTTCCGTACATTTGTAATCTTATTTACACTTCAAAGTCTGAATACTTAGATAGTCAGACAGAAATGTACGCGTATACGTAAATTTTCTCTTTGAAGTCGAACAATTTTAGCTGTATAGAGTTTTAAAAAGACAATCTAACCTTAACTGGTCAAAAGATATGCTCATAACGCCTGGTGAAATTTTAAAAAACATCAACATTCCTGCCGATTTACGAAACGTTGACCGTACGAAACTTCCACAAGTAGCCGACGAACTCCGCCAATACATCATCGACATGGTTTCTGTCTATGGTGGGCACTTTAGCTCAAGCTTGGGTGTAGTCGAACTTACGGTTGCTTTGCACTATGTTTTTAATACACCCGACGACCAACTCGTTTGGGATGTAGGCCACCAAGCATATGGACACAAAATCTTGACAGGACGACGTGAGAACTTTCACACGAATCGTCTTTATGGTGGGTTATCTGGCTTTCCGAAAAGAAAAGAAAGTGAGTACGATGCTTTTGGTGTAGGGCATTCTTCAACCTCTATTTCAGCGGCAGTCGGCATGGCAGTTGGCTCTAATCATAATGGAGAAAAACAACGCCAGCACATTGCTATCATCGGCGATGGTTCGATGACCGCAGGGATGGCTTTTGAAGGGATGAACCATGCAGGTGCATTGAAAGATGCCAACGTGCTGATTATCTTGAACGATAACTGCATGGCCATCGACCCGAATGTGGGTGCATTGAAAGAGTATTTGACCGATATTACGACCTCAAAGACATACAATAACGTAAAAGATGATGTTTGGCAGCTACTCGGCAAAATGAGTACATTTGGCACGAGTGCCAGAAAGATTGTAGCCAAAATCGAAAATGCAATGAAAGGTGCTTTGCTGAGCCAAAGCAATTTCTTTGAAGCATTAAACTTACGTTATTTTGGCCCGATTGATGGCCACGACATTGACCATTTGGTGAGTGTCTTAGAGGATTTAAAGAATATTCCTGGCCCGAAAATTCTTCACTGCCTAACGGTGAAAGGAAAAGGCTACGCTCCTGCCGAAAAAGAACAAACCAAATGGCACGCCCCTGGACTTTTTGATAAAGTAACGGGCGTAATTCAGAAAAAAGTTTACGACAAGCCAATGCCGCCAAAGTACCAAGATGTATTTGGTAATACCATTGTAGAATTGGCCGAAAAGAATGATAAAATTGTGGGAGTAACGCCTGCGATGCCATCGGGTTCTTCGTTGAACATCATGATGAAAGCTATGCCCGACCGTGCATTCGATGTAGGTATTGCAGAACAACACGCCGTTACGTTTTCGGCAGGTATGGCTACTCGTGATTTGGTTGTTTATTGCAATATTTACTCAAGTTTCATGCAGCGTGCCTACGACCAAGTGATTCACGACGTATGTTTGCAGCAACTTCCAGTCATTTTCTGCCTCGACCGTGCGGGTTTTGCAGGTGCCGATGGCCCTACGCACCATGGAGCGTACGACATTGCCTATATGCGTTGTATTCCGCACATGGTGGTGGCTTCGCCGATGGACGAAGAAGAATTACGTAATTTGATGTTTACCTTCCAATTAGAAGAAACTCAAAAATTAAAAACTGCCTTTACGATTCGTTATCCGAGAGGTGAAGGCGTGATGCCAGACTGGAAACGTCCCTTCCAAAAACTTAAAATCGGAAGAGGACGCAAAATAAAAGATGGTGAAGAAGTAGCAATCTTGACAATCGGCCACATCGGTAATTATGCAGTAAAAGCCTGCGAAATGCTCGAAAAAGAAGGATTAAATCCTGCTCACTATGATTTAAGATTTGTGAAACCACTCGATGAGGCGATGCTTCACGAAGTTTTCCAAAAATTCGACCGAGTGATAACCGTAGAAGATGGCTGTCTGCAAGGCGGTATGGGAAGTGCTGTATTGGAATTTATGATTGATAACGGCTACACCGCCAAAGTAAAACGTTTGGGTATTCCTGACCGCATCGTTGAACACGGTGAGCAAATCGAACTCCAACGTGAATGTGGTTTCGACCCTACAGGTATTGCCAATGCCGTGCGTGAATTCGCAATAAATGCTGTTTTGATTTGATAAACTGTTCAGACGTGTTCACTAAGATATAACTAAAAAGCTTTAACTCATTAAAAACGGGTTAAGGCTTTTTAGTTTCTGAACCACCACCGCAGTTTTTTCGTTATCTTTGTAGGAAAAACTGAGCAAAGAAATAGTGAGCAATAAAAAACTGAACGATATTGACCTAACAGGTTTCGACCAAATTGAAGTCTTGGGTGCGAGAGAACACAACCTCAAAAACATTGATGTTAACATTCCACGAAATAAGCTGGTGGTTATTACTGGTATCTCAGGCAGTGGGAAATCCTCTTTGGCATTTGATACGATTTATGCTGAAGGTCAACGCCGCTACATGGAAAGTTTTTCGGCGTATGCTCGTAGTTTTATCGGCAACATGGAGCGTCCTGACGTTGATAAAATTAATGGTCTTTCGCCTGTCATTTCTATCGAACAAAAAACTACTTCCAAAAACCCTCGTTCAACGGTCGGTACAACTACTGAAATTTACGATTTTCTTCGTTTGTTTTTTGCTCGTGCGGGCGAAGCTTTTAGTTATATAACTGGCAATCGGATGGTTAAGCAAACACAAGACCAAATTATTGACCAGATTCTACAAAATTTTGAAAATCAAAAAGTTACATTGCTTGCCCCTATCGTTAAAGGTCGTAAAGGGCATTACCGTGAGCTTTTCGTACAAATTGCCAAATTGGGCTATAACAAAGTGCGTGTTGATGGCGAAGTACTGGATATAAATCCAAAAATGCAGCTCGACCGCTACAAAATACATGATATTGAACTTGTCATTGATAGAGTTATTCCGAAAACAGAAGACCGTTATCGTTTAAGTCAATCCATCGGTTTGGCTTTGAAACAAGGCAAAGGCTCAATGATGCTTTTAGATAGCAAAAATCAAACGCAATATTTTTCCCAAAACCTTACTGACCCCGAATCAGGGATTTCGTACGAAGACCCTTCGCCAAATAGTTTTTCGTTCAATTCACCTTACGGTGCTTGTCCGACGTGTAATGGACTCGGAACAATCGAGGAAATTACCGAAGAATCAATCATTCCTGACCGCAGTTTGAGTATTACTCGTGGAGGCATTGCACCACTTGGTGAATACCGTGATTTATGGATTTTCAAGCAAATAGAGGTTATCTTGAAAGCCTATAAATCGAATATTGCCACGCCAATTGAAAAAATACCAGAAGATGCCTTAAAAACGATTCTTTACGGAAGTGACACCCCGCTGCCAGTTCCGTCAAAGAAATATCCAGGAACAGAATGGAATTCGACGTTTGAGGGTGTAATTACCTTCTTGAAACGCCAACAAGACTCCGATAACGATAAGATTCAAGATTGGGTACGTGATTTCTTGGTAATCAAAACTTGCCCCGATTGTGAAGGGCAGCGACTAAAGAAAGAATCACTTAACTTCAAAATCGCTCAGAAAAACATTGCCGATTTGGCCGAAATGGACATCAGCGAACTGGAAGAATGGTTTACGGATTTGGAAACTCATTTATCTGACCGCCAAAATGTAATTGCCAAAGAGATTTTGAAAGAAATCAGAAAAAGAATTGGCTTTTTGATGGGTATCGGTTTGGATTATTTAACCTTGAATCGTCCACTTCGTACACTTTCGGGTGGAGAATCCCAACGGATTCGTTTGGCAACGCAAATAGGCACACAATTGGTGGGCGTTTTGTATATCATGGACGAGCCAAGTATTGGGTTGCACCAACGGGACAACGTAAAGTTGATTCAAGCACTAAAAGATTTACGAGATTTAGGAAATACTGTTTTAGTTGTTGAACACGACAAAGACATGATGCTCGAATCGGACTATATTTTGGATATTGGGCCAGGTGCTGGCCGACACGGTGGCAGTATTGTTGGCCGAGGAACGCCACAAGAATTTATCAAAAATAGCAGTACAACCTCCGATTATTTGAGTGGAAGAATTAGTATTGAAGTACCAAAAGAACGCCGTAAAGGCAATGGTAAGTTTCTAACAATTAAAGGAGCAACGGGACATAACTTGAAAAATGTCACGCTGAAACTTCCTTTGGGGAAAATGATTTGTATTACGGGGGTGAGTGGTAGCGGAAAATCTTCATTGATTCACGAAACGCTTTTTCCTGTGCTGAATAAGCATTTTTACAACTCCAAACGAGAACCTTTAGCCCACAAATCAATCGAAGGTTTAGAGCATTTGGATAAAGTAATTGAGGTAGACCAAAGTCCAATCGGGCGTACGCCACGCAGTAATCCTGCTACTTATACAGGAATGTTTTCGGAGATTCGTACGCTTTTTGCCGAATTACCCGAAGCAAAAATAAGAGGCTATAAGCCTGGGCGTTTTTCGTTCAACGTAAAAGGCGGACGTTGCGAAGACTGCGAAGGTGCGGGCATGAAGAAAATCGAAATGGAGTTTTTGCCTGATGTACACGTAGCCTGCGAAACTTGCAAAGGCAAACGTTTTAACCGTGAAACTCTCGAGGTGCGTTATAAAGGTAAATCTATTGCCGATGTGCTGGATATGACCGTTGAACAAGCCGTTGAATTTTTTGAGAATATTCCGAAAATTAATCGAAAAGTTCAGATTTTGAATGAAGTTGGTTTGGGGTATATCACACTGGGGCAACACGCTACTACCCTTTCGGGTGGTGAAGCTCAGCGAGTAAAATTATCGGAAGAGTTATCGAAGAAAGATACAGGTAAAACTATCTATATTTTAGATGAACCAACTACAGGTCTTCATTTTAAAGATATCCAGAAACTACTTGAGGTATTACAAAAATTGGCCGATAAGGGAAACACTGTCTTGATTATTGAACATAACCTCGATGTCATAAAAGTATCTGACCATATTGTGGATGTCGGCCCCGAAGGTGGCAGCAAAGGCGGAACAATTGTGGGCGAAGGTACACCTGAGCAAGTTGCCAAAGTTAAAGGTAGTTATACTGGTTTCTTTTTAAAAGAGGAATTATCATAATACAAAAGTTTATTTCTTAAGCCACCAATGACTTTAAATTACCTATAAATCAACACAATAAATAAATTAGTATTTTTTTCTTTTAATTACCAAAAGTCATCCAACCATATTGATACAAAAAACGTCAATATAGTTGGCTTTAGCCTTTTAGGTGAAAAAAGTTAAAATTACGTAACCTATTATACTTAAAACCGCACAATTATATGAACCTCATTACTGATTTTCTAAACGAGTTAATTACTTTTTTTAGAATTAACGGACTACTCGACATCATTCATTCAGGAAACTATCATGCCTTACTAACTTTTGAAGGTTTCTTGACTTTTATTTCTCCGATTACTCCTATTATTATTGTTTTTGAGGTTCTTTGGGCATTATTGCGAAATAAATTTCGTAAAGAAAGCTACAAAGTGCCTTTCTTGATTATTGTAGTTAATCGTATAATGAGTCGATTAATTGGTATCTCGGTGCTGCTTCTTTCTATCGGAATATTTCGGAAATATGCTATTATTCATACTTCTCTTACTTGGTATTGGTTTATTTATGGCTATTTAGTTTATGAACTAAACAATTTTATTCGCCACTATTTAACGCATAAAGTGCGTTTGCTATGGTGTTTTCATTCGGTACATCATTCATCCGAAGAATTGAACTCTTCAATTACGCTCACTACTTTTTTTGTCGAAAATCTATATACTGAATTTTTTGCGGCAATGTTTTGTATGCTTTTGGGTGTACAACCCATCATGCTTTTTGCGATTATGATTCTTGATAGCATTTGGGGAGCATTTGTACATATTAGTGAAGAGAGCATCAAGAATGCAAGGTTTGGTTTTTTGGAAAATATCATTCTTACGCCGTCACATCATAGAGTGCATCACGGACGAAATCCTTTGTATATGGATACTAATTTCTGTTCCATTATCAACATTTGGGATATTATTTTTAGAACCTATCAAAAAGAAGAAAAAGAAGTGCCGATTGATTATGGTATCACCCGCCCGATGGATTCAAATAATTTTACTGATGTCTATTTTGGCGAAATTGTGAGTTTATGGCATGATGTTATGGCAGCTCCAGGATTGAAAAATAAGATTGCATATATTTTTATGCCACCAGGTTGGAGCCATACGGGTAACTATGAAACAGCTTCTACCTTACGTAATGAAGCTCTTAATACCCTAAAAAAAGTAAAATAATTTTAAAAAGCGTGGTGTCAATCACCTTTCGACACTACGCTTTCAAGATACGTTACTCCCTGTTTCTTACTTCAAGTAATATCTTCTCTACTTCTTTTCTTACTTGACTTGTTGGTTTCGTGAAATTATTATTCATTAAACTAAAAAGTATTGTTTTTCCCTTCTTCGTAACTAAATATCCACTTAGGTTATAAACGCCACTCAACGAGCCAGATTTTGCAAAAACAAATGATTCTCCTTCGGTTTTAAACATATTTCTAACTGTCCCACTTTTTCCACCGTTTGCCATTATTGAAAAAAGCTTTTCTTGCGGAAGTTCAGCATAAATTTTTTCCAGTAACTTAATAATCGAACGAGGTGTGAATAAGTTATAGCGTGAAAGTCCTGAACCATCTACCCATTTTGGGGCATCAGGAAGGTCTTGCAAATATTTTTCTTTAATTGATTTAATGGCAAAAGATGAATTGATAGAGTCTTTTAAAATAGTACCACAAAGCAACAATAACTGTTCGGCAAGCATATTGTCGCTTTCTTGCATCATCAATCTATAAACAGGCTCTGTTGGCATACTATAAAGCGTTTTTGCAGTAGCCGAAACTGGTATTTTTAATAGATTTACATTTCTACGAAGCGTATCAATGAGCAATTGTTGCGTCAAACCCGTAGAGGTTTTATACGGAATATCTTGTTGATAACTTGACTTTTCTAAAAGAGATTTCGGTAGAAGAAATTGATTATCAGCCACGGTTCTGTCGATTTCACTACCCGTATCTTTTTTATAAAAACTGTTATCAAAAATTTGGGGTTGTGGTTTTACTTCCCCATTTTCGATTCTGGTTCTGACAATATTTCCGTACATCGGCATTGGCGACATTTCTACGGTATAATAACTGCTATAATCGTCCCAAGCCCAACCTGCTCCGAAGTAGGGGCTGGTGAAATTTCCGTCTGAAAAATAGAACTTCTTACTACGTTTATAGGATTTCAAAAAGTCGAACGTTTTTGTGCTTGTCAGGTCAGGATGAAAGAAGGTTGGGTCACCAGTTCCCCAAAAAATCAAAGAATCGCTTTTGATTTCGTAGCGAAGTGCAGGAATCGAATCACCGAGCGTTTTTAGGCACGCATAAAACGTAAACAATTTAGTATTTGATGCTGGTGTAAAATAGCGATTAGTATTTCGCTCGAAAATCATTTTTTGTTCGCTCAAATCATACAAAGCCATGCCCGTCATGCTTTGCGAAAAAACAGTAGAGGTATCAAGCATCTTTGCATACGGCGATTTACTTGAAATAGTTTGAGTTGTTTTGCACGAAATTCCAATAAATGCTACTAATGAGATAAATAAAATTTTACGCATAATTTTTACTTTAATTTGTATGACACAATTTACAGAAAATTACATAAAACAAAAACCGTAGAAATTCAATTTTAGAACTTCTACGGTTTTTGTGTATCGGTTTATTTATTTATTTACTACAAAACGCTTCACAACGATTCCATTTTCAGTATGTAATCTTACTATGTATGTCCCTGTGGCAAGGTCTCTTAAATCAATTTTTTGATTGAAAGTGCTTACATCTGCCAAAAATTCTCTTTCCATTACTCTTACCCCTTTTGCACTAATAACCTCCATTTTCACAGGGCCTGGCTTTGCCAAATTCGTTGAAATCAAAATCTCGTCGGGACTTGGGTTTGGCGAAAGCGTCAATACTCTCTCAGAGGTCTGCTCAGTAGCCAAAATTGGTGGTGGTGGCGGAACTTGTACTTTTAGGTTATCAATTACCCAACCCCAACCATAAGTAAGTTCATCAGAAAATAATCTAAAACGAATTAGTATTACATCCCCCCCAACAAAATCACCACTTGATAACATCTTGATTGCATGGCTCTTATACAGAGCCGAAGTGGCAGTTCCTTTAGAATCTGATGATGGATATGATTTACCGTCAGAGCCAATGAATGTACCATTTACCCCACTACTATTGAATGCCTTTGTCCAGTTAGCATCTCTGGAAGCATCATAGCCATCTTCAAAAGGTATCCAAGAAAGACCTTCATCATACGAGCCTTCTACCACTACATAATCATAAAAATTAGAGTCACCAAATACCGAACCTGTTTCTCCCGGCTCTACCAAAGCTACTTCATCGAAAGTAATTGTTGCCGAATCTAAATCTTGTTTCAGTTCGATTGGCAATCTAAGCAATGCAATGGTGTTTGACTGTAAATCTTCATTTCCACCATTTTTGTAGGGGTGAGCGGAGTGTAAAGCACCATTTGTAAAACCAGTTGGTGTAGCAACTCCCCAGCCGCCTATTCCAACAAAATCATCGTTGGCTACATCAAAGTTGTTTGTATAAACGCGAGCAGGTGTTTTAGTTTTCAAGTCACTTACTATAAATTCAAAGTAATCGGGCGTTGGTGTTACGTTCGTTCCTGGTGTATTCAGGTATGCAGGTAAAACGGTTTTGTTTTTATTTTTTGATTTATCAATCGCTACAATTCTATAAAGTACACGGTCATTTTGTTTTAAGTTGCCAAAAGGAGTTTTGGCTAAATATGCAAAAGCATCATTACGGCCTTGTGAGTAGGCTTTATCATCGGTAGCAACATTGTATTTTTTTATACCGAAAGGTTTTTGGTCAACACCATTCAGTTTGTATTCCACATAGACAGTATCAATGCCATGCTCGAAGTTATCTTCGATATTGGCAAAAATATCAGGCAAGCGAGTTGTTGATACTACCGTTGGCGGGTTTGTCGTTACAAATGGTGGTGAAGTATCGGCTGTTCCTACACTAAATCCGTAATAGCCTCTGGTTGGGGCTTCGGCTGGGGAAGTATTTTTACGCTTAAAATTATCCTCCACCGTCAAATAATAACGAATAATCGAACTCGTCTTCGTAACTGGTACATCGGCCGTGTATTCGTTTGTTGTGCCAACTCTAACCATATTGATTGGCTTGGCGTTGGTCATAAGGGTATCATTTTCGGTATAAAATACCTTTGCCGAGCCTGCTACCAAAGTAGTATCGCTCGTAATAGTAGCCTTGATGGTTACTTTACTAACTGCATTTTCAATATTTTTTACTCTTGTGTGTATCAACGAAGTACTTTTCCAACCCATATCAGCAAAAATACCTTTTACGATTGGGCCTGGGTCTCTGATTACTTCACGCAAACTGGCTGCCGATGTCATCAATGAATTCTCATTCCCTGATGGATACGTAGCATCATTTACGTGCGAAATACTTGAACCTGCTTGATAAGTATTGGGAGCATAAATTTTCGCTTTTGTATCTTTATTGGCTGCTGTTGCGGTAGGACTATTGAAAAACAAATTATCGCTAACCATTTGGTCTTTCAACGGAACTGATGGGTTAGCAAAATTGGCGGTATTAATTAGGAGTTGGCTACCTGCATTCTCAACAAAATGGTCATAAGCAAATGGGGCTCCTGTGCCAAATCCCCACGAACCATTGTTTCCACTTACACGAAACGATGAGGTAAAACCTAACCCATGACATAATTCATGCAATACGACCGAAGTAAAGTCAAACTGATTTGCTCCTGGGGCGGCCACGCCTAAATACCACGGTGCTGAACTATTAAACTCAGCCGTAATATCAGGGTCATTAACCGAATTGAGTTCTTGACCAGCTATTTTCTCGGCCAAAGCCATCGGATACCAAGTGCCTGCTTTGATTTGCCCAGGAAAATTACGCGTAAAATCAGCAGGTGATGCCTGACCTAAGATAGTTCCACCGCTACTACCGCTATCAATGGCACGCCAAGTAGCAGTAATGCGAATCGGCACGGGTGAGCTAATTAAGTTTGCCCAAATATCAACTGCCGCTTGAAATGATTTTTGTGCAGCAGGCGAAAAACCATTGTAGGTAACAATAAAAGTAGATTTTGCAGCAGTACTACGGGCTTTCTGGCCTTTTAGAGCTTCTTCCACTTCCTTTGCCATCGGCACATAAGTATTAGCATCTTCAAAGTTGCCCGGACAAACAATCATTTTTCCCTTCATAAACTCAATTTTATCGGGGTTCGATGGTGTTATAACTTCATGGCGTGGTTTGGCCACTTTTTGGGCAAAAACTGACATTACCACCAAAAGTAATAGGCCAGAAAGGTAAATTTTTCTCATAATTCTTAAATTAATCGTCTGTTTGTCAGGATTAAAACAATTTACGTAATTTGTGGCAATAGGGTTGCTCGTCAATTATTTCACAAGTTATCAATTCTAACGAAAAAACTAATACTTTTGTTGAATGAATGTCGGTAAATAAAGAAAAAACCAATGTTTTTGTCGGTCAATGAATTAAACAAAAATATCTGCACTCGTAGGTTTCATCATTTCTCCCCTATCTTTGTAATTAGAGACGTAGTTTTTATTCTTTGCGATGCAGACCCCATTAGAAATATTAAAAGAATTTTGGCAATACAACGCTTTTCGCCCCCTACAAGAAGATATTATCAACTCGGTTTTGGCTCAGAAAGATACGCTTGCCTTGATGCCCACTGGTGGTGGTAAATCTATATGTTTTCAAGTACCAGCCATGGCGATGGAGGGCGTTTGTATAGTCATTACCCCATTGGTGGCTCTGATGAAAGACCAAGTTGAGCAACTCAAACGTCGAGGAGTAAAAGCCGCAGCCATTTATTCGGGAATGCACCGTAATGAAATTGATTATACCCTCGATAATTTTGTTTACGGAGATTTTAAGTTCCTCTATGTTTCGCCCGAACGACTTCTGACCGAAATCATGCAAGTACGCACCAAAATGATGAAGGTCTGCTTACTTGTCATTGACGAAGCTCACTGTATTTCGCAATGGGGCTATGATTTCCGCCCGCCTTATCTGAAAATACCCGAATTCAGAAAGTTTACGGGCAATGCTCCTACGATTGCTCTTACAGCAACCGCCACCAAAGAAGCTCAACAGGATATTATCGAAAAACTCGAACTAAAAAATGCACAAGTTTTTCAGCAAAGTTTTGCTCGACCAAACATCTCATATTCAGTCTTTTGTGAAGAAAGTAAAGAACGAAAAGTCTTTGATATTCTACACAAAGTGCAAGGCTCTGCTATTGTCTATGTGCGTAGCCGACGACGTACAAAAGAGATTTCTGATTGGCTGAATAAAAGCCGAATACAGTCGGATTTTTATCATGCGGGTTTATCAACTCCCGAAAGATTCAAAAAACAAGAAGCATGGATAAATAATCAAGTTCGAGTAATTGTAGCCACCAATGCTTTTGGAATGGGTATTGATAAGCCCGATGTGCGGGTAGTGGTACATCTTGATTTGCCTGAAACTCTTGAAGCTTATTACCAAGAAGCTGGCCGTGCTGGGCGAGACGGGCAAAAAGCTTATGCGGTTTTACTATATACGAAAGGCGATTTAGAGGATATTTTCAAACAAACTGAACAAAAATATCCGCCCATCGAAAACCTCAAACGGGTTTATCAAGCATTGGCCAATTATAAAAACTTGGCGGTTGGCGGAGAGAATTTTGAAAGCTATGACTTTGATTTTCAGGAATTTATTAACAATTTTGGTTTCTCAGCTCACGATACGCATAACGAACTAAAGGTACTGGAAGATGAGGGGTTGATTCAGCTAAGCGATGCGTATTATAGTCCGTCGAAGATTTCTTTTAAAGTCGATAATCACGAATTATATAAGTTTCAGATAAAAACACCGAGTTACGATAAGTTTATCAAGACTCTACTCCGAATCTACGGCGGTGATTTATTCACGAGTTATGTTAGTATTTCAGAGGCGACGATTGGGAAATATTTCTTTGGTAGTGCAGGCGAAATCGAGAAAATGCTTGATTATCTTCAACAAGTGGGAATTTTGACTTACCAAAAACAAAAAAGCATTCCTCAACTAACTTTTCTTACAGCCCGCCAAGATGTTAAGTATCTGACCGTCAACGTTGTAGAAATGCAACGACGCAAGAAAAAAGCATTGGAAAAGGTAGCAGCAGTTGTGCAATTTGCCGATGAAGGTCGTCGATGTCGTCAGCAATTTTTGCAGGAATATTTCAATGAATTTACGAACATTACCTGCGGGATTTGCGATAATTGTTTGAAACAAAAAAAACGAGATGAGCCAATTCCGATAGAAATTTATACGAAATACCGACAAAAAATCTTAGAAATAATTCCAGCACCCATCAATCAAATAGTTGACTATCAGTTTTTTAACAATAAAGACTTTGTAAAAGAAGTTATTAGAAAAATGATAGAAAACGAAGAAATAAAATTTAGCGAATTGGGAGTTGTGGAGCGAATCATACGATGACCGCTTCTAACATCATAAAAACAAAATTTAAAACAAAAGCGAACAGGATGCGGTCATCGCATGATTCGTACCACAAAAATGACAAATTTTACGCACATAGATGCCGCTGGCAATCCTTCGATGGTTGATGTAGGCGAAAAAGCTATCACTCGCCGCACCGCAAAAGCCCGAAGCGTCGTAATTTTAGATGATGCTATTTTAGAAAAACTTACCAACGAAGAAATTCATACTAAAAAAGGACCAGTTTTTCAGACAGCAATCATTGCGGGTGTAATGGCCGCTAAAAAAACGGGTGATTTGATTCCACTTTGCCACCCACTTGGACTCGAAAATTGCCAAATCAACATTTTTTTGAATGAAAAACGAGAAGTTATCGTCGAATGTACGGCTTCGCTCACTGGCAAAACGGGCATCGAAATGGAAGCTTTGACGGGTGCGAGTGTGGCCGCCTTGACGATTTATGATATGTGCAAGGCTTTTTCGCACAACATTATCATTAAAGAAACTCGTTTGATTGAAAAAACTGGCGGTAAGAAAGACTTTAAATTAGAAGAAAATTGAACGCTCTTATCTTAATCGGTGGGAAAAGTTCTCGAATGGGAACTGATAAAGGTTTACTCGATTATCACGGCAAACCTCAGCGAGAATACCTTTTCGATTTGGCAAAAAAATACTGCTCAGAAGTCTATTTTTCGTGCCGAGCCGAACAACAATTTTCCAAACAGAGCATTATTGATACTTACACCCTCGGGCCGATGGGAGGAATCTTGTCGGCTTTTGACTTCAACCCAAATATAGCATGGTTAGTTGTTGCCTGTGATATGCCCTTGATTGATGAAAACAGTTTTCAGACTTTAATAAATCATCGAAACAAGGCAAAAATAGCAACGGCATTTCTGAACCCAGAAACCAACGCACCCGACCCTCTTTTTACGATTTATGAACCAAAATCGGCCCTTTTACTTGCCAAATATATTGAAATAGGAAACAAAAGCCCTAAGATTTTTCTACAAAATAATGATGTAGAAATCATTGCTTCAAGCAATCCTGTATTTTTAAAAAACGTAAATACGAAAGAAGAGTTTGAGCAGGTAAAAATCAAGGCGTAGCCGAAACCCATACTTCTCCATCTTCAAAAATTTCTTTTTTCCAAATTGGAACGGTTTCTTTTAGTGTATCAATGGCATACTCGCAGGCGTCAAAAGCTGCTCCACGGTGTGCCGCCGAAGCAGCAATCACCACGGGTACTTCGCCAATTTCAAGGCTACCAACTCGGTGATAAATAGCTATTTTTTTCAACGAAAACTTTTCAACTGCCTGCTCGGCAATTTTTTTCATCTCCGAAACTGCCATTGGTTCGTAAGCCTCAAAATCAAGTCTCAGTACTCGTTTGCCTTTGGTCTGATTTCTGACTGTTCCGACAAAGGTTACAATTCCACCCGAATCATCGGTTTTTACAAAATCCAAACAAGCTTGTTCGTTGAGAGTTTTATCGGATAATATGATTTCGATTAGTCGATTCATCAAAAAATGGGTAAATAATTGTATAGATAATTCTAATCGTCGGGAAGAATTACAACAAATGTTCTACTATAAGCTGTTTGCTAACTCTTCTCGACGATTTTTATATAATTCGGTAGCTTTATCAAGCAAAACATTCATAGCCAATGGCATTTGAGTTGATAAAATCCCTCCATAGATAGCACTATCAACTTCTCTGAGGGCTTCTTCCAAACGTTCACTTGGCAGTGTCGAAACAATTTCTTTGGTCGTATAAGAGGTATAAGGGCGTTTTTCGAGCCATTCTAAGTGTGTTTTCCACAAAACCAATGCTTTTCCGATTGTGACATCATCTAAAGTTGAACGAGTGAGTTTTTTATAATTAGTCTGAAAGTCTTTATGACGACGACCAAACAAAAACAACGTGTATTGCTTACGAATGAAACGACCAAAGAAAGCATAAATGATAAGTACTACACCCAAGAGTCCCAAAAGATACGTCAAAATCTTTGGGTAATTTAATTGCTGCGATAGCGGCAATAGTTTCGTATCGGTCTTTAATTGTAAAGAATCAACGCTGGTTTTTATCATTTCTTTCAAAAAAACAGAATCGCTCAAAGCATAAACCGCGGTGCAATCACGCCTTGAAAGCAGATAAATCGGAAGCCCCAATTTTTGTTTTTTTGTAATATCAAAAGTTACGAGCGTATACACCACACTATCGGTACTTACACCATTAATGGTTGAAGTCGGAAAAATATTTCGGCGAATTATCTCAAAAGGATAAAAATTATAGGTAGTATCAGGAAAAAAAACCTCGGCCGACGGACTGTGATGATAGCTAAGTACATAGTCAATCGGGCGACCAAGTTCGATACTATCGGTCTGAAACTTGCCGACAGGTTTTTGAGCGTAGCTGCTTTCTATAATCAACAAACAACTGATTATCAATAAGGTATTAGTTACTGACTTTAGTATTTGTATAATTCTGATTGACATTTATATTTCTTTAAAACCTTTGTCTTATTACTTCCTTACTCTAAATAATTGAATTAGTTTCGGCACATAATCTTCTCTCGAATCAATGGCTACGTAATTGGCATTGTGCTGTTTACACAAGGTTTCTAAACGCGTCTGATTATCTTCAAAGACCTCTCGCATTTCTCGTTTAAATGATGGCGAAGAAGTATTCAGCCAAACTGTTTTCTTGCTTTCTTTGTCTAAAACTGGAATAATGCCGAGACTTGGTAATTTTATTTCTCGTTGGTCATAGACGTGTACCACCACCAAATCGTGTTTACGGGCTAATGCCTTGAGATTATGCTCATAATCTTTATCTAAAAAATCTGAAATCATAATCACAACGCTCTTTCGGCGAAGCATATTTAGTGCAAAACCAATGGCCGCAGGAATATCAGTTTTCTGCGAAACTGGCTTCATCTTAAAGAGCGATAAAATAAGTTCGTAGCCGTGTTTCATACCATTTGTGGGCTTAAAATACAGTTCTTTTTGGTCTGAAAAGCAATAAAGCCCCACATGACCCGCTTCTTTAATAGCCGAAAGAGCCAAAACTCCACAAATTTCTTTGGCAGTATCTATTTTCAAACGTCCACTGTTTCCTACTTCCTGAGAGCTACTCACATCAAGCATAAAAAACACCGTTTGTTCTTTTTCTTCTTTGAAAATCTTTACGTACGCACCGTCGCCTTTGGCGGTCGTAATCCAATCAATCGTCCGAACGTCATCGCCGTATTGGTAGGTACGCAAATCGCTAAACTCCAAGCCAGAGCCTTTAAAGACCGAACGGAAGTTTCCGTGCATGTGACCATTCACGGCTTTTCGGATTTTAATCTCGAACTTATTAAGTTTTGAAATAATACTTTCTACCATTTTGTTAATGGATAATTGGCGGACTGCAATTAAAAATTGACAAATTCTAACACTCTAATTTTTGTTAATTCATCAGATTGAATCAATTAAGAAAATTTAACGCATAGATTTTGTCAGATTTTTCCGTAATTTGTTTTTTAAAGTCAATAAACAGTTCTTTTAAGATATTTTTAGAAACGAAGATAAAGTGAAAATACTGACAAAAAAAATATTCTTGGTTTTAAGCATAATTTTAACATTATTGGCTTGTGATAAGGACCCCAGCCGACCAAAAGATGCAATTGACGAGGCTACAATGGCTAAAATTTTAGCGGAAATTCATCTGACCGAAGCACAAGTGAGCCGATTATCATTTAAAGATTATGATTCAACAAAAATCGCTTATAAATATTTGGAACAGCAAATAATGGCGAAATATAAGACCGATACAGCACGTTATAGAGCAAGTTACAATTATTACGTAACAAACCCCAAGCAAATGACCAAATTGTACGAAAACGTATTAAAAAATTTAGAGGAATTAAAGAAAAAGAAGAAAATGGCATATTGATTATTTTGTTACTAAGTATCAATATGTAATCCTAAACCTAACGATATACTTTGAAAGAAAATCTTGTAATTATACCGACTTATAATGAAATCGAAAACATAGAAGCGATTATCAGGAAAGTCATGAGTTTGAGCGAAGCCTTCGATGTTTTGATTTTAGACGATGGCTCGCCCGATGGTACTGGGAAAAAAGTAAAAGAACTACAAAATGAATTTACTGAAAACCTACACCTCATCGAAAGAAGTGGAAAATTGGGTTTAGGCACCGCATATATTCACGGTTTTAAATGGGCTTTAGAAAAAGGTTTTCAGTTTATCTATGAAATGGATGCCGATTTCTCGCATAACCCCGAAGATTTGGTACGTTTGTATAAAGCTGCCAAAATTGATGGCTATGATGTGGCCATTGGCTCTCGATATATTAAAGGTGTAAATGTGGTGAATTGGCCGATGGGGCGAGTTTTGATGTCGTACTTTGCGGGCGTGTATGTGCGACTGATTACGGGCATGAAAATCATGGACCCAACGGGTGGTTTTATCTGCTATCGCCGAGAAGTTTTGAAGACCATTCCGCTTGATAAAATTACATTTATTGGCTACGCTTTTCAGATTGAGATGAAGTTCAATGCCTTTTTGTATAAATTTAATATTGTAGAAGTGCCAATCATTTTCACCGACCGCACAAAAGGCGTATCGAAGATGTCAACCAAGATTTTTCGAGAAGCTATTTTTGGCGTAATTATGATGAAAATTTGGAGTTGGTTTAAAAGTTTTAAGCGATAGACCACAGTCGATTATCCATAAGTCAACAGAATAAGTATGCCACATTTTGAAATGTGGCATACTTGTTTTTTTTAACCACTATAAAAACAAAATCCGTCGCAAAATATAATCTTGCGACGGATTTCTGTTAATTTAAAACCATTGACTCATGCACCACAACCGTGGTCTAATTCTTCAATGCCATGCCTTTTTGTTGAATCACATCGTTCATGATATTGAGTGTTTCGCCCAAATAAACGTCTTTTTTCAAGTATTTTACCCAAAAGTCGTTTCTATCTTTTTTCAACGAATCAGAGTTGATAGCTTCTATATCGCTGGCTAAATTAGCTACCGATAAATCTTCTTTGAGTTGAGTTAAATTTCTAACCTTCGTCGAAATATCTCTCACTTCTTTTTGTTGAGCCTTGTATTTTTGAATTTCCAACGAACGAGCCGTTTTACGGTTATCAGCCAAAACATTGGTGTTATCTTTAATTTGCTTAAAAACATCATTCGTCGTAAGGCGTTCTGCACTTTTTTGTTGTAAAGCGACTAAATCGGGAGCGTAAGTCCAAGTTTGGTAAGATGCCTTCGGCATTTCATCCCAAACGAGTGCATTCGGACTATCTTTTTCACGCACTTTATAGGCTTCGTATAAACCTGGCAAAACAATATCAGATTCTACGCCTTTTAGCTGCGTTGCACCGCCATCTACTCGATAATATTTTTGTAAGGTAAGATGCACTGCACCTAAATCGCCTGCCCCACTTCCAGTTCCATTTCCACCCACTGGGAATGCACGTTGCACTGTTCCTTTGCCGAAAGTAGAACTCGAGCCAACCACTACACCACGCTTATAATCTTGAATAGCCGAGGCAAAAATCTCAGAAGCCGAAGCACTGCGTTCGTTTACCATTACCACCAATGGGCCATCATAAAGCACCGAAGGGTCATTGTCGCCCATCTGCGAAGGACGTCCAGCACGGTCACGAATTTGCACAACTGGGCCAGTTTTGATAAATAAACCTACCATATTTACTACTTCTTGTAAGCTACCACCGCCATTATCTCTAATATCCAAGATAATTCCATCTACACCTTCGGCTTTCAAACGAGCCACTTCTTTGGCTACATCTTGCGAACAACGAGCTGCTTGTGGGCGTTGAAAATCGGCATAAAACGCTGGCAAATCAATCAAACCAATTTTATGTTTGCCGCTGTTGATGATTACGCTACGAGCAAAAGTTTCATCAAGTTTCAATTCTGCACGAATCATCGAAACGGTTTTCAATGTTCCATCAGGTTTTTGAACCGTGATTTTCACCTCTGAGCCTTCCGCCCCTCTGATAAGTTTCACTGCATCGTCAGTTGTGTAGCCCGTAATATCTTCTGCTTCGCCCGTTGCTTGGGCTACTTTTACAATAAAATCATTGGCTTGAATCTCGCCCGACTTCCACGCTGGGCCACCAGTTGTTACACTTTTGATTTTAATTTTATCATCTTCTTGCTGCAATAAAGCCCCGATTCCGAAGAAACGACCGCTCAAACGCTCATCAAACGAGCGTTTTTCTACTGGTGGAAAGAAATCAGTGTGTGGGTCCATTTCGTTGGTGATTGTATTGACCAACATCGCAAAGCGTTGATTTTCGTCGAATTTATTACGCAAGCGGTCAAAATATTTGTCCATTGCTTTTTTCACTTTCGCACGGGCTTCTTTCTCCAGCTCTTGGTCAGATTTTACCACAAAATCTTTCTTATCTTTGTTTTTTTCTTGTGTTTCTTGAGCATCAATGTAGCGGTCGAGGGTCTGCCATTTCAAATACTTTCTCCAACGCTCTTTTCTCTCCGAATCATTCGAGGCAAAATCTACCTTGTCGGCATCTAACTCCAATATATCATCTTTCGTAAACTCAAATGGCTTTTCGATGTATTGTTTGTAGATTTCTTCGGCCTCAACGATTCTATTTTTATAGATTTCGTCAGCTGCGGCAAAAAATGCCAATGGCGAACCGTGAATTTCATCGTCAATCATAGTTTCGTACTTACGAAGTCTGGCTACATCTTTTTCAAGCAAAATACGTTTGCTTGGGTCGAGGCGTTTCAAAAACTCGCTAAAAATTTCTTTCGAGAAATTATCATCAATCTTTTTCGGGCTATAATGTCCTTGTTCGAGCATTGCTCCAACGTATCGCAGAATCGTTTCGTTTTTATTGGGTGGGTCGTCATTGAGGGGAGTTGCCGATATAAAAATCGTCAACAAACCTATGCTCAAAAATGCCTTAACAAACAAACTTGGCTTTTTCATATTTACAGACAGGTGTTTTTTTAATGGATAATCAGCAATGATAATGCTAAAAATGGCATTGAATTGCTGCTACTAAATTAGCAAAAATCAATCCAGTCTATAACGATTATAGGCTAAATAAATTTGCTGAAAAGATAAAAATATGATAAACGGATTTTTTTGTATTTAGGAAGAACTCTTTATAAGAAAGATAAAGCATAAAAAGGCGACTCTTAAATCAGTTCGCCTTTTTCGTTCAAGAAATCAAAGATGAGCTTATCTACTTCCGAAACCTCATCACGGTCGGAGTAGGAAAGCCATTTTATTTCTTCTATTTCATTCGATGGCTCTAAAATTCCTTCATATTCAGCAGTATAACAAGTCATTTTTACGATTACGCTAACTTTGTGGCTATCAGCTTGGGCCTTGAAAGTACCAAAATATTTGATTGTTGGGGCAATTATCGAAACATTCAATTCTTCTCTAATCTCTCTAATGAGCGTATCTTCGTCGGTCTCATTGTTTTCTCTTTTTCCACCAGGAATATAATACTTCGTTTTACCTTTCGACTTTGTGCTTAAAATTTTACCATTTTCTACTCGAATATAAGCAATTTTATCAATTTTGGTCGGACTTATCATTTCATACTACGTTTGAAAAACTCCCACGCTTCCAAATGTACATCAATATCATTGGGATAATCGTGTTTACCGTTGATAACTTTTAGTAATGTTACTTCAGGTTTTCTCTTCTTCTTAAATGTATATTTCTCTATTGTTTTACCATCTTTTGGGTCGGTATCAGGCAGATTTTCCATTTGAGGTTTGCCTTTGTAACCCGCCAATGATGACCAATAGGTAAATGTTCGGTCGGTTGAACGAACCAATCCTAAACTAATATTATTCGTAATTACCTCGCCCCCTTCATAAGGATTTGTTTTATCGGCCGTTCCGTTGACAATCATTACGGGAATGGCTCGACGTTTTTCTTCACAATCAATATTATTGGTGTCGGGCAAATTGGCAATTAGTGCCGTAATGGCTCTGAATCTTTCGGGCATTGTTAGGGCAAGCTTATAAGCCATGTGTCCTCCACCCGATGTTCCTACTGCAAAAACTTGTTTTTCACTAATTTGATAACGCTCTTTGAAGTAGTCAATCATCGACCCAAAGAAAGCATTTTCATTGATATTCTCTAAGTTAGCGGCCGAATTAGCCGTCTTTCGGCACTCATTCCAATAGTTTTTATAACCATCGGGATAAACCAATAAGATATTTTCGGTTGGTGCAATACCTTCGAGCGATTTAGCCCTTGCACGCATTTGCGTACCATTTCCACCCGAGCCATGCAACACAAACACCAATGAGGCATTAGGTTTAGCCGATTTCAAGAAATGGAAACGTCGCTGATGCCCTTCTATCAAAAGAGAATCATCTACTATTTGTGCTTTTATTATGAACGAACTTATAAATAAAAGGAAGGCAAAAAGGTATTTCTGTTGCATTTTGATTGCGATTTAACTTATTAATATTGGTTTTTCTCCTGCAGATTTCGCTGAAAAACGCTGAAGTTATACGTCTTGTTCTACGAATATCTGCGATTTCGGAGGGCAATTAAATAATCTCTACCCCTTGCTTTTGAAAATCTTTTAGTACTGGGTCAGTTGGTTTCAGGTTCGTAATCATCAAATCTAATTGCTGAAAATTGCAAACTCTGTGTGCTTCTTGCACATTTAGCTTTTCTTCAATAGTGCAACAAACTGTTTTTTTGGCAGCTTGCATCATTTTCTGCTTGATTAATGACTCTTCGTAATGACGAATACTTAGTCCTTTTTGAGGATGAACGCCATTGACACCCATAAAATAATAATCGGCATTGATGTGTTCGAGTTGGCGAGAAACCTCACTTCCGAGCGTAATCTGATAGCGTTTGAAGTATGTTCCCCCCAAGAAAATCACGTCGATTCTTGGGTGTTCGTTGAGTGCCATTGCCAGCGGCGTGCTATTGGTTACAATCGTTAGTTCGAGTGTTTTTGCCAATTGCTCAGCCATAAAGAAATTGGTTGTTCCGCCATCCATGATGATGGTTTGACGGTTTTCAAAGAGTTTTTGAGCTTTTTTCGATAAAATACCCAATTCTTCGCTACTGCTTGCTCCATTTTTTTTCGTACCTAAAACTGAAAGATAAGAATTAGCAACGGCCCCTCCGTGTACTTTTTTCAGAAACCCTTTATCTTCCAATTCGATGATGTCTCGACGGATACTGTCATACGAAACATCTAAGAATTTACCCAGTTCTACGAAATTAATTTTTTTATCAGTATTGAGTTTTTCGAGTATTAATCTTTGTCGTTCTTCCTTTAACATAATTCATTGCAAATATTTGTACAAATATTGCAAAAAAATGCAATTATTTATTGACAATATCAAAAAACTTTGCATATCTTTGCAACGTTCTTTTTAGAATTGATAACCTATGATGAAATACCTATGTCTCTAATGGGTTGTTAGCTAAACACTAATAACCTATGAAGAGAACATATACGTATTAAAGATTGGTACTTACCTATTATATAACACTTACCTAAAAAAAATATTGTCGTAGTTTTGTTTCATAATTTAAGTCAGAACACTTGTTTGAAGCTTAATTGAGTTTAAAATGGATAGGGTGGTCGGTTATCAAACTGACCATTTTTTTTGTGCAAAATTTCTTAAACCCCTAAAACTACTCTTCATAAAGCACTATCTATCAATACATTACAGGTAAACCAAAATGTTTTATATTTTCAGTAACTGAATCCATCGTTTTGGATTCTACTTTAAATTCTTATCTTCGTTTCAAAACTAACAAAAAACTTCATCTAAATGAATCAAAATATACAAAAGGAAGATTCAAACAAACTTCTCAAACTCCTCGGTGTAGGTTTTGGTATTGCCGTAACCGTTGGCGGAACAATAGGGACGGGCATTTTGCGTAAACCTGGCCCGATTGCAGCCAATCTCGGCGACCCTCCGCTCATTATGTTGGTTTGGGTTTTGGTAAGTTTGTATGCTTTCTTGGGTGTTCTTTGCACGATTGAACTGGGTGTGTCAGTTCCTCGTGCGGGTGCGTGGTATGTATATGCACGTAGAGCGTTTGGCGATTATGTGGGTTTTGTTACGGGTATCACGAGTTGGCTCGGAACTGTGGCAGCATTAGGTTTTGGAGCATACACCATGAGCGAATACATTGCACTCGTTTGGCCTGATACCGAACCGATTATTCGCTGGATGGCAATCGGAATTCTCATTATTTTAATGGGTTTTCACTGGCTTGGCACCAAATCAGCGGGAAAATCACAAGAAATTATGTCGTTTTTGAAAGCAATTGGGCTTTTTGCATTTATTGCGATGTGTTTTATCTATGGCGGCGATGTCAGCACCAGAGATTTAGTAGCTACTACTCAGCGAATTGCTCAACCTGCTTTGCTTACAGGACTAATTATTGCTTTCCAACAAGTTTTTTATGCCTTTGATGGGTGGCATACAGCCGCCTATTTTACCGAAGAAAACACCGACCCTGCCAAAAATTTACCCAAATCAATGATTAGTGGAGTTTTGGTTGTTATTGCAATCTATTTACTGGTCAATTTAGCGATTCTCTACATCATGCCGATTGAGGTTCTGGCAACGTCAAAATTGGCTGCCGCCGATGCAATTAGACTAATTTTTGGCGAAAAATCGGGCAAAATAGTTACATTCTTCTTGATGGTTTCCATTCTCGGAATGCTCAACGCCCAAATCATGTTTGCACCACGAGTTATTTATTCGATGAGTAAAGATGGCCTTTTCTTTAAACTTGCTCAAAAAGTAAATAGTGGTGGCACTCCAGCCGTAGCAATGCCGTTGACAGGCATTTGTTCTATTTTATTGATAATCAGTGGCAAAGACACTTGCGAACGCCTTTCAGATATTGCAGTTTTCTTTTTTGTGATGACTTACGTTGCGGGGTTTGCTTCAGTTATTATGCTTCGTCGAAAAGAGCCAAATTTGCCTCGCCCTTACAAAGTAATCGGTTATCCGTACATTCCTTTTATATTGATTATTATCTCAATTATGTTTCTGGTGGGTGCAGTCTATTCCGACATCCAAAGCAGTATGTATGCCCTAATCTTCTTGGTTTTAAGCTATCCGCTATTCTTAATAACAAAAAAAGTTAACCTTTAAAATGTTTATTTAAAGTCAAATTGACTGATTTTAAGCTTAATTTAGAAAATTACTAACGCATTTTTTTAATTCTTTAGTAAATACTACAATCTTTGTAAAAACTTTAACCTATGACACGAAAATATGCACTTTTAGCAGTTGGCGAATTGCTGGCTGACTTTATTGGAATGGAAATCACGGAAGATATTTCGACAGCCGAAAGATTCCAACGCTTTCAGGGCGGAAGCCCCTCAAATTTAGCAGCCAATATGGCTCGTTTGGGAAATCATACGGCTATTATTTCGTGCGTAGGTGATGATAATTTAGGGAAATATTTAGTAGAACAAGTCCGTGAAACAGGCGTTGATGTCAGTCACGTAGCAATTGATAAACAAGAGCCATCGAGCATTGTAGTGGTAGCACGTTCGAAAAGCACACCCGATTTTATTGCTTATCGAACCGCCGACCGTATGATTCGACCAAAACATATTTCGGATGAATTACTAAGCCAAAGTGCCATTTTTCATACAACTTGCTTTGCATTGAGTCAAAACCCAGCACAAAAAACAATCGTTGATGCCGCCGAACGTGCAGCACAGTTGGGGTGTCAACTGAGTATTGATTTAAATTATGCTCCAACGATTTGGCCTGACCGAGAAGAAGCTATGCAGATAATTGAGGCGTACATCAAACACGGAGCTTTGACCAAAATGAGCGAGGACGATGCCGAACGTTTGTATGGCAGAGTTATCGAACCCGAAGAAGCTATCGCTGATTTGCACCGCATGGGAGCATCGGTCGTTTGTTTTACGATGGGAGGACGAGGCAGCATTATTTCGTATGAAAATGGCAATAAAAAGTTTGAAATGGCCGCTCGAAAAATTGAGGTTGTAGATGCCACAGGGGCAGGAGATTCCTACTGGTCGGGCTTCTTAACCGCATTTCTGGAAGAAAAAGACATCGAAACATGTGCAAAAGCGGGTGTAAACATTGCAGTATTAAAACTCACAACAATGGGGCCGCTACCAGCGAAAGTAAATAGAGCAATTTTGTATGAATAATTTTATAGTTATATAGTTGTTTGATTAATAGCCAGTTAAGATGTAAACCCTACCCTTAAAGCTGTGCATTTTTAGAAATCCAAAGAAAATGAAACATTTTATCTCTCTGCACGACGTTGATAACGTGCAAGAATTAGTACAAGAAGGTATCAGACAAAAAGCAAATCGTTTCGCCGACCAAGCACTCGGAAAAAACAAAACCATTGGTTTACTTTTTTTCAACCAAAGTCTTCGTACACGTCTAAGCACACAAAAAGCTGCCGAAAATCTGGGAATGAATGTTTTGATGATGAATGTCGGGCAAGACAGTTGGCAACTCGAAATGGAAGATGGTGTAATTATGAACGGCGATAAAGCCGAACACGTAAAAGAAGCCGCTGCCGTGATTGGAAGCTACTGCGATATTATTGCAGTACGTGCATTTGCAGGTTTGAAAGACCGTGACGCTGATTATAAAGAGATAGTAATGGAAAAGTTTCGCCAGTATGCGGGCGTACCAATCGTCAATTTAGAATCGGCTACTCGTCACCCTTGTCAATCTTTGGCCGATTTAATAACTATTGAAGAAACCAAGAAAATTGCTCGCCCGAAGGTTGTTCTTACTTGGTTGCCGCATTTCAAACCATTGCCACAGGCCGTTGCCAATTCGTTTGCCGAATGGGTCAATAAAACAGATTATGAATTTGTAATCACCCACCCCGAAGGCTACGATTTAGCTCCCGAAATGGTCGGTAATGCTAAAGTAATCTACGACCAAGACGAAGCCCTAAAGGGAGCAGATTTTGTATATGGTAAAAACTGGTCGTCGTATAATAATTACGGTCAAGTACTTTCGCAAGACCCATCTTGGATGATTACCAAAGAAAAAATGGATTTGACCAATAACGGCCTTTTTATGCACTGTCTTCCTGTGCGTAGAAACCTCAAAGTAAGCGACTACGTACTTGATAATCAATCAGTCGTAATTCAACAAGCCGCCAATCGTGAATGGTCAGCTCAGGCAGTTTTGAAGACCATTTTGGCTGGAATGTGAAGGTTGTAAAAGTATAAAAATTCAAAAAATACAAGAAAAATTCGTACCTTTGGCATTTATATAAGAAAAATAAAATTATGATTATAGAACCAAGAATGCGAGGATTTATATGTTTAACTGCACACCCAACGGGCTGCGAAAAAAACATCTTAAATCAAATTGAGTTTACGAAATCACAAGGACCAATTGATGGAGCAAAGAAAGTCTTAGTTATCGGTGCTTCAACAGGTTTTGGTCTTGCTTCTCGAATTACGAGTGCATTTGGCTCGAATGCTGCTACGATAGGTGTCTTTTTTGAAAAAGCTCCTGCACCAGGCAAAACGGCCTCACCAGGCTGGTATAATAGTGCCGCTTTTCAGCAAGAAGCCGAAAAAGCTGGTCTTTATGCCAAAAGTATCAATGGAGACGCTTTTTCTACGGAAATAAAAAATAAAACAATCGAATTAATCAAAGCCGATTTAGGCCAAGTTGATTTAGTTATCTATAGTTTGGCTTCGCCCGTACGCACAAATCCAGTTACGGGCGTATTGCACCGTTCGGTTTTGAAACCAATCGGCAATGCTTTTACCAATAAAACAGTCGATTTCCACACAGGAAATGTTACTGACATTACGATTGCACCTTGCACCGACGAAGACATTGAAAATACAGTAGCCGTAATGGGCGGTGAAGACTGGGAAATGTGGATTGATGCTCTTACAAAGGCCAACGCACTATCAGATAACGCCTTAACAATTGCTTATTCATACATCGGGCCATCATTGACGGAAGCCGTTTATCGCAAAGGAACAATCGGTCGTGCTAAAGACCACTTGGAAGCAACAGCCTTCAAGATTTCTGATAAATTAAGCAACATTGGCGGAAAAGCGTATGTATCAGTGAATAAAGCTTTGGTTACGCAAGCCAGTTCGGCCATTCCAGTAATTCCTTTATACATCTCATTATTGTATAAAAAAATGAAAGAAAAAGGTGTTCACGAAGGTTGTATTGAGCAAATCGTACGATTGTTTAAGGAGCGTCTTTACACAGGTCAAGCAATTCCAACTGACGAAAAAGGCAGAATTAGAATTGATGATTTAGAAATGGCCGAAGATATTCAAGCAAAAGTTTCTGAGTTATGGGAACAGGCAACCACCGAAACTCTTCCTGCGATTGGCGATTTAAATGGCTACAAATCTGACTTCTTGAATCTCTTTGGTTTTGGCTTTGAAGGAGTTGATTATCAGGCAGATGTAAACGAAGTGGTCGAAATTAATGGATTGGTTTAAAAACTCACAGTTGACCATCTTTTAAAATATTTGATTACAGGCAAAATAACAAACAAGGCGAAGAGAATTCTTCGCCTTGTTTGTTGTATAAATAATTACTGTTCAACGATATCGGTTCTCATACTACCCAATACTCCTAATAAATCATTTTTAGGCTTCGATACTACAAAGTTTTCTACTAAAGCATTGAAATGTGCATCGGTAATTTTCGTGTTACATATCCAAACCAGTATATTTATCTCAACTACCCGTTGTTTATCCTACTTGATTGAATAAGTTCATTTTCACTTTATTCAAAAGAGCTGGGTTAGCAGCAGCAAAAGCAAAAAACGCATTTATAACGACTATCAGCCGTAACATTCGCAATAAATTGGACAATTATTCCCAAAATTACTCCTTTTCCACCGTAACTCACCTATAATAACCTTGGTGACTCTTTCCAATTTTCCGAAACCAACATCAAGACAAAGAATGTAAGAGCTATCATTCCCGTCACTTTAGCAAATTTGAGCAAGAAGTTTTTCATTGTCGTATAATATTTATTGCCTAACACTATTTACGGAACAATCAATAAGTCTGGATTTATTTCTTGAAAAGAAACTTGGTTTGGGTATAGGCATAAAAAAGGTAGCAAATTAAAATTTGCTACCTTTTTTATCGGTGTTGAACGATGAACTTATTTCAAAGTCTTACAAATCTGCTGAAATAGGTTGGGTTGAACAATCGCCGAAGCGAAAAAAGAGTTAGGTTGAATAGGGTACTACAAATGTAGTACATTTTTGAGAAAAAATATAATACTGCAAAGTAATTTTAAAAAAAATTAATAATTTTTAATTTCAAGCACTGACGTTTCACAATTAGTGGGCGGTTGAGAGTCAATTTGTGTGCTGATTTTATAAAAATAACTCGTTTTTGCTTTCAATTCGGTCTTATCTTCAAACATCGTTTTTCGGATTCCTGTTGGAGTCAACTTCTCGAAAACTCCTGACTCTGACGTTTTTCTGAAAACATAAAATGTGGCAAAATGGGCCAACTGAGCATCCCAGTTCAGCAAAACCGATTTTTTATCTTTTCCTGAAAGAAAGGTAAGTTTAAAGTTCTGTGGACAAAGACCTACCGATTGAGTATTTACAGTTATCGGTATTTCGTTGGAAGCACAATTGTTAGTGGCCAGTCGCACAAGATAGCTATAATCAGTACTAATTGTAGCGGTTGTATCTAAAAAAAATAGATTTCGAGTGATTCCTATGGTCTGATATGCGGCTTTACTTACTGAGCGTTGAACAATAAAATTTTCTACATAATTGGCCGAATTTGCCTCTAACTGCCACGATAAATAAACATTTGGTTTATCAATCCCCTGCAATGAAGTAGCCGAAACTGTCGAACAAAAAACATTGGTTGGCACAGCGGGGGCGAAATAACTCACCACCGTTGACGCAACTGTATCTTTGATAGTTTTGCTCAATAAACGAAACGAAACTTTCCCTCCACGGAAAGGCTCTGCCAACTCAATTGAGCGTTGGTTGGGCGTAATATCATCAGAAAGTACTTGAAATATACCATTATTTTCGGAGCGTTCAAGGCGAAAACCAGTCACTAAGGGTTCTTGATAAGCATCAAAATACCAACTTACTTTTACTCGATTATTGGGCAAAACATCAATCGAAGTAAGGGCAGGCAGTGTAAAAGAAGGAGTTGGGTCTACAATGATGGTACGCCCACAAGCAAGCACCAAAATAAGCCACAGAAAAAGACTTATCTTAATAAAGTTATGTTTTATAGTTGGCATTGCGTGATTGTTTTGGGGTTATTGACTCAAAATTTTACAAAAATCGCTAACTTTGACGAGTTTTTCTAACAAACCTCTTTCTTATTGCCTAATGACAGTCCAAAAAGATGTACAACTCAAGCCCTATAATACTTTCGGAATCGAAGCTACAGCCAAGTATTTTGTTGAGGTTTCGAGTATCGAACAACTAAAAGAAATTTTACAAAATCCTGATTATCAATCAACGAAACGTTTGATTTTGGGCGGAGGAAGTAACATATTGCTCACGAAAGATTTTGATGGTTTGGTCATAAAAATAGCAATCAAAGGCTTTGAAGTTACGCAAGAAAATAAAGATAATATTTGGATAAAAGTAGGAGCGGGCGTTGTTTGGCACGATTTGGTGATGCACTGCGTCAACCAAAATTATGCTGGTATGGAAAACTTATCGCTTATTCCAGGCACGGTTGGGGCAGCTCCTATGCAAAATATCGGAGCTTATGGTATTGAAATAAAAGAGGTTTTCGAGCAATTAGAGGCTTTGGAAATTGAAACTGGCGAAATCAGAACTTTCGATAAAGTTACTTGTAATTTCGGCTATCGTGAGAGTATCTTCAAGCACGAAGCCAAAGGCAAATATATTATTCTGAGTGTCATGTTCAAACTCAGCAAAAAACCAACTTTCCATGTAGAATACGGAGCTATAAAAGATACGTTGGCCGAAATGGGCGTATCCGAAATGAGCATCAAAGCCATCAGCGATGCCGTAATTCATATTCGCCAAAGTAAATTACCAAACCCTGCAGAAATTGGCAATGCGGGAAGTTTCTTCAAAAATCCCGAGATTCCGAATGCACAATTTGAGGCCTTGAAAGCACAATTTCCAACGATACCCTCTTATCCCGTCAACGAAACCACCACAAAAGTTCCTGCGGGTTGGCTCATTGAGCAAGCAGGCTGGAAAGGGCAACGTTTTGGCAACGTGGGCGTACACGCCAAACAGGCTTTGGTGTTGGTCAACTATGGTGGTGGCAAAGGCGAAGAAATCAGAGATTTATCACAAAAAATACAGGCCTCGGTCAAAGAAAAATTTGGTATTCAGCTTTCGGCTGAAGTTAATTTTATTTGAAAATAAAAATATTTTACGTTGATAAAAATCTGATAATAAAGTACTTAAAGTTTATCTTCTACTTAATTATCAGATTTTTTATTTTTCTCTGCAACCCTCTCTCCTATTTTCTGCATCTTCCTTACGAAAAGCAAATTTTCAAAAACTACTGCAGCAGTTTTTCTAAAAATATTTTTTTTAATTACTTTTTTAAAACACAAAGTTATGAAAACTAATATAAATTACTCTTTAGGAGTTAGGGGTATAATCGCTGCTTTAGCCATAGCTATCACTGTAAATTCGGGTGCATTTGCCCAAGACGATGAAAACGATTCGAAAGCATACAAACAATCATCACATTATTCACCGAAGAAATACAATATGTTTTCTCGCAAAGACTTTGGGTTGTATGTGGGTCTAAACACCTACGAAACAAAAAACTTGCCTGAGCTTGATAATGTGCGTTCGAGATACGTAGCCTTAAACTGGAAGAAAAACCACCGCCTCATTACGGGCAATTATGTAGATGTAGCTCTCGGAACTGGCTTTGAGTTTGCTTGGAACAATTATATGATGAAAGAGAACATTCGCTTGGTAAATACTGTTAATGGGGCAGGTTTTGTAGATGTAAAAGAAAATCTTGATAAATCGAAATTTGTGGTGTCAAGTTTCAATATTCCGATGATGTTACAGTTTGGCTTTAAAGAAAGCAAATGGAGTCTGGGAGTAGGTGCTTACGGTGGTGCGAGAATCGGCAGCTACGTAAAAACCAAAGAAGAAACTGGAGCAAAAGAACACTTCAAAGGTGCGTATAACCTCAATAAATTCCACTACGGATTTGCCGCAGAATTAGGGCGTGAAGGTTTTGCTATCTTTGCTCGCTACGAAGCTACACCACTTTTCAAAGATAATAGCCCTATCAATGGCAATGCCATTTCATTCGGGATTCGCTTGTAAAATTATAAGTTTAAATGTGTCACACCTTATTATCTGAGTAAACAGGTGTGGCACATTTCGCTGTAGAGACGTTGCATGCAACGTCTCTACAAAATATCAAAATCAAATACCTGAATATCAGGGGCTACAAAAGCCAGTCGAGCTTCACGAGAAAGTAGTTTTTCACGAGTGTAGAAGGTAAAAGCACCGTTTCGGTCGCAATACTTACTTTTTAGGAAAGTATTACAAGCTTGTTCAAAATTCTGATTATCAGTCGAATTTCTTTTCCAAAATTCATTCAAAAGCCACACCCAAAATACCGTAATAGATTCATGGTAGCCACTCGAATCGGTGTTTTGTCCACCACTTGCTTCGTTATAGGTTTTAATGTTTTCTCTCATTTTCACAAGAGCCTCTTCGTAATCGAAATTGGCTACATGCCATAGACCAACAATCAAATGTGCTTCGTGCGTCCATTCTTTGGCTGGAAGAGTTTTCGCTCGAAAACCTTCAATAATGTGGGCGAATTCAGTTTCTTTGGAAGGCATGCAATATTCCATAAATCAAAATTTTCTTTGGAGAATCTGACTAAATAATAAAAAATCAAGATTATTTCAAAACAATATTTTGAACTTTGAGCAAGAACATTATTTCTGTTTAGGTGTTACTTATAATTGTAAACCGATTTTCTATCTTTGCCCAGAACTAAACCCTTAAAAACTATGCACATGTTCGACCATACCTTATTAAAAGTCATTCAAGTACTTATCTCGCTTTTTGCGGGCGTACTTTTCCTACAATCGGGCTTCGATAAAGTCTTCGATTTTAAAGGCAATAAAGGATACATTCAAAGTGTTTTTGCCAAAACTTTTTTCAACTCCTTTTCGGGAGCTTTATTCGTAATCATTACAATTTTGGAAGTTTTGGCAGGTTTAGCTTCCTTTTTGGGAGGAATTTTCTATTTCATCGAAGGGCAAAAAGACTTTGCAATTCTTGGTTTAGAACTTTCGCTTCTTTCAATTTTGTGCTTATTTACAGGTCAACGCATCGCTAAAGACTACGCAGGTGCAGCTTCGTTGGTAGGTTATTTTTTACTGATAGCTTTTGGATTATTTACCTTTGCTTTGGTTGGCTAAAAACGTTTCCTTCGACTCCGCTCAGGCAACGTTTTTGTTCGGTAGTCCGATTCCCTCAACTACCGAACAAAATAAATACCGAAATTAACGGCGGCGGAGCGGAGTCGAAGCCCCGTTAATTTCAAAACCAATCATTTTGCATGTCAATCGTCACGCTATCGGTGCTTTGCAGGCGTTTCACGAGCGAAT
The DNA here is from genome assembly GCA_027488335.1 of Cytophagaceae bacterium. GTDB lineage: Bacteria > Bacteroidota > Bacteroidia > Cytophagales > Spirosomataceae > Emticicia. Next base: position 55,714 of record JAIYBU010000096.1, read on the forward strand.
CTACTTTTACGAGTTCATATTCATAAAAATATCGCATTGTGGCCAATTTTCCTTGATAGAAATTCTGGTCAGCTTCGTGGGCATCATTTAGTTTTTCTGTTGCCACAATTCCTTGACTGAGCCATTGCCAAGCAATCGTGATGATTCCGAACATTTCGAGGTAAAGCGTAGCATCAGCCAAAAACTTCTCAGTCTCGCCCTTTCCAGCCAAACCAAGCAAATGGCCAGTGGCTTGCTGGGCTTTACCCAATGCTTTTTGTAATTTTTCTACAAAAGGTTTTAAATCTTCGTTTTCAGAGGCTTTTGTAATCGTCTTGCTTACTTCTTCAAAGAAAATCTGAGCAGCTTTTCCGTTATGAATCGTAATTTTTCGACCCAACAAATCAAGTCCATGAATACCAGTCGTACCTTCATGAATCGGGTGAATACGAGCCTCACGATAATATTGCTCGACCGTAAAATCGGTTGTATAACCAGCTCCACCCAACACCTGCACTGCCGCACTCGTCGAAAGGCAACACATTTCCGATGGATATGATTTAGCCACTGGCGTAAGCAAATCAAGCAATAAGCTTGCTTGTTCTTTTGCTTCACCTTCTTCTACATGAATCAAATCTGATAATTTACTACAAAACAACAACAGAGCCAACGAACCCTCAACGACCGATTTCTGAAACAATAACATTCGTTTCACATCAGCATGATTGATAATCGTGGTCTGTGGCTTAGTTGGGTCTTTCTCCGAAATCTTTCTGCCTTGCGGACGCTCTTTTGCATACGCCAACGAAGTATGATAAGCAGCCGTACCGATGGCAGTAGCGTTTAGCCCTACACTGATACGAGCTTCGTTCATAAGCTGAAACATATAACTCAAACCTTTGTGCGGTTCGCCCACTAAGTAGCCCAAAGCACCATCATTCGAGCCAATACTCAAATGAGCAATCGGAGCTCCTTTGTAGCCCATTTTATGAAAAATTCCAGCCGTAATTACATCATTATCAATCAATTCACCATTTTCAGGGCGTTTCTGTGGTACTACAAAAAGAGAAATTCCTTTTGCTCCAATCGGCCCACCTTTTATTTTAGCAAGCATGAGGTGAATGATATTTTCGCAAGCATCGTGGTCGCCCGCCGAAATATAGATTTTCTGTCCTTTTATTCTGTAAACGCCCGTTGTTTCGGTTGGTTCGGCACTCGTCGAAATATCAGAAAGGGAGCTTCCTGCATCGGGTTCGGTCAAGGCCATTGTTCCCTGCCATTTACCCGAATACATATCGGGCGTGAATCTATCAATCAACTCTTGCGAACCAAACGTACGAATCAGATTAGCCGAGCCACCACTCATAAACGAGAAAATACTCGAAGAGTAATTAGCTGCTTGAAAAATAAACCCAGCAGCATTCAGAATGGTCGTTGGCAATTGCTGACCACCTTCATCATAGCGAAAAGCCGCATTTACCCAACCATCTTCACCCATTTTTTTGATGATGGGTTTCATGCCTTCGTGAATTCTGATTTTGCCATCGACCAACTGCGGCTCTTTTCTGTCCATTTCTGTTAATAATGGAAACAGCATTTTTGTAGCTATGCCATCGGCCGCTTCAAGCACCATATCAAACGATTCTCGGTTATGGTCTTGAAAATATTCGTACTTGTTAAGTGACTCACTATCAAGTACTTCAAATAATTGAAATTGTAAATCTCGTTTTGAGTAAAACATGACTCCCACCGAATCGTCGGACCGTCCCCAAAAGGGGAATTAAAATTTAAAAATTTATTCCTTTTGAAAGTATTTGACACCAATTAGTTAGTTTCTTTTAAAACCATGTCAATAGTGATTGCCGTAGCCACAATTACTATTTTATTTTTATCTTCAATCACAGCGGGAACGATAGATACGTTGTACTTGTCGGCACTGGTAAAAACCTCTTTCATGGCACCTGCCCATTGTTTATCAATAGTACCAATTTGTATTCCGTTGTGGTCTTTAATCAAAAAATTCCAAGCAGCCCAATCGCCACTGATTTCAGCTATTTGATTATCCATTGAGCCAAAAATCTGAAAAATTGGTTTCAAAAAAGTAAACTTTTGTCTGATTGTTCCGAGGTGCATTCCAAGCGAATCATGTACATGAATCTTCGACATCCAAAAAGTCCATCCTCTGCTAATAGTAGCCTGAATATTTCCATTTATATCCACAATTTCCAGATGAAAAGGCATCATCTTTTTATTTACGAGTAATCTCAATATTTTATGTCCTATTGATATTTTCTGCAAAACGCTACCAATTTGTTGTCCGCCACCATCATACACTTTGTATTCATTTTCAAATTTAAGCAAGTTTACTTTTTCATCAATAAAGTATTCGTTACCTTCAAAAAAGCGTGGAAAAGGATTTTGCATAGAAATTTTGTGTTTATATGTGAAAATTTAGATAAAGGCAAAGTATCTGAAATCGAATTTAAGGTACTATTTTATTCGATTTTAAAAAGAAAACAACAGATATCACAACCCCCACTCCCAGCACACTGCCTGCAAAAACATCTCTCGGGAAATGCTGAAAAAGGTACATTCGAGAATAGCCTACAAGTATTGCAAGCAGCAAAGCAATAATTGAGGGAGAAATTTTTTTCTGAACAAACAAACATACACACGCAAACGCAAAAGCCGTCATGGTATGCCCCGATGGAAAACTCTGCCAATGGTGCATCGTTACACCATCAACCAAGTGAATGGCTTGGCTCGAATGTCGATAAACCTCAATTGGTCGTGGATAATTGAAGATATTTTTCAACGAAACCGACACCAAAACTTTTGATAGCCAACTAATTAGCAGTACTTTTATGGCATAGCTTCTATTTTTTTTCCTTACATAGCTATCATAAGTAAAAGAACATAGTAAGGAAAACCAAATTGTGTCCTCGCCGAGTAGCGTTACATAATAAAAAAAGCTATCTAACAGCGAAGTATGGTTTCGGTTTATCCAAAACATTATCTCGGTTGGCGAAAAAAGTAGCTGCAAAATAGCCCCAAAAATCACCCAAACGAAGAAAATAATGAAAAATAAACGATTATTAGTAAGTATTTTAAGCATTTTCTCTAAGAAACTTTCTTAATTCCAAAATTAGCCGTAAATTTGCAACCTTTCTGTGAAAACGTGGGCAAGATACTATCAAAATACGACATTAACATTCAAGGACTCGAAGAAAAGGTTCATACGCTTGAATTTGAGGGCGATGATAAGTTTTTTGGGGCTTTCGAGCAGAGCTTTATTAAGAAAGGCAATTTCAAGGCCATCGTGAAGCTCAATAAAAACTCAGCCTTGATTCAGTTGGACTTTGCTATTACGGCAACCATCGAATTAACTTGCGACCGTAGCCTTGAGCTTTTTGATGAAGAAGTAGAGGTTGAAGAAAAATATATTTATAAGTTTGGCGACCGTCACGAAGAAATCACCGACGAAATCGAAATGATTCCTTACGGAGCCGCCACCATTAATATCGCACAGCACATCTATGATTTTATTTGTGTTTCGCTTCCCATGAAGAAGCTACATCCAAAATTTAGAGAGGACGATATTGACGAAGAGGGCTTATTGGTTTATACTTCAGAAAAAGAAGAAGAGACCAGCGATGAGCCAAAAGAGCAAGAAATAGACCCACGCTGGGCAGCTCTCAATAAATTAAGAATGAATAATTAATAATGAAGAATTGGCTTTTGAGCTAATCTCTTTCTACTAATTAATTTAGATATATAAATTTTGTAAATAGTTAATTGTTAATAGTAAAATGGCACATCCTAAGAGAAGACATTCGACAACAAGAAGAGATAAGCGTAGAACGCACGATTCTTTATCAA